>JAFTJQ010000057.1 GCA_017456285.1 Lentisphaeria bacterium
CGCTTTTTTGCGGAATGACACCTTAAATCTTTTGCCACGAGTTGCCACACAACGGGGGAGATTGCCACTTGTCACTAAATCGCTCCAAGTTACTCTCCACCTTTGTATTCCCCCTCTTCCTTGCGTTGCCAGGTCATGACTGCGGTGGTCGCGGCGATGATTATGGGAAGCCTAAGATGCCTGGGAGAGTTGGGAGCAAGCGTATCTAAAATTTTCCGACCCGTCTGACCAAATGGGTTATCTCTGCCGCCGTTGCAAAATCAAGTTGACGTCATGCAGAGGAGCGAAAGCGACGAAGCATCCAGTCTACGAGCCGTTAGGCTCGCACTTCGTCGCTCCGAAAGAGCGACACCTACCGTAATTCCCCTGTCCTCCATAGCCTTTGGCGACGGAGGATGCATTCTTAATTTTTAATAAATATATTTCAATTCAAAGGTAATGCCCAAAAAAAAGCTGCGGCAATTGCTTGCAGCAGCTTAATAAAAAGACTGAACTATATTGATTACATCAACATACCGCCATCGACATTGATAACCTGACCGGTAACATAGTCTGAATCAGGTGATGCCAAAAAGTAAACTACATTAGCAACATCTGACGGCTGTCCGCCACGACCTGCAGGAATGATCTTCAAGAATTGATCAGTAGCTTCCTGTGAGAGTTTGCCGGTCATATCGGTAATAATGTAACCCGGAGCAACTGCATTGACCTGAATGTTGCGGCTTGCAAATTCTTTAGCGGTAGTTTTTGCCAAAGCGATAACACCTGCCTTTGAAGCAGAGTAGTTAGCCTGACCGACATTACCCATGCGGCCGACGACAGATGCGATATTGATGATTTTACCTGCACGCTGTTTCATCATCGGGCGAACAACTGCTTTGGTGAAGTTGAATGTACCCTTGAGGTTAACTGCGATAACTGCATCCCAATCCTGCTCGGTCATACGCAACATCAAAGTGTCACGGGTAATACCTGCATTGTTGACGAGAATATCGACGCTGCCCATATCTTTAACAACAGCGGCGACAGTAGCTTCTGCATCTTCCATTTTTGCGACGTTAGCGGCATAAGCGTAAGCCTCAACGCCTTTAGCTTTGAATTCTTCGCAAGTAGCCTGTGCGACATCGAGCATAATATCAACGATAGCCAATTTAGCGCCTTCAGCAGCCAAGCGTTCACAAATAGCCTTTCCGATACCTCTTGCTCCACCGGTAACAAGAGCGACTTTTCCTTCTAATTTACCCATTTTTTTATTCCTTTCACTTCTTAAAAGCATTAATATTCAGAAAAGTTCAAAAAACTTATACTTTGATAATATAGCATAATCAATTACATTTTTCAAATAAAAAAAATTTTTTCGTCCTAAAAAAAATATATTTTGAATAACAGAATACAAAAAAAGCTGTTGCAAAACGTCCTTATTTTACAACAGCTTGTAATTAATCTTTGTTATTTGAATCTATTCGTCGAGCAGATCCTCGTCGTCAAGCTCATCATCAAAATCATCATCTTCTTCGAAGTCGAAATCATCATCAAAGTCATCATCGAAGTCGCCGTCATCATCAAAATCGAAGTCGTCGAATCCTAAATCTTCATCATCGAAGTCATCATCGAAGTCGCCGTCATCAAAATCATCAAGTTCATCGTCATAATCATCCATGTACATTGAGCTGCCGCCGCTAATCGCTGCACCGCACTCGGGGCAACATCCGTCATTCCCCTCGATAGCACTTTCAGTAATTTCAATATCGCAGTAGGGACAAGTGAGTTTTGCCATAATTTACCTCCTGATTTGTTTTAATTTGCAATGGTACTATACAGAGTTTTCGTTATTTGTCAAGTGTATTTTGTAATTTTTTTTAATTTTATTGCAAAAAAAATCAAAAAACACACAAATATCCCGTAATTTTTGAAAAATTGCAAAATATGTTTGGGCAATAACTTATTCGCCGCGGAGGACGTTAATCGGATTTTGCTGTGCCGCCTTGTACGCAGGGTAAGTTCCGAAAATAATTCCGACCAGCGAAGAGATTATCAATGATGCAAGGATACTCCAAGTTGAATATATTGTCGGCATTCCGCTGTAATGCGTAATGATTTTCGCAATGCCGATGCCTGCTAAAATTCCCATTACTCCACCCGAAGTGGTCAGAAAAACCGTCTCAAGCAAAAACTGTAGAATAATATCAATTTTTTGTGCTCCCAAAGCTCGTCTGGTACCGATTTCTTTGCGGCGTTCAAAGACACTGGCAAGCATGATATTCATAATGCCGATACCACCGACAACCAGTGAAATTGCGGCAATTGAGGACATAACGATGGTAAAAATATTTTGTGTCTGCTCACGCTGTTTTAATAGCTCCAATGGCACGATCATGCCCCAGTCCTGCAAATTCTCATGGCTTTTGCTTAAGTAATTGCTGATACGCTTGCTGGTATCGTCGATGTGCATAAGCTCCTCGACTTTGACAATTAAAACGTCATTCTCAACTTTAACAATTCGCCATGCCCGACCCTCACGCCAGAAAGCGTAGTTATTATAGGTCGCCTCCGCAGTGCTTTCCGGAATCAGAATCATATCATTCTGCGCCCCGATTTCAGGGTATTGACTGCCGTATTCATTGTGAAAAATACCGATAATTTTGTAAACTTGATTTTCGATTCTCAAATTTGAACCGACGATATTCGTTTCGCCGAGTTGGAAAAGTTTTCGCTTGACATTTGTCCCGATTACGCAGACATTGTGTTTATCCCGGAAATCCATAGCACTGAAATATCTGCCGTCGACCATTTGAGAATTTGAATCTTCCAAAAATGTGTAATCTATTCCGATAAGTTTCAAATCAGTTCTGTTCAAGCCCTTCAAAACCTTTTTGCGGGTATTGGTCAGAGTTGAAATTCTATCCACATTGTCCATGTTGCTGATGTGAAAAACATCTTTATCGGTAAGCCCGTAACTCTCGACCACGCTGGAGGTTGAACCGCCGTCGCTTTTGCCGTCAATTAAAGGCTTCTGGGAGTAAATAATAATTTTGTCAATACCCATTGCTTCGATTTGCTCCAATGCAGCCCGCTTAGCCCCCTCGGAAATCGCCAGCATGGCAATAACGCTTCCTACGCCGAAAATCACTCCGAGTGAGGTCAAAAAGGAACGGAATTTATGGAGCAAAAGGTTGTGAATTGACAACGCTAAAACATCTCTCGCAAGCATCATAATTTATTGTCCCCCTGACTCTTTTTTCTCCTGTTCGACACTCTCAATTTGACCATCACGCAGGCGAATAATTTTGTCGTAATGCGGTGCCAGCAAGGGATTGTGGGTAACCATAACCAATGTTACCCCCTGATTATGAAGTTCATGGAATAACTCCATAATTTCATCACTGGTTTTTTCATCCAAATTTCCCGTCGGTTCATCGGCGAGAATAAACGCAGGATTATTGCTCAAGGCACGGGCAATAGCAATTCTCTGGCACTCTCCGCCTGACAATTGCCCCGGACGGTGACCCAAACGGTGACCGAGTTTAACCCGATGTGCCAATTCAAGTGCAATTTTTTGCCGTTTACGCTTCGGCACCCTGCCGTAAAGCATAGGAACTTCGATATTCTGCTCGACCGTTAAATGCGGAAAAAGGTTAAAGGACTGAAAGATAAATCCGATTTTTTTGTTGCGAATATCGGCAAGTTCCCAGTCGGTAAGCGATTCGACATTTCGCCCCTCCAGCAAATACTGCCCTGAAGTCGGCACGTCAAGCAAGCCGAGAATATTGAGCAGAGTCGATTTCCCTGAACCGCTGGTGCCGATAAAACCGACAAATTCGCCTCGCTTGACGGTCGCATTAATGCCTTTAAGAACAGGAACTTGCAAATCGCCTTTGACGTAGGTTTTGCGAATATCTCTCAATTCAACGATATTTTCCGAATCTGAAGGCACTTTTTATTTATCTCCCTGCTTATTCTGATACGGTCGATAGAGGTAAACAACATCGCCCTCCTTAAGTCCGCTTAAAATCTGTACGAAGTTATCATTTGACTCGCCGATTTTGACATCGACTTCCTCGACGCCGCCGAGAGTGCTTTTGTAGACAAAGAAGCGGTCGTTATCCTCAAAAATCGCCTCAACCGGGACAAAAAGAGTTTTCGGAATAACTTTAGTTACCACGTTTAATTGTACACTCATACCATTAACGAGCAACGGTGATTGCTCATCAAATTGGATTTTTGCTTTATAGACTTTCGGTGAAGAACTGTCCCAGTTAATCAAATTCACCGGCAAGGTCGCAATATTGGAAATTTTTCCCGTAACCTTTACCCCCGGAAGCGAATCAGGTGAGATAATTGCTTCATCGCCGACTTTGATTTTTGAGCGGTAAGCCTCCGGCAAGTCAAAGTCAACAATCAAATTCGACATTTCAGGAATGGTAATTAAAACTCTTCCTTTGCCGACATCCATACCGACCTGCACCTCTGTCCTGCCCCATGTCTGATCCGGGTCAGAATAGATTACCACACCGTCAACCGGAGCTTTAATTACCATCATCTCCATGTATGAACGGTGACGCTCAAGTTGCGTTTCAGTCATTTTAATTCGCTTGCGGTAGTTGTCGATCTGTCGCTTTTTCTGAACCAATTTAGCATTGACTGAAATTTTAACTTTTCGCAGATTGAGTTCAGCATTTTCCAAAGCATTATTCAAAACCATTAAGCGATTGGGGTGGTCATACCGACGCCAAGCACGGCGATTTGATTCGGCAGTGGTCAAAGCAATCTCCTTTGACTCCACAGTATCCAATTTAGTTTGCAGTTTCTCCCGATAGACCTCTTCCGGGTCTTCGTCTGAATTAGATGAATTGCTATTGTCTCTGGAATCACGAACTTCCTCGTAAGCATCTTGTGCATCTTTCAGGGCGTTTTCGGCGTCCTTGATTTTCTCCTCATGGCTGTTTCTTGAATTGACTCTCTCGATTCGGCGATATTTTTTCAATGCATCTTGTGCCTGCTGGAGGCGGTCGACTGCGGCTTGAATATCGGCGGCATTGGTACTTGCAAGGATTTTTTCCTCTTCAATTGCAATTGCCAATTCTTTAGTTAAGTTATCCAAATCAATCTCGTAGTCTTCAATTCTTTTTTTGAGGTCATCAGTTTCAAATTTAATTAAAACATCGCCTGCTTTTACCCAGCTGTTTTCCTCAATGATCCACAATAACTTTGTGCCGAAGTTGGCACGCAGAGAGAGTTTGTGCTTTTTGCTGGCATTAACTGTGCCGCCCTGTATTAAACCGATAGGCAAATCATCTCTCTGAACTTTGAAAGTTCGGTCAGAAACCGCTGAACTAACCTGTTTCTGTTGAGATTCCTGCTGATTTTTGCGGAAGTTTCTGCGATTAATTACCACCATAACGGCAATAACAAGCAATATCAGCAATATCGAGCCGACAATCCAAAATTTGCGGGAACTTTTTTTCTCGTTATTATTACTCATAATGGCTTATTTTTCCTCTTTTGCTTCGCTTTCAGTATCTGCTTCGCTTGAATTTGCATTATTTTCAGCGGCTTTTTCCAAAGTTTTGACCTCTTTGCTGCTTACTTTATCTGCCTGTAAATAGTCGCCGTTTACCGACCATGAGGCATCCAAAGAATCTACAATTTCACCTGCAAAACCGCTTATGCCCTTCTCGTGGTCGGGGATAACAGTTTTGTTGTCAATAATTCTGCCCAAAGCATTGCTGTTTACCGCCTGTGTATTGGGATTGTAAATTAAATCCTTGCTTGATTCAGCCGGAGGAATAATGTGAACTTTGATAAAGAAAAGCAATTGCACAACCTCTTTTGACTTGTTTTTGCCGGTAAAAAGTTCACCGATAATCGGAATATCACTCAAAATCGGGGTGCGTTCCTGCTGGAGAATATTGCGGTGGGTATAGAGTCCGCCCAAAGTTACAACCTGCTGATTCTGCATTCTCAAGTAACTTTCTGCACTTCTGACTGATACAACCGGTACCGGATAAGAACTTTTGTCCGCACCGCCGGTAGAGAAATTCTCGTAGCGAAGCACAGTTGAAACTCTCGGATAGAGGCGAATAAGTACACCGTCATCATTGATTACCAATGGTTCAACCTCCAAAGTAACACCGACTTGCTTAAATACGGTTGAGAAAGAGAGGCTGTTATTAACTGAATTTGCCTCTTGAATCGGAATCTCCTCCGCGGTAACGATTTTAGCAATTTCATTGCGGGAAACTAAAATATTCGGAGATGAGATGACTTTCGCATCACTGGCAGTAAGCAGCCAATTAAAGTCGATATTGAAATTTCCCGGAGAGAAACTTCCGCTGATACCGCTGTCATTAGCATTTGTTTCGCCGGGGGTCTGATTGTTAGTAGCAACCTTGGTAGTGCCGTCATTGAAACCCATGGAGAGATTTCTCTGCATGCCGTCATTAAAAATAACCTCAACCACCTTTGCTTCAATCAAAACTTGCGGTGACGGAATATCAATTGTTTCCAACAGATTTTTGTAGTAGTTGATATTTTCAGTTTTATCTGAAATCATAACCATGTTGCGTTCTTTGATAACCTCAACTGTCGCATCAGTGGTTGCCAAACCGTCAATCGCACGGTAAACTCTGTCCACATCGGTAAATCTGGTGCGATACACCAAAGTTGAATAACCATTCGGAGCGTGGGAAATTTTGGTATAAGCCGGTGCAATAGGTTTAGCTTTGATATTCTGTAAATTAGGATAAATATTATAAGAAAAAAGTTCCTGTAACTCCTCGACAACTGCATTTACATTTTCCTTGCCCTTGGCGATGTCTTCCTCGGTTTTGACAATCGGACTGCCGTCGGGATTTACCAAAGGAATCACGGTTGCATCATTAGTTTGAGCTTCATCTGCCTGCATTATATTTACGGCAAAAAGTAATGCCGAAACCCCGAAAATTCTAAAAAAATTCTTCATTTATGACCTTTCTTTTTTTATTGTTGTTTTTTAATAATAATACTAATAGTATTATAGCACCATTTTATTGCTTTTACAAGTCAAATTAAATAAAAATAAGAATTTTTCAAAAAAATTTTTAATTTTTATATTTGATTTTTTAATAACTGCAAACTATATTATGTAAGATAATTGTAATTAAATATTTAATGCCATATCAAATAATAAGGAGAAAAATAATTATGTTTAATCGCAAACTATTAACCTCTGTTTGTGCCGTTTTCGCAATAACTGCCGTATCAGCAGCAACCGTAAAAAATGTCTCTGTTTCCACCAACAGTCAAAAAGCAGCTAAATTAATTGATAATGATTGCTCTGACGGCTCTTATTGGAATGCAGCATCTTTGCCTCATACGCTCGAATTTCAGTTTGCCGAAGCTGAAATATTGTATTCTGTATCCGTCTATCCCGGGTGCCGTTCTTATGCAGATTTCCCCAGTACCGAATGCGGCCCCAAGGAGTTAAAAGTTTGGGGGTTGCGAGATGGCAAATATATTCAACTTACCGAGCAGGAAATTGTAACTTTGCCCCGTGACCATCGCAAATCAGAAGATTTTGTCGTAGAAATTCCGCTTAAAGCTGAAAAAATTCAAGCCGTAAAACTTGAAATTGTCAGCACTCACGACATCGGCAATAGAAATGGTGCAACCACTGCTTTGCCACTCGAAAAAAGAACTGTAAATATCCGCGAGGTCAAATTCAAAACTTTAGCCGCCAAACAAGCTCAAGATCTTGAACTTGCGAAAAAATTTGCTGAAATGAACTCCTTTTTAGCCGAATATGATAAATTTATCGCTCAAAAAAACATTTTGACTGAAGCAATCAAAGAAGTTTGGGGCGAAAGAGTCGAATTGCTCCGCAAATTAGTTGCTGATCGCAATGATGTTTTTGCCGCTGAACGCAACTTAAAATATTTACAGAGACAAGTTTTGCCCTATTTTGCATTGAAAAATGCCGACTCTCTGAAAAAAGGTGCATTATCTTTGAATTTGAAAATCGTCTCTGATAATACTATTTCCATGCCGGCAACATTCCCCTTGCATTACGGAATTTTGGATAAAATTTTCGGACGTAAACTCTCTCGCTTCAATGTCAAAGTTGAGGCACAAAATGCTGACGGTACCAAAGTTCTTATCCGCAGCAGAGTTGATAATTTAACTCCTGCACGAGCTAATTTAGTTTGGCAGCTTCTGCCGGGTGCAAGCAGTTACAAGGTAACTTTCGTCCCGTATCAAAACGGCGAAAAACCGCTCAATAAAGCCCTCATCGGCGACGGAGATACTTTGATGGTTGACCGAGTTGTTACTCAAATATTGCCGTGGAATTTCTGGAACGTCCGCTTCCATGACCTTTTGGGCGACGGCACCAAGCAGTTAATCGCCGGACGCTGGACTGATTATGCCCATATTTACCGCAACCTGGGAACTAATGAGAACCCGAAATACCATGAATCAGAACATTACATCGTTTTAGATAGTTTTGATACTCCCGTTGGTACAACCGACCACCACGGATTAGCATTTTCACTGGTTGAGTGTGCTGATTTGGACGGCGATGGCAAATTGGATATGACCTTGCAGAGAACCTACGACACCATGCCGATATTCCTCCGCAATACATCAAAAAACAAGGGGGAACTCGCATTTGCCGACCCTGAAAATATACCACAATTAAATCAAAGATACCGTTACACTTTCGGCGATTTGAATGGTGATGGTTTGGCAGATGTGCTGGGTATCCGCATGCAAAAGGCAACTCCTGAGGTTGTTTATGCGCTTAATTGCGGAATGAACGGCAAAAAAATTCCGCAATTCAGCAAGTTTGAAAAACTCTCTTTGAATATTCCTGATTCCAAAGAATCTACCCGCTCAATTCACTCCTACAAGGCAGTACCCTATTTAATTGACCTTAATAATGACGGTTTGCTTGACTTGTCAGTATCATTGCCGCCGCAAGTTTTGGTACTTTTCAATGAGGGTGATGCTAAAAACTTCAAATTCGGTGCCCCGCAAGTTGTAAAACACCTTAACGGCAAAGAATTTGCAAATGAATTTTATTACACAAATGTAGGCTGGGGCGATATTAACGGCGACGGCTTGTGTGATTTATTCACCAGAGTGGTCAATAATTATTGGATCTCAAAAGGCTCCGTTTTGACTGTTGAAGACAATCCGACAAAACTTCAGGCACTCGAAAAGCAACAAGCTTTGAGCGATGTCTATGTCGGTTTGGCTAACTTCCAACTTTTTGACATCGATAATGACGGTAAATTTGAGTTCTGCCAGTTGAATAATGCTTATAATCTGCAAATTTACCGCTTGGATGATGACGGCAAATTTGATGCTCTCAAAAATATTCCGTTAGAGGGCAGAAGTTTCCAGCGTTACGGCTGTATGGATCACAATGAATATCAGAGTTTTTACGCTCAAATGCTGATGTATGACTTTGACGGCGACAAAAAACTTGACGTACTGCTCAATACTGAACACAACTTTACTTTCGGTTACTATTCTCTCTATTTGAATCAGGGAGATTACAAATTCGGCAAAGAACTTCAAGTTACTCCGAAACTTGACCGAAGCCACATGAAAACTGTGAAATCTCCAAAAGGCAAAGCAGTTGAGGCTACTCCGGACAGCAATTTGGACTTTCTTTCATTTGAAACAGCAAATTTGCTGGACTTGGAAGCAGGTAAAATCGAATTTAATTTTGCCTCATCCAGAAATACTTTTACCCGACAGGGCAGGACGCTTTTTTCTTCAGTTTTCTGGGACAAAAAACTCTATTCAACTTCAACAAAACTCTATGAAGCCTATCGTAAGTGCAGTGATGTGGCAGAGTTTCTTAATCGCAATCCCGGCTTCGCTTTAGTTCAGTTGCGTGACGGCAAAATCCGTTGCCAAATCGGTAATACCTTTATGGAAACCAAGAAGCCCGTGGAACTTAAAAAAGACCGCTATCATAACTTCAAGGTTATTTGGAACAAAAAAGGTGTGAAGTTGCTTATTGACAATAGAGTTGTCGCTTCAACTTCTGCCCAACTCCAAAGCATTGCCGAGCGATTCCATTTAGGTTCAATGGCGGCACTTTCTTTGCAGTACAATCGTGAATATCCGGATCGCAGAAAATCACATCCTTATGATCTGTCAACCCCGGCTTACGGATATTTTGAGGATTTAACTCTCTACAATGCCAAAGGTGAAAAAACTTTAGCTCTTGACTTTGAAAAAGATTTCGGGCCGATGGAAAAACGCAGTGCACTCTCTTACCGTTGCAATCCTGCTGTAACAGAGAATTACAACGGCAAATGTGCTTTAGTCGCCCACATGGATGATTATTTCCGTATTGAAATCCCGAATTCAGGCAATCCGAAAGCCAGACTTTACGTTATCCCGTTTACCAAAAATCTCGGTAAAGCCCCGACTTTCGACAAACCGATTCCGCTCAATCATGCTGACGGTAAACCATTCTATGCCCACAGCAGAACCAATATCCATCTGTATGATTGGAATAAGGACGGATTTGAAGACATTATCCTTGCTACTGAAAATCACCCGAATAACTACAATATCGGTATCGAACTTTTCCTCAATGACGGTAAGTGGAATTTCATCAGAACCCGTGATGCGGAAATTACCCGACTCAATGATTTGATGACCGCACACCACGATATTAAAATGCAGTTTGTCAATTTGACCGGAGGCGAAGAATCTGACATCCTTACTTGGACTGACCCCGGCATTCGTCTGTACAGTCGCAATTACCTTAAATTTGAAGCACCGAAATTTGTAGTTGAATAATAAAAGCGAGGAGGAAAAAATGAAATTATCAAAGTTATTATTCGTATTAAGTTTTTTAAGCTGTTTCAGTGTGTTTGCAGATGTTAAACTGCCGACAATTTTCAGCAATGATATGATGCTTCAGCGTGATACTCAAGTTAATGTTTGGGGAAATGCTGATGACGGAGAAAAAGTTACCGTTACTTTCAAAAATCAAAAGGTCTCTACCGTTGCTCGAAACGGCAGTTTCGCAGTTTCACTTCAGCCATTACAAGCCGATGCTCAAGGAGCTGTTTTGCTCGTCGAGGGTAAAAATAAAATCGAGATAAAAAATGTCATCGTCGGTGATATTTGGCTTTGCTCCGGGCAATCAAATATGGAGTGGCGACTCCAAAATAGCGACAAGGGTGCAGCCGAAATTGCCAATGCCAACTATCCTGCAATCCGCCTCTATTACGGCAATAATTACAAGCCGTATTTAACTCCGCAAGTCGATAATCCGAATGCGAAGTGGGAGGTTTGTTCTCCTGCAACTATCGGCAGATTTTCAGGCGTCGGCTACTTTTTTGCCAAAGAGATCAATAAAGAATTGAATGTACCCATTGGCTTAATCAGTGCAAACTGGGGCGGAACCAGAATTGAGCCGTGGACTTCGGCTTATGGTTTTTCAACTCAAAAGTGCTACGAAGCAAATTACGCAAAATTAGTGAAAAATATCCCCGGTACTCCCGAATACAAGGCAAATCAATCTCAAATCGTTGCCGATATGAAAAAATGGATTGCCGATTCTGAAAAAGCAGTGGCTTCAAATGATTACCTTCCTGCCACTCCGGAATCAATTTTGAATATGCCGCGTTTGAGCAATCAGCAGCAGGATGCCGTGCTTTTTAATTCCATGCTTAATCCGATTAAAAATTTCCGAATCAAAGGTGCTTTGTGGTATCAGGGCTGTGCAAACTTGTCAAATGGTATGCTCTATCGCGACAAAATGCATGCATTAATTGCTTCATGGCGTAAAGAATTTAATATGCCGACCATGCCATTGTATTTCGTTCAGTTAGCACCATTTACCTACGGCAATCAATATTTGCTGCCGCAATTCTGGGTCGCTCAACAGGCCTTTGCCGATGAAGATCCCTACTCAAAAATGGCAGTTATCAACGACATCGGTAATTACAAGGATATTCACCCCCGCAATAAACACGATGTCGGTCATCGTTTGGCTTTGCTGGCATTGAAATATACCTACGGTAAAAAAGATTTGGTTGCAGACTCGCCCTTTTTTGAATCATTAACGCGTGAGGGAAGTTCTTTAGTTATAACTTTCCGTAATGCAAAACAATTAAAAACTACTGACGGTAAAGCTCCCAAATACTTTGAAATTGCCTCATTTGACGGTAATTTCTATCCGGCAACTGCGGTTATTGAGGGAAACACGGTCAAACTTGCAAGCGACAAAGTAACTGCTCCATTCATGGCACGTTATGCTTGGAATCAAAATGTTACAACCACTTTGGTAAACGAAAACAATCTCCCTGCAGGTGCATTTAAGCAGTCTTTGCCGATTCCGTTGAGAATTAATTTGGATTCACTGGTGCCTGAAGCAAAAAATATGCAAGTTGCGTATGCTTTGCCGATTAAAAATATCAAAGAGGGTAATATGGTAAACTACATCGCCGACAACAGCAGAAAATTAATCGGTAAAAAAATTAAGAAAATCGGTTACTTCCTCTATCTCAAAAATCAGACTGATACCAAGTTTGTCTATGTAGAACTTGACCCATTTACGCAAGATATTACTAAACTCGGTCTTCCGACAGCAGAAACACAAATTTATTTCCGTCAAGCGGTAAAAAATTTGGTGGTCAAAAGCAATGTCGCTAATTTAACTTGCGGTAAAATCGCTCTCGGCAATATCGAATTTTGGCCCTGCGATTATTCGATGAATAATTCCGCAAAGGTTGCAGGTGCATCTGATAATAAATATGATTGCGGTGATCACCCCGCAAATCCGAGTCGTAATGGTTATGGTTCATTGCAAATTCATAATACCGCCAAAAGTGAAGTTATTTTGGCACTCAATCGCTTTAATTCTTCATTATGCGATGTCGGTATCGGCAATAATGTTTCGGGGGGACAACCTGATTATACCTTTACTCAAAGTGCTAAAAATTATACTTACAGTGAATTTCTCATTCTCGTTGAAGTCGAGTAGTTAAAGTGCGACATTCACTTACTTAATTTTATGGAATAACTGAAGCTATAAGGACTTAAAGTAATACTCTGCGGTATCTTTAATTCCCTCGGAGAATTTCTTTATGACCTTATAGTTAAGTTTTTCAGAAATTTTGTCTATACTTGCAAGTGATTTTTTGACATCACCGACTCTTTCCGGCCCGTAAACAGGTTCAATTTCAGCGATTTTCGGGTCAAATTTGCTTAATTCATTACGGAGAGCTGCAAAAAGTTCATTCAAACTGATTGATTCACCGCAGGCAACATTGTAAACTTGATTTAATGCAGTTGCTTTCGTGCTTTCCATTGCTAAAATATTCGCAGAAATCACGTTGTCAATGTGGGTAAAGTCTCTTGAGTTAGAGCCGTCACCATTGATTGTCGGAGCTTGATGCTTCACCAGAGATGAGGCAAATTTAGGAATTACCGCCGCATAAGCACCGTCAGGAGATTGACGGCGGCCGAATACATTAAAATAACGCAAGCCGATAGTATCAATTCCATAAAGAGCGGCAAAGTTTTCAGCAAAAAGTTCATCGACATATTTGGTTATGGCGTAGGGCGATAAGGGCTTGCCGATACGCTCCTCGACTTTCGGCAATGCAAGCGAATCCCCATAACTTGAGGAACTTGCCGCATAGATAAATTTTTTAACTCCGCACTCTTTTGCCGCAGTCAAAACTTTTACAAATCCGCCGATATTCACATCGGTACTCTCAATCGGATTTTTAATAGAACGCGGAACTGAACCGAGAGCCGCCTGATGCAGAACATAATCAATATTTTTGCAGGCTTGACAGCATGTATCATAATCGCGAATATCTCCCTCAAGAAGTTCAAAATCGGGATTGTCCTTGCAAAAATCTAAATTTTCACGCTTCCCGGTAGAGAAGTTATCCAATACTCGAATTTGACACCCCATTGCCAGAAGTGCCTCAACCAAATTAGAGCCGATAAAACCTGCTCCGCCGGTAACTAAAATTTTCTTTTTTTCGTTCATAAAAATCCTGCAAAAAATTGTTTACTATAAAAATAGCATAAAAATTCTTAAAATCAAACTATTTTTGTATCTTTATGCTCATATTCCCTGAAATTTCAAAATTATAAGATATTTGCCCAAAAAAATTACATCTTTTACAAAATCATTAATTTTGAAAGTGAAAATCGCATATAGAAAGGAAAAATAAGTTGGGGGGGGGATTATTAATTTACCCCAAACCGCAACTTTCTCTTATTGGCGGCACATTATATCCCCCCCCCTGCAAAATTTTGAAGTACCGGATTTAATATTAAAATCTTCTCTTCATGCTAAACATTTTTCTCGGCTCTAATGATTGTGATCACACTCAAACTCATGAACTTCATGCTCTTCTAAATCAAATTCCTTTGTTGCCGCATGTCCATCGGCAAAAAGGTAATTTGCCCGCTCCTCGCCATGGCGATTAACTGCAATCATATTTTCTGCATTTTCAGCATTATAGCATTGGTGAGTTAATGCGTCTCCATCATCACCTCGCTCAGAAACAACGATTTTTTCCGCAGGATTTTTTAATGCAACAATCTTCCTGCCGGTTGAAAAAATTTCATTATAAATATAACTCTGACGATCTGATTCTTCATCAAATTTAATGTCACTCGGACATTTCATAAAATCTATTTTGTAGCCATAATTTTCCAGTGCATGATACCATGACGCATGATCATGAGAATGTTCATGTCCAGTATCATGGTCATGAGAATTACCCAAAACCGGATAAAAATCTTCATTATCATCCAAATAAAATGTCATTGCCAGCCCGGCTTGCTTCAAATTATTAACACACTGAATTGTTCTGGCTTTTTCCCTTGCTTTATTGAGTGCCGGTAAAAGCATCCCGGCGAGAATTGCAATGATCGCAATAACGACCAACAACTCGATGAGAGTAAATTTTTTCATTTAATATTCCTCCTGTTTATGTTGATTGATTTGAAATTAAAAATTTGCTTCAAAATCAAAACACAGGAGGCCCTCTGGGACTGAAAATATCAAACTTCTGAAATATTAATTTTGTAAAAAGACAAACAATATTATTGATAATGCCGAATATAAAAATCGCTAAAGCCGAACATAATAGTACACCATAAAAAATCTGAAAGTTTGAACAAATATTACAATTATCACTCTGCACTACATGACAATTATCTGCGACTTCTAAAACCGTTTCAATATGATTGGCATGTTCAACATAAGCAAAAATATCCGCTCCGACATAACTGCGACCAAACACATGGTTGCTTAAATGAAAAAAATCAACCATGTTCAATATCAAAACTGCATAAAAAATAGTTGTTAAAAATTTTTGCTTCATAGCAATAAACTTTTCCTTCCTGATTTTTAATATACCATTATTTTGATAATTTACAAATTAGTCAGGACTAAAAAATAAAAATTATTTTTCTTAATATATTCCGTATCGGTAAAATCATAATTCAAAGCCCGGCAGGCACAACTTCAGCAAACATCACGGTCAATCGACCGGGTTGTTTACAATTCACCTTTAATTTCATAAATCCGCTATTATTGATTTTCCCTCATAAAGAGTGCTGGCCAAATTGCCGTTTTCATCCATTTTCAATTGCATCAATGCCGACAAGGCATCAAAACTCCAATCTTTATAATTAAAGCATTTAAAATCAGAACGCGCCTGATGAGTCAGAGCCGGGACTTTAATTTTTTCCGAATCACGGCGAAAACAATGGGTGAGAATCGGCTTATAAAAATTATCTATTTTGTATTCAGGAAACTGCCGTTTAAGCGAATCCGATAAAGCGAAGAACCGGTAATGCGGAGCAAAAAGGTATTTTCCTCATCTGAATTGAAAATTGCTTTGAAAAGCACAAAGTTGTTCATCATGCAAGCTCTGCCGATCGGCCATACGGGAAGTGCAGAAATAAAATTGATTTGATTCATGATTAATTTGCTCCGGTTTCTATTATAAAATTTTTTTAGAGTTAAAATCTTTTTTTATTTCAGATTGCGTTTAAGAAAAGCGTACATTTGATTTTTGATCACAGTATTTTCCTCATGCCCCATTTGAGAATACAAATGAAGTTCTTTATGGGGACTTCTTGCATTATTATAAACGGCAATATTTCCGCCCGGGTGACAGCACATATCGCATAACCCAACATGAAATGTAATCGGAATTTGTACGTTCTCAATAAAATAACCGCTATCAATATAGGGCAAAATATTTTTGTAAGCTGCTTCTTTCGGCTTTTCGTTTTCACGGTCTTCACGGCTCGGCCAATTGCCTTCAACAATATTAGCACCTGCACACATCCAAATTACAGCACCGGAAACTGCCGAATCCAATGCCGCCGCCGCAAGCGCCTGCCATCCGCCTTGACTGCCGCCCATGACAATTAGATTTTTGCCATCCCATTCAGGAAGTGTTTTTACAACTTCGACAGCTCTTTTGGCCCGAAGAAACATTTCGACAAAGTAACACTCCTCGACTTTTTTGCCGGCAAGACCTTTATGCCAATAGTTCAAAAAAGCATTATTCATTAAATTTAAATAATATTCAGGACTTTCATTAATCGAAACATCGTGTGCAAGCACCTCCAGATTTATAAAACCATCCAATGCCCGCATTACACCGCCGGCAAAGCCTGTGCCGCGAACTCCTGCTCCTTGAAATTCAATGACAGCCGGAAGCGATTTGGCTTCGGCATTTTCCGGCATAAAAAGTTCTGCATGAAGCCGACTGTTATAAGCTGAATTGGCAGTTACCTCGCCACGTCGCAAACCACAATCAAATTCGCTGTATTTAATTTGAGTTTCAGGTGCAGTTTTTGCTAATAATTCAATCTGTTTTGCCCAGAAATCATCATAATCTGCCGGTTTGGGAAAATAGAGTTTAAGTTTTTCAGCTTCGGCAACTACTCCTGCACCGCAAGTTAAAACTTCGCCATCCTCGCTTGAAAAGGTAAAATTGCACTGAAAAGTTCCTGCTCTGTCAACTTTAATCGCCACAATATTTTTGCCGGGATTAATTTCAACAGCCCCCTTTTCCAACGGACGGTGCCAGCCGCGATTAATTATATAATCGATTTTTTGTCCGAAAAAAGGAGAGTCATATTTACACAAATTAACACTGATATAAAAAGTATCCCCGACTTCGGCAATACCCTGCGGATGAGAGGTCGCACATTCAATTCTATAAATTCCCATTTTATCTCTTGAGTAATTTTAGTGATTAATTCTACTTAATTTCATTTAACATAATATATAATAACTTTGCGAAAAATCAAATAAAAAAATTTTTAAATTCATTTATTTTTAAGCAGACGGGAAAGTTCTGCTTTTTAGATAATTTAAGCAGCAATATTAAAGAATTTTTCGAAAATTTTTGAAAATTTTTACACACTTTTTCTCAAAAAACATAATTTTTATTATTTTCGCTAAATTTGGGTTGCTGTTTGAAATTAAGTTCAAAAAAAAGATTTTTGATTTTAGATATTATTACTTTTTTACAATCCATTTTACAAAAAAAATTAAAATTTTCGCATTTTTTACGCAAAAATACTTGATTTATTTTGTTTAGGTACTATATTTATTATATGTGATATTTGCACGAAAATAAAAAATCAACAGAAGTTAATCAGGAGGATGATTTATAGGAAAAACTGTTGCGTGAAAAAATTTGATTTTTTTGTGATTTTTGATAGCGGCGGGGCGTGCGGAATGCGGAAAATAACAGTGATTTGTGAAAAACCGCAAAAAAATTCTCACGAATCCCCGATAGAAACAAGGGACTTATGACGTGTTCTCAACTGATGATTTTTGCAGAAGTTTTCAGTTCAGGATATGTCAAAAATCCAAAAAAGACAAATAATTTCATTCTTCAAAAAATACGATATTTTTAATTAAAGGATTTTTTCATTACTTTTTTCATTTTATTAAAAACTTTTTAAGATAAGTTTTGAACTAATGGAAAAGTGATTTTCCGATTTTATTATTAATTTTTCGATTTTTATACGGTTAAAATTACAGCCGTGTTGTTTTTCCCGATTTTGATTCCTTCAAAAAAAGAACATGAAAGGATTATAGATTATGTCAGTTGAGAAAAAATTCGTCTATTTTTTTGGCGGCGGTGCATCAGAAGGCACTGCAAGCATGCGTTCACTTTTGGGCGGTAAGGGGGCAAATTTGGCAGACATGGCGTCTTTGGGATTGCCGGTTCCACCGGGATTTACCATTACCACCGAGGCTTGTGCAGAGTACAGCAAAATCGGCAAGGAACAACTTTTTGCTAAAATCGCCCCGCAAATCAATGCCGCTCTCGCAAAGTTGGAAGCAACTACCGGCAAAACTTTCGGCAAGGGCCCGAATCCGCTTTTAGTCTCTGTCCGTTCAGGTGCGGCGGCAAGTATGCCGGGAATGATGGATACAATTTTGAACTTGGGTTTGAATGATGAAACCTGTCAGGCGATGATTAATTTGACCGGAAATGAGCGTTTCGTGCTTGACTCCTATCGCCGTTTTATCCAGATGTTCAGCGATGTGGTGCTTCATGTAAATTTTGATGATTTTGAGCATGCGCTTGAGGCGGCAAAAAAGGCAAAAGGCGTGCAGCTCGATACTGAACTCAATGCCGCTGACTTGAGAAATTTGATTTGCGAATACAAAAAAATCGTAAAAAATGCTATCGGAAAAGATTTTCCGAGCGATCCGTTAGAACAACTTTATCGCGGAGCGGAAGCGGTTTTTGATTCATGGGACAACCCCAGAGCAATCCGTTACCGCCAATTAAATGATATTCGCGGACTTCTCGGTACTGCGGTCAATATTCAGGCGATGGTTTTCGGAAATTCAGGAGAAAAAAGTGCGACGGGAGTGGCATTTACCCGTGACCCGTCCACCGGAGAGAATGAGTTTTTCTATGGCGAATTTTTGATTAATGCCCAGGGCGAAGATGTAGTAGCAGGTATCCGCACCCCCCAGCAAATTACCATTAAAGGCTCTAAAAAATGGGCAGAATCTCATGGGATTTCTGAAGCTGAACGTGTTGAAAAATATCCCTCACTTGAGGAGGCAATGCCGGCTTGCTTCAAAGAACTTGACGCAATCAGACTTAAACTTGAACAGCATTACAAGGATATGCAAGACCTCGAATTTACTATCGAAAACGGCAAACTCTACATGCTTCAGACCCGTAATGGTAAACGTACCGCCGCCGCCGCAATTAAAATTGCAACTGATTTGGTCAGAGAAAAACTTATTGATGAAAAAACTGCTGTAATGCGTGTCGAACCGCAGCAGCTTGACCAATTGCTTCACCCGGTTTTTGTGAAGTCAGCAGAAGCTGCCGCAGAGAAACTTTGCGTCGGTTTACCCGCAAGCCCCGGTGCTGCAACCGGGCAGGTCGTATTTTCTGCTGAAGAAGCGGAAACTTGGGCGGATGCCGGACATAAAGTTATTTTGTGCCGTATTGAAACCAGTCCCGAAGACATCGGCGGTATGCACGTTGCTCAAGGAATTTTGACCACCAGAGGCGGTATGACCAGTCATGCGGCAGTGGTTGCCAGAGGTATGGGACGCTGCTGTGTAGCAGGTTGCGGAGATATTGATATTGACTATGCAAACAAGCGATTTACAATTAACGGCAAAACCGTCAACGAGGGTGATTTTATTAGTTTGAATGGCTCAAACGGAGCGGTTTATCTGGGCAAAATCGAAGCCGTTGCTCCCGAATTGAGCGGCCCATTCAATGACATTATGAAACTTGCAGATAAATATCGCAAACTCGGTGTTCGTACTAATGCAGATAATCCTAATGACACTCAAGTTGCAGTGCGTTTCGGTGCCGAAGGAATTGGTTTGTGCCGTACTGAACACATGTTTTTTGAGGGCGACAGAGTAAAGGCTTTCCGCAAAATGATTTTGGTTTGCGAAAAAGTTAAGCGTACCAAAGAGGCACTTGGTGTCCGCAGTGTCGATGAACTTCTCTGCAAAATTACCCCTGAAACTGACGGCTATGAGGAAGTAATGCAGTTCAAGAGTTCACTTGAAAGTTTGTTACCCTTGCAAAGAGGTGATTTTGAGGCGATGTTCCAAGCCTTGGACGGCCGTCCCTGCATTATCCGCTTTCTTGATCCGCCGTTGCATGAATTTTTGCCGCACGATGAAAAAGGTCAGCAGGAGGTTGCTGATGAACTCGGAACAACTGTTGAAAAAATCAGAAATGTTGTCGCTTCACTTCATGAAATGAATCCGATGCTCGGCCATCGCGGTTGCCGATTGGGGATGTCATACCCTGCAGTTACTGCAATGCAGGCAAGAGCAGTTGCCGAAGCCGCTGCGGCAGTAAAAGGTTCTAAACCTGAAATCATGATTCCGTTGGTCGGCAATGTCAAAGAACTTGCCGCTCAAAAAGCGGTGGTTAAAGCCGTAATCGCTGATGTCGAAAAAGAGAAAAATGTCAAACTTGATATTAAAATCGGTACTATGATTGAAGTCCCGAGAGCGGCAGTTACTGCTGATAAAATCGCCGAAGAGGCAGAATTTTTCTCATTCGGAACTAATGACTTAACTCAGATGGGTTGCGGATTTTCACGAGATGATGCAGGCAAATTCCTCGTTGACTATGTCAAATGGGGCATTTATGATTATGATCCATTCCAGGTGCTTGATACCGAGGGGGTAGGAGAACTTGTTCGCATCGCAGTTGAGAAAGGGCGTTCCACCAACAAGGATATTGTCTTAGGTATTTGCGGTGAACATGGCGGTGAGCCGAAAACCATTGCTTTCTGCCATAAAACCGGCTTAAATTATGTATCATGCAGTCCTTTTAGAGTGCCGATTGCCCGCTTGGCGGCGGCACAAGCTGCGATTGCTGAAGATAAATAATTTATTTACGGTTATCTTATAAAGTCAGGGTGTCGAAGAGACGCATAAAAAGCGTCCTCCGACACCTCTTTTTTTGTTCGATTTTTTTATCGGAAAAGTCAGGTTCACTTGTTCCCAATAACCAATACAATTATGAGTTGTTATTGGATTTTCCATACATTCTTGAGTTTATGTATCCACTGATAATTAATGAATTTTTAATTTTGAATTTTTATTCGACATAGGCAATTGTAAAGTTATTTTGCAATTCTTCATTGAGTTTTTCATTCAAAACCGCACAACTCTCATCAAAATTTTCGGTAATTAAACTCAATTCAGCATAAAACTGCTCAATTTGTGCCTCCAATGCCAATTCTTCACTATTGCGAAGTGCTCGCTCCTGCAAGCGGACGCTTGCAAATACTCCGAGAACTGCTGCAAAAGTCAGCACTGCCGCAACTTTCAAAATATATCGATAAACTTTTTCCGATTTCCTGAACTGCTTTTCAGCCGCATATTCCAGAATTTTCATATCTAATTCAATCGGAATATCTTTGGTATTTTTTCCCATAACTATTCCTCCTTTTCAACTTCAGTTAATATCATTTTTAATCGCTTTTTCGCATAATTCATCCGACTTAAAACAGTATTCAATGATATGCCCAGTTTTTTCGCAATATCCTTGAATGACATATTGCTGCAACGCAGATCATAGACAACTTTCTGCTCCTGCGGCAACTGTTCCAACGCCTCCTGATAGATTTGACTGCTCTCGCTTTCTGTCAATTCAAACCACGGCATATCCGAGAGTTTATCATTATGAATTTCACTCAACAAATCACCGTTAAACTCAAAAACAACCCCTTGCCGTTTCAACTTCCTCGCCCGATCGATAATCAAATTCCTCGCAATTGTTTTCAAATATGCCCCGAATGATGACTGATCATGGTACTGCGGCAGTCTGTCAATCGCCTTTATCCACGTTTGCTGAAAAATATCATCAAGTTCGCTGTCGCTGTTTTTCAAAAAATTATGCAGGTGAAAATAGAGCAATTTGCGGTAGCGGCCGTAAAGAATTTCGAATGCCCGCTCATCGCCTGACAAATAATTATCTATAAGTTCTTTATCGCTACGCTCCACTTTTTTAACTCACTTTCCTGCTTGTTTCACCATAAATAACGGCAAAATCACTGAAATATTGTATTAATAATTAGAAATTTCGAAAATTTTGTCATCAACATCGACATTGAATTTCACCGACTGAATAACATTGCTTGCCGTAGTTTGTCCCACTTTGGAACTATTTTTTTTCGCCATAAATATTCCGTCATACTCGGTAAAATCGTCATTATTAACGGTAATCAATGCCTGCTTATTCTGTGCGGCAATCTCCATGGTATAGCGGAGGATATAAAAATTCTCGCAATCAACATAGAGTGTCAGCGGAATATTTGAGAATGAATCGGGAAGCATCCCATGAATTTTGTAACACTCTCGATTATTGACGATTTCTTTCTCCGCCGCAAGCTCGGCTTTGGAGAAAATTTTTGAATACTTCGTTGCAACATTCATAAATTGCATTTGCTGTAAAGTCGAATTACTCTCTTTTTCAGGAAGTTTATCCTTGCCGAATAGCGGACTAATTAAGTACCCGTCCTTGCCGTTAAAAATAATAATAATATCCAATGTTAAAACTTTCAAGGTGGTTTTGAACTTATTAGGCGATTTGAAAATCATCTGATAATCCAATTCAAAATCGCCGAATCTGGAGACTTTTGTTTTGCTGTTTATTTCAAAAGAGTGAATATTTTTGCCCTTATTTAATGGGTCAATTGCCTGATCAACTCGACTTAAAATCTCTTCGCAACTCAATTTGGGCAACTCATTTGCATAAACAACTAAACTAAACAGAAAAATTAAAATTGAAAAAATATATCTTTGTAACATTTGAAATTTAAGCATATCTGATTAAAATCATGGTTTGGTCATCAATCTGTTCGGTAGCGAAATTTTCAACATCCGCAAGGATTTCAGCAATTACCTGATCCGAACTGTATCCCTTCTGAATCGCCGCATGGAAAGCATTTTTCAAACGCTCTAAACCATATTCCTCGTCATTTTCATTGACCGCTTCCGTAAGTCCGTCCGAAAATACCATAAAACTCATTCCATACTCAAATGCCAAGCAGAAAGTATCAAAATTCGTGTACTCCGACGGCAAAATTCCTAATGCCGCACCGTCTGGATAGATGACTCGCAAATGGTTATGCACGAAAGTAATAAGTTCAGTATGTCCTGCTCTGCCGAACTCCAATAATGAATTCCTTTTATCCAAAAGACAGCAATTTACCGTAATAAATCTGCCGTCATCGGTGTCTGAATAAATTTTGTCATTAAGTTCAATCAAAAAACTTTGCAAAGTTGTGAATTTATCCGCTAAAGCTCGGATAAAACTTCTGGTCATCGCACTCAACATGCAAGCAGGCACTCCCTTGCCGCAGGCATCGCCGATAACGATTAAAAGTCTGTCATCGTCAATTTTTACAAAATCGTAAAAGTCCCCATTCACCTCTTTGGCTGGTCGGGTATAGGCATTAATTGAGAATTGCGCCCATTTCGGGAGGGATTTCGGCAGCAGTGAGTCTTGGATTTGTCGGGCAAAGTGCAACTCCTGATCGATTCTATCCTGCTGATTCAGCATGGCATAGGAATCTATTAACTGTTGCATGAGAACGATTTGCGTAGTCAGGTGCGAAAGTTGTTCAATCTGATTTTTGTCAAAACTTTTCGCATGAGTGCGTTTGCTGTTGAGAAGAATAATAATTCCATGAACTTTGTCATCGTGGAGCAATACATCGCCGATAACTCCGCGAATTGAAGCCGGGGCAATTGTATTGGCAAATCGGTCATCCAAACTGCCGTCGTCAATAATTTCACGAGCCTGCCCTGCGGCAATATCTCCTGCAAATGAACCGTCACCAACGGTAAATCGGCAAATTTTTAAGGCTTCTGCAAGGTATTTGTTATTGGTCAATAGATTCTGATTGCGGCTGGGGATTAAAGAGTAAGCACCGTGAAACCCCTGACAATAAAGTGTGCCATCCACATTTTTGTAAATCGCTACCGCTTCACAGCCGATCTGCTCGGCAACATATCGGCAAATCGTATTTGCGGCATCTTTCAAGCTATCGGGATCGGCAAGCGTATTCGAAAAATGCGAGAGGAAATTATTAAGTTCCTTTTTCTCATTTCTCAACTGCGACAGAATTTTCCGCAATTTTTTATTAAGCTGCAGCAGCAGCGGAAAAATCACAATACTGATAATTCCGACAAAAAATAGTATCAATCTAAAAAATTGTGACATGTTATTTTCCATAATCTTGCTTTTTTGTCTCCACTAAACTATAAAATAATTCCATTTTTCATAAAATCAAGCCCTGAAACTTTTAATAACCCGATTAAGTTTATAGGGTTTATATACAATTGTGATATTTCCCGAAGCGTCGACTGTAATTGACTTGATAAATTCCTGAAAAATTTGGTATTCGGGACGACTCATAAGTTCCTGCTCGATTTTTTCCTCAATTTTTTTAACAAGGTTTTGTGATAAATTAATTTTGCCGACTTGAACTTTTTTAAGGTCTGCATCTATGCAAGTTCCGTCGTATCGGATATTGCCGATGGCTTTGACTACCACGGTCAAATTGCAAATCGGCTCATAGGTACGCCATTGAATTTCAAAATTATCGGCGGTATAATTCAGAGAATATTCTTCAAAAGTTTTTTCGTTAATGCTTAAAACATTCACACCGATAATTCGCAGAAAATCACTGCCGTTTTCGGCTAAACGAATTAAACTCGGCACATCTCTCGAAGCAATAACCAAACGCATCGTGTCTTCAGGATTTTCGGCTCTCTGGGCAGTACCGACAACTTGCCACACATAACGCATCCCGACCAAAGTATCTGCCTGACGCAGTTCTGCTTTGCGGAAATCAGGATCTCGTGAAAATATCATTGCGGCAACTGAACAGATAAAAAGCAAAATTGCAACTATCACAATTAAAATGACTTTAGTTATTGTTTTCATCTTTTTTGCCATGATATTCTCCTTTGCAGTTACTCTCCCGAAGGACTGTTGGCAACTGACGGACGAATGTAATAGAGTTTAGTTAAATCATTATCAAAATCGCCTAAATCATCAGCAAGCAAGTGTTTTGACTCGACCGTTTTCACAATTCGGAGAGTTTTGCCGATCACATCTGGCAAAATCAATTTAACTGCCCGCTCATCGTATTCAGGAGTTATGCAGCGGTCGAAACGGTTTTTGCCGAAAAATTCCGCCGCTTGTTCTTTATTAAGAATCTCTTCAACTCCGTCGGCAAAAATTTTGCCATCTTTTTGCGACACTCCGAAAACAATCACTTCCCGATTTCTGCCGTCAAAAATGATGCAAGTTTTTTCACCGTCAGCAATCTTGCCGCTCATTGCCAAAGCAAAAGCACTCGGAATTGTCCTGACTCGAATATCCTTTTTGCCGAAAGTAAATCCGCTTACCCACGCTGCGGCAATTCGCATTCCGGTAAAACTTCCGGGCCCAGAACCGACGGTAAATTCCTTTACATCAGCAAGTGCTAAATTATTATCTTTCAAGATATTAGAAATAAATTCAGTGATTGCCGATGCTTCTCGTCTCTGCATGAGTTTATTCGCTTCAAGCAGAATTTTGCCGTCTTTCCCGTCAACCACGGTTAAATCAACACACGGCCCCGAAAAATCAATCGCCATTTTTAGAAAAGTTTTATCCACGAGACAACTCCATAATTTCAGAAATTAATTCCTCATCGGTTTGGGCTTTTCGGATGAGGGTAAATTCGCCATTGTCATAAATTACTTCGCTCGGCATCGGGCGGAGATTGTAAACACCGCCCATTGAATAACAGTAAGCCCCGGCATTTTGGATGTCCAAAATATCATACTCACGAATCTCATTCATCTCACGCTGTTCGGCGAAACGATCTCCGGTTTCGCAGATATTGCCGCAAATATCATAAATTTCTTTTTTGCCGTCAGGGTTGCTCAAATTCACAATGTGGTGATAGGCGTCATACATAACCGGGCGGATAAGTTGCGGAAAACCTGAATTGCAACCGACAATGGTGCGAGTGCGATTGTATTTAATCGTATTGACTTCGACTAAAAGATGCCCTGATTCAGCCACCATATATTTGCCGGGTTCAAAGTACATATCAAGTTTTTTGCCGTATTTCTTGCAGAAATCCTCAAAAATTTCAGTGATTTTGCTGCCCATTTCATAGTAATCAATCCGCTGTTCGTCAGGCTTGTAAGGAACTTTGAAGCCGCCGCCGAAGTCCATAAATTCCAAGTCGGGAAAATTTTCAACTGTGGCAATCGCCATCAAGTTACGCATACTCTGATAGACGGATTCGGCTTTCTGCAATCCTGAACCTGTATGCTCATGCAAACCAACAACCTTTAAGTTGCCGAGTTTGACCAGTTCCTTGACCTTTTCAACATCCGACAGCATAATACCGAATTTGGTTAAATCGCCTGCGGTCATGGTCTTCTCACTGTCGCCGTCTTTGACATCGGGATTGAAGCGAAGACAAATGCGTGAATTGGGATACTTCTCCGCAGTCTTTTTTAAGCGGGAGAGTTCGCCGATATTCATAACTACTCCGGTTTGATAGACTCTGTCAAACTCCGCATCGGTCATATTATTGGCGGTGTAAATAATTCTTTTCGGGTCAAATCCGAGTTTCAATGCCATAAGAACTTCGGCGGGGCTGACGGTATCGACACCGCAATTGCAGTCACGAAGCGCTTTCAGGATTCCGACATTGTAATTAGCCTTCATCGCATAGTGGATTTTGAGTTGCGGATACTTGATAAAATCAAATAATTTCCTGTAACACTCTCTGATTTGCTCAATATCGTAAACATAAAGCGGAGTTCCGAATTTTTCGGTTGCCGCAAGTAATTGTTCTTTTTTCAACATTTTTCTGCCATCCAATTAAATTTAACATATTAACCTATGATAATATAATATTAAAACTTTACATTTTCAAGTTAAATTATCAATAAATTGAGGATATACTTAAACAAAACTCAAAAAAAATTAAAAAAACTGCCGCTTTCCCGGTTATTTTGTTATAGAATGCTTGCTGAATTCGACGTTTTTTATTTCCAATGGATAAAAGCCAAACAGTTCTGATAATTTTGATTTGGAACAGGAAGTTGACAAATTTTTTGTAATTTATAATTTAATTTTCACAGGAGGTATTTACTAACTATGTTTAAGAAAACTTTAATTCAGCAGCAGGCTTTGAAGCTTTTAGCAGGCAAATCTCGCCATATTCTGCTTTTCGGCGGTTCAAGAAGCGGAAAAACCTTTATTTTAGTTTACTCAATTTTGGTGCGGGCGTTAAAGGCAGCAGGAAGTCGGCACATTATTTTAAGGTATCGGGCAAATTCAGTACGCCAAAGTATTCGCATGGATACTTTTAATAAGGTACTCAAACTCGCCTTCCCGAACTTGAAATTCTACGAAAACCGCCTCGACGGGTGTATCACGCTCCCCAATTGCTCGGAAATCTGGTTCGGCGGTTTGGATAATGATGACCGCTCCGACCGCATCCTCGGCAAAGAATTTGCAACTATTTACTTTAATGAATGTTCAGAGATAAATTTTGACTCGGTCAATACTGCTTTGACCCGACTTGCTCAAAAAACTACTCTCGTTAATAAAGCCTACTACGACTGCAATCCATCGGGTAAATCCCACTGGAGTTACAAACTTTTCATCGAAAAAATCGATCCCGTAACCAACTTGCCGCTGTCGAATAAAGATCTCTACTCTTCGATGTTGATGAATCCTGCCGACAATATTGACAATTTGCCAAGCGATTATGTTACTTCGACTTTAGAAAATCTCAATGAAAAACAGCGGAAAAGATTTTTGCTCGGCGAATGGTGTGATGAAGATGATTTGGGTTTGTGGAATACCAAACTTATCAATGACAGCCGCCTTGCCGAAGTCGATACTTCCTTACGCAAAATTATCATCGGTGTCGATCCTGCTGTAACCAACAATTTAAGCAGTGACTTGACGGGAATCATTGTCGCCGCATTAGGAGAAAACGGACATTTTTACATTTTGGAAGATGCTTCACTCAAAGCCAACCCCACTGTTTGGGTAAAAAAAATTATTGACAAATATCACCAATACAATGCAGTCAAAGTAGTCTGCGAAGTCAATAACGGCGGAGACTTAATCGGTGAATTGCTGAAGTCAATGGACAACTCTATAAATTTTCGTCAAGTTCGTGCCGACAAGTCAAAAATTGCCCGTGCCGAATTGATTTTAAGCCTCTATGAGCAGAAAAAAGTTCACCATGTCGGATTTTTCAGAGAGTTAGAAGACCAGATGTGTTCATACAATGAAAAAATTTCTAAATACAGTCCCGACCGACTCGATGCTTTAGTCTGGGCTTTGACCAATTTGAACGCCAAACAAATTCCCCTGATTATTGCCTAAAAGTACAAGTAAAATTATAGAATTATACCCATCAACTCTCGATTAAATAAAATGCGTGAGGGATTTTATCACACCCACGCATTTGTCAAACTTTTTATTGCTGATTTACTCTTTTTTTTGAGTATATTATTCGCAACGAATCCAAACTGCCATATTGGCGGCACCTCGATTATTCCAGAGTGCATACGGAATGGCAATAAATTCAATATTTTCACGCATTAAATCGCCCTCGAAATAGAGAGCTTCGTTATCGGGTGAACTTTCGGCAACTGCTTTACCTTTTATCCCTACAGTTTCTGCCGGTAATCCTGCAACTTCGCAAAGTTCAAAATCCTGATCTTTTTTGATAATCATATTGGCAATTCCTTTTGGATTGTCAATTGTTTCGCAGGCATAAACCAATGGCCCTCGCATTAAAGCAATTCTGCCGGTATTGCCGGTAATTTTTAAGTTCGAATGAATTACTCTTACCGGCATATCAAGATTGTATTCAACGACGTCGGTTTCGCTCCAAGTGCGATTAATTGCAATGTAGGTTTTTTCTGCTTTTTCAGTGACAGCAACTCCATTAAGAGACATCTCATATTTTTTGCACCACTCAGGAATACGGAGTTTGAGGGTGAATTTTTTATTGCTTTTTACTTTAACGGTGATTTTACCGTCATAGGGATAACGGCTGATTACCTCTAATTCGCCGAAAGTGCTTTGGCAACTATTGGCAATCGGGAGATTCAGAGTTATTTCACTATCTGATTCGCTCCAGATGTAACTGAGCATTTCAGGGAGGAAACGGCAGAAGTTAGTCGGACAGCATGAGCAATCAAACCACGGCTGACGCTCTTTGGCTCCGTGATTGTAGGAGTAGGTATTGTCGTCGACCTCCAAGTAGTTGGTGTAGAAGAACTTATCTCCGCTTAAACTGATTCCTGAAAGAATGCCGTTAAAGATGGTTTTTTCCACAATCTCCGCATAACGGCCGTCACCTGTCGCATTGAACATGCGTGAAGCGAAGCGTGCCAAACCGATTGCCGCACAACTCTCTGCATACATCAGCGAGCCATTGGATAAATCATAGTCCGTAGTGAAAATTTCTCCGGAAAAACTTGAGCCGATACCGCCTGTAATGTACATTCTTTTGCGAGTAATATTTTCAAAAAGTGTTTCGCAGGCGTGGAAAAGTTCATCATCGTCAGAGAGTCGTGCTACATCTGCCATACCGCAATAGAGATAGACTGCTCTTACCGAGTGTCCGACTGCTTCAGTCTGTTCGCGAACCGGCTTGTGGGCTTGGAAACGCTCAATTTGAGTAAAGTTTTTTCCCTCGACTTCGGCGAAATAATTTGGGGAAGTGCCTCGTTCATCGATAAAATATTTTGCCAAATCAAAGTAACGCTTTTCTCCTGTCGCTTTGTAGAGGCGAATCAGGGCTAATTCAATCTCTTCATGTCCGGGGATTCCGCGGACTTGACCCTCTTTGCGACCGAAATAACTCTCGATATAGTCAGCATAACGGCAGGCAACTTCAAGTAATTTCTTTTTGCCGAGCAGTTCATATCCTGCTACTGCAGCTTCAAAAAGGTGTCCTGCACAATAGAGTTCATGGTTCATGTACAAACCTTGCCAGCGATCGCTTGAAACAGAGGAGAAGAAGGAGTTTAAGTAACCGTCTTTCTGCTGGGCGGAAGCGATTAAATCGATGATTTTATCGTATTCTTTCTCCAGTTCTTTGTCGGGATAGAGTGCGAGGATATTGGCAATTCCCTCCAGAACTTTAGCGACGTCAGAATCCCAGAAAATATGCGGTTTATTAGGCATACCCTCCTGCCAATCGAGTTTAAAAGCGTCAATACGCCCGGTTTCATAACATTTTTGAAGAGAGGATGGAATGGTGGCAGAATAGCAAGTTTTTATGCGTTTCTTAAAAATTCCGTCATTCGGGGTGACTTTGGTCATGTGAATAGAGTTGTAATTTTTTAATTGCATTGTAGTAACTCCTTAATTTTAGTGGTTAGTGATAATTTGTTTTAACAATAATATAATTTATAATTTGCTTTTTTGCAAGAAGACTATATAGTATAAAAAGGAGACAAATTGCGACATTATGAAAAAAATCGACATACAATTTTTGCCGTTAAATGGCGGCCGCTTTATTTCACGGGGGCGTGGGCGACACCCGACGAGAAAGATTGATTCCGATGAATTAATTTATGTAGTCCATGGGCGGCTTGATATTTTTGAGGAACAGCAGATTTTCTCGGTCAAATCAGGCGAGTGGTTAATTTTGCGAAAGGGGCGTAAGCACGGCGGCTTGAACGATTACGGAAATGATTTGAGTTATTTTTGGATTCACTTTGTCGATGAAAACGGATTTTTGGCAAATTTTCCCTCCAAGGGTGCGGCGGTACACGAGGATGAGTTAAGCAGTTATTTTCATCTGTTGATCAATGAACAACAGCTTGAGGATACGGACATTGAGAGCCAAAAACTTTTGATGTTGCTGATTTTCAGGGAGTTACAGCGTTCAAAAAAACTTGATAATAAGTCAATCAGTGTTACGCCGCTGGCAGAAGCAGCTCATCAAATTATTAAGTTGCGTTATACGGAAACTTTGAATGTCGAAATAATCAGCAGTGAATTAAAATGCAATGCCGAGTATCTGGGAAGAATTTATCGCTTTTATTACGGAAAAAGCATCATTCAGGAGATAAATGATTTGCGAATAGACTATGCTGCCAGACTTTTAAGTAACAGCAGTGATTCAATTAAGGAGATAGTTTTTCGCTCCGGGTTTAATGATCCTGCCTATTTTCGGCGTCAGTTTGTGCGTCATTATGCCCTTACCCCTGCCAAGTTTCGAAAAAAATACCGATACGGCAATATAAATTCCAATTGAGTTGACAAATTGTGAGTTGCCAACGGACACGCCATGCCGCCATGCATCTACAGATAATTCTTAATTTGTACTTAAATATAAAAAAGCCGAAGTAAAAATTTTTTTACTTCGGCTGACTGCAATCACACAAAATTAGTTGTGACGATGCATTTTAGCTTCACGACGTTTAACTTCGCTCGGCTTTTCGTAGTGACGACGGTTACGCAACTCCTTGAGAGTACCTTCTTTGTCGAGTTTCTTCTTCAAGCGACGCAATGCACGGTCGATAGCTTCACCCTTTTTTACGCGAACTTCTGTATCCATTTTTTCACCTCCTTCACTACATTTTTTATTTCATCGTACAAACACTTGCAGATTCAAAATTAATCTGCACCAATTCAAATATTAATCAACAGAGAATCCTGATTCATCTGCCAATAAAGTTTTTAATTTTGCTAAAGCCTGATTCTGAATCTGACGAACTCGCTCACGGGTTCTGCCGATTTTCTGGCTTACTTCTTCCAAGGTCAAAGCTGTATACTTGCCTAAACCGAAACGCATTTCCAAAATTTTGCGTTCACGATCCTCAAGTTTCTTCAAAAGCTCTTTCAAGCGGTTAATTGACTCGACATCCCCCAAAATCTGGTCAGGTGTCATCGCATGGCGGTCAGGAATAATATCCTGAAATTCACCCTCTTCACCCTGCTGAATAGAATCCTGCAAACTGAATGTATGCAAATCAGCTAATCGCAAACCTGAAACTGTTCTTTCGCTGAAATCCAAGTGTTCCGCAATTTCACTGTCAGTAGGCTCACGACCCAACTGCTCGGTAAGTTTCATTTTAACAGACTTAATTTTATTAATTTTGCCTGCTGACTGCACCGGCACGCGAATGATTCGAGCCTGATTTGCCAAAGCTCTACGCATTGACTGCTTAATCCACCATGCCGCATAAGAACTGAACTTCGCCCCTTTGGACGGGTCAAACTTCTCTACTGCTCTCATCAAACCGATATTGCCCTCGGAAATTAAGTCCAACAGCGGCAATCCCAATCCCTTGAAGTCATGAGCAATTTTCACCACCAAACGCAAGTTTGCTTTGATCAAAGTGGTGCGAGCCTCTTCGTGGATAAATTCATTACCATGATGGATTTCATCAGAGAGGTCTTTTTCCTCTTCCTTGGTAATCAAAGGAATTTGAGCGATTTCCGACATATAAACTTTCATAGTATCATTTTTGGAAACCGGTGCGACTTTAGCATCCAAAGCACTCTTACGCGCAGAATCTTTCTCTTTTTTGGTAATCGGACGATTTACTGCACTTGTGACATCGCCTAAACGGCGTCTTTCTTTGGGGGCTTCTTCTTTATTTTTAGCAACATCACCGAGGCGAATTTTACGTTTCGGACGTTCAGCAACATTGTTTTCCTCGCTGAATGCAGCTTCAAAATCAGCCATCATGGCAGCTTCTTGAGCAGGAGTAAATTCACTTTTTTCCTCAATCGGAGTCTCAATTTTTTCCACTTCAGTTTCTGCTGTTGCTTTTTTAGCGGTAGATTTTCTCATTTTCTGCGGACGACTTGAGCCCTCTTTGGTATTTTTCGCCGAAGCGGTTCTATCGCTTTTTTTCAAGCGACGTTTCTCGGTGGTGCTTTTTTCTGCTTTATCCGCACGTTTTGAAGTAGAAACACTCTCAACTTTATCGCTGTCAGCGACATTTTTTTCCGCTTTGACAGTCATAGCCCGTTTAGCGATTTTTTTGGGTTTTTCGGCAGTTTCGGCTTTTTCTGCGACCTCTTTTTGGGCCGTTTTGGTAATTCTCTTCGGCTTTTCAGCTTTGGTAATTTTTTCAGATTTGGCAGTTTTAGATTTTTTTACAATCTCTTCAGCGTTGCTGTTTTTTGCCAATTCCTGGTCTTTTTCTTTTTTTGCACTCATTAGGCAATGCTCCGTTAATAGTTGAAAAATTTTATAATACCAAGCGTCTTTGCTCTAAAACGGATTTCTCTAAAAAATATTCCGAAAGCCGGGCCGCGTTTATCCGAAATTAAGCACAAATACACTAAACTGTATAATATAGCATAAAAAATAATTTTTTCAAGTCATATTTTGTAAAAAAAATGAAAATTTTTAATTTTTTATCAAATTTTATTATTTTTCAATAAATCTCAACCTAAAAATTAGAATTTAACGCAAAATAATGTTATATTACCTCAAGAAAAATAAAAACTTTTTTAAGATTTCAAAAAATGTTCAATTGGAAAAAGAAAATTTTAGATTTTTTGCAGGACAATTCGCAAAAACTTGCCGATAACACCGCAAGAATTGACGAAGATGCCCTCTCCATGCTTATTCTGAAGCGATTTTTTCAAAATTCAGCAAAAAAACAGATTGCCGTCATGCTTCCGTCTCTTGCGGATAGTGAGAAAATTTTTGCCTCCTTGCAACTCTGGCTGAAAGTTCTTAATTTGCAGGACAAAATATTTCCGCTCTTTCTCCCGGAGGAGTCAAGGGGCAAAATTGAACTTGCAGGCGTGCTTAATGAGAAAATTAAAGCCCTGAAAAATCTCGCCGATAATCCGACTGTAAATATCGTCATCGGCAGTGCATTCAGTTTCACCAATCCGACAATGAGTTGCGAAAACTTCAAAAAATCAGGTATAACTTTGCGTAAAGGCATGGAAATTGATTTCTCGCAACTGCTGAATAAATTAGTTGAATTTGATTACGATGATGAACTTGAGGTTACTACTTGCGGTGAATTTTCCCGACGAGGCGGAATTATCGACATATTTTCCCCTGAATATGACTTCCCTGCCAGAATTGAATTTTGGGGCAATGAAATTGAATCAATTCGCCGTTTCGACAATGTTACGCAGAGGTCAGTAGCTGAACTTGATGAGTATCGGATTCTCTCCAAAAGCCGTTACGGCGAAAATAGCGAGAGCGGCACAACAAGCGACTACTGCACATTTGATTATTTGCACGATGATGCGGAGCTTATACTCTATGAAATTGACAAAATCAAGGAAAATTTCTTACTTAACGAGGGCAATAGGCAGCTTGATAATTTCGAGAAATTCCGCAAATTCAAAACCGAAAAAAATGAGTTGTGTCTATTTTTTGAGCATGAAAATCCGCTTGCAGACGGTATCTCTCCTTGTTTCGTGCCGCTGTCAAACTTTATTGATTTACAGCAAAATTTGGGGAGCAAAAATAATTCAATTGATTTTCTACGCAAAGTTTTTTTTGAACGATTGGCATACTATGCTGATATTGACTACAATATTGTGATTTTGAGCAATCAGAGTGATCGCTTGGAGAGCATTCGCAAGTATTCGCTTGCCCACACCGAATTGACGGAGAAAGTCCTCAGTTTTGATAGCGGTCAACTCGCAAGCGGCATCGTTCTGCCGAAACTCAAACTCATTGTCATCTCCGAGAATGAAATTCTTACCGCCAATGCTTTCAAAAAGAAAAATCTCGTACAGGCATTCAAAAACGAGGAGTTGTCTCACGATAATCTCCGTCGCAACTTCTATTCAGACTCCGCCGACACCAATCGTGATTTCAATATTACCCCCTTTAATGAGGGAGATTATGTTGTTCACTTTAACTACGGAATCGGAATTTTTAATCGCTTAACTTTGGCGAGGGACAAAAATAATTTAATCAGAGAACTCATGGAAATTGAATATCAGGACGGTCAAAAAATCTTAATCCCGATCAGTCAGAGTTATCAATTAAGCCGATATGTCGGCTCGCCCGGCAAAATTAAATTAAGCAAACTCAATAGCTCCAAGTGGAATAATGACAAAATTTCCGCCGCCAGAGCCGTAAAAGATTACGCTCGGCAAATGCTTCGGCTCCAAGCGGTCAGAAATGTTCAGCAGGGAATCGCTTTTGACATCAACGAAGTTGATCTCAAAATGTTTTTGAGCGAATTTCCTTACGTTGACACCCCCGACCAAATCAACGCTACTATGGACATTAAAAAAGATATGCAAAGCAGTAAGCCGATGGATAGATTACTATGCGGAGATGTCGGTTACGGCAAAACTGAAGTCGCCATGCGTAGTGCCTTTATGGCAGTGAATGCAGGCTATCAAGTGGCAATATTAGCTCCGACAACTATTTTGGTGCAGCAGCATTATGAATCTTTTTGCGAGCGTTTCGCCCGTTATCCTTTTATCATTGAGAATTTGAGCCGCTTCAAAACCATGAAAGAGCAACAGCAGATTTTTGAAAAACTCAGCGAGGGCAAAATTGATATTATTATCGGTACCAGTGCCTTATGTTCAAATTCGATTAAATTCAAAAAACTCGGGTTATTGATTATTGACGAAGAACAGCGGTTCGGGGTCAAGCAGAAAGAGAAACTCCGTGAATTAAGAACCGAAATTGACGTTCTGGCAATGTCGGCAACCCCGATTCCGAGAACTTTGTACCTCTCGATGGCAGGAGCAAGGGATTTAAGTACACTGGTAACTCCGCCCAAAGAACGCATGGTCGTTAAAACTTTGATTTCACAAAAAAATGAACGGGTAATCTATGACGCAATAAATTATGAACTCGGCAGAAACGGTCAGGTTTTTTACCTCCATAATCGAGTTAAAACTATCGAAAATTGCCGTGATGAACTATCCAAACTTATCCCGTCATGCAAATTTGCAGTTGCTCACGGACAGATGCCGGAGAAAGATTTGGAAAAAGTTATGCTTGATTTCCAAAACGGCAAAATTGATTGCCTGGTTGCCAGCACCATTATCGAATCAGGGTTGGATATTCCTAATGCTAATACCATTATCATCGATCGGGCTGATCGCTTCGGCTTGGCGGAATTGTACCAATTGCGAGGCCGTGTCGGCAGGTGGAAACATCAGGCATTTGCCTATTTGCTTATCCCCGAAAGCTCTCAAATTTCAAGCGATGGACATAAACGAATACGAGCAATTCGCCGCTGCTCAAATTTAGGGGCAGGATTTCAGTTGGCTTTGCAGGATTTGGAGATTCGCGGGAGCGGCAATTTATTAGGAGCAGAGCAGAGCGGCCACTTGAATACAATCGGATTTGACCTCTATTGCCAAATGCTGAAAACTGAAATCGCTTACCTCAAAAAAGAGGAGGTAAAATTTTTGATAGAAGTCGAAATAAATATCGAATTTCTAATTCTCGGAATTTCGGCACCGGAGGGAATTTTAGCCGCCGGAATACCGCCTGATTTCATCGAAAGCGACCTGATGAGAATCGGGGTGTACCGTCAGTTAGCATCATGTACTTCCGTCGGGCAAATCAATGAGTTCAGAGGCGAATTAATCGACCGCTTCGGCAAAGTGCCCGATAGCGTCGAATATATGCTCAAGTACCACATTATCAGGATTTTAGCGGCAGAGAAAAAGTTTAATAAGTTGAGTGTTGTTGATAATGTCGTCTATCTGATTCGGGGTAATTCATCATATCGAGACAAGTACGGCAAACTTCCGAGATTGGGGGCGAAAAATCCGCCGAAATTAAAGTTGCAGCAATTAATACAAATTTTAGAGGCAGTAAATGAATAATCAGGAAAAAGAAGCAGAAAAATATATCATCGATTTGCATACGCACAGCACCTTTTCAGACGGAAGTTGCACACCGACTGAATTGGTTAAATTAGCCGCCGAAACGCCGAATTTGCGGGCATTGGCACTTACCGATCACGATAGCATCGAGGGATTGGATGAATTTTTTGAGGCAGGGAAGCAATATCCGCAACTTGAACTTATCAGCGGGGTGGAAGTTTCTACATTGTACGGCAGCAAAGAACTCCATTTGGTCGGACTTTTTATTGATTACCATAATGAAGAGTTGCGAAATTTCTTGAATATGCTCAAAAAAGAGCGGCTCGACCGTAATATCGTCATGGCAAAAAGACTTTTCTCTCTGGGATACGAAATTGATTATAATGAACTGCCATACCACCGAGATGATAGTTTAGGCAGAGTTCATTTTGCAAAATACATCATGGAAAAATACGATTTTCCGAGTATCCAAGCGGTTTTTGACCAACTTTTGAAACAGGGCAAAAGTGCCTTTGTCGGACGTAATTTGCCATTGCCGAGCGAGGCAATTAAAGTTATCAAAAACGCAGGTGGAATCGCAATTTGGGCACATCCGATTTTTCAGGAGCGAAGCCATGCAAGAAGTTACGCACGCCGAATCATCCGCAAACTTAAACCTTTCGGGCTTGACGGAATCGAGTGCCATTACAGTATGTTCAGTCCGGCACAAACCGCCGCATTAACCGAAATAGCCGAATCTCTCGAAGTTTTGGGCAGTGGCGGCAGTGATTTTCATGGGAGTAACCGTCCGAGCGTTCAGTTGGGAGTCGGTGGTGGATTTATGCATATACCCTATTGCGTCCTAACTAAAATGAAAGAATCTCTTATAAAATCATAACCGAGTCAATTTTTTATGGGGTGGCGGTGGATAAATTTTAATATTTTCAAAAAAAAATTTGCATTTTTAGAAAAATGGATTATATTACTTTATTGTTAAATAAAAAACGGGGCAGTAGCTCAGTTGGCTAGAGTATCACACTGGCAGTGTGAGTGTCGAGGGTTCGAGTCCCTTCTGCTCCACCATTTACAAATTCTCAAGAGTTCAGTCAAGTATGATTGAACTCTTTGTTTTTATAGTGTTTTGTACCTGTACCGCAATGGTTTACAGCAAATTCATTCTGTAGCTGTTCTCTCCATAGAGAACCACATAGACTCTCAAAAGCGTGTGTTTGAATAGAAATCTCCGGAAATTCTCTGCTATGTAAAGGTCGGCGACCTTTATGTATGGCTTTTCATGCAAAGTTTTAGAGATAAGAGATTTACAGAAGCACACGGCACAATAGAGCCAAATTCTCCGTTTCATGCCATAAAAAACAGAGAATTTCCCAGCCGACCTTTACAAAGACCTTTATAAAAAACTGTGGAAAAATTCTCAAAAATCATACTTTTGAGCGTAAAATCCTCAAAAACAATAGTCGGGGTTTCAAATTGAATACACTTAAAATGACCATTCTTGAACCTTGAAAAATTCTCAAAAAGTTTGCTTCAATCAAAAATATCCACAACACCTGACTTTTGCTTTTCGGGCAAAGAAAAAAGCAGTCTGGAATTTTAATCCAGACCGCGAGATGACGGAGTTTTAGATAAGACCAAAATATTTCTTTTGCTCTTCCCAATTTTCAGGCCAGCTTTTCCGCAATGTTTCCATTGAAATGCTCTTTTTCAAAGTCCCATGCAAAATGGCATGAATGATTTCCGGGGCAAGCAATGTCAATCTGACTGTTCGAGCTACATAGGCGGTGTCCTTCCCTACCGCCCTTGCCAGTTCTATGGCGTTACTGTATGTTCCGGAATCAATAAGTTCCTGCCAGCGGAAGGCTCTTGCGAGATTCAAAACAAGCGGATCCACCAACTTTTCAGAATCATCAGGCACAATAATCCGTTTTCTGCCTGCACAATGCCGGAACGACATTGGAATGGTCAACTTGACATTGCCATTTTCAAGGATTTCAATCTTGGTCATTTACAATTGTCTCCATCATCGATTTTATGTTTTCTGTCCGCAGTACGACTTCCATTTTATCTTCCCATATTGTTACGGTTTCCACCAGAAGCGTTACCAGACGGTTGTATTCTCCGGGAGTAATTTCATTCCAGAATTCATCCTTAAAACAAGTTATTACTTCATGGGGAGAAAGTCCGGATTTTTCTGCGAATTGCAAAGTCAAGGACAGATCTCCAAGCATTTTCTGCAACTGTCTCTTTACGATCCGCTCAACATCCTCTGCCGGTATTTGATGAACGGGACATTCTGCAATGCCCCGTCTGGCATCCTTGCAACACAAATAATAAAAATATCTTTGACTGCCACGGGATGTGTATGTCGGCATCATTGCTCCACCACAGTGACCACATTTTAGAACATTTTTCAAAGGGGCAATAATTCCTTGCCGGTCTTTGGTTTCTTTGTTCCGGTCATTCTCTTTTAAGATTTCCTGAACTCGATTCCATACTTCGCTGGTAACAATTGCTTGTTGTTCGCCTTTGCAAATCGCATCTTTGTATTTTACCTCTCCAATATATGTATGATTGTTGAGCATCCGGTAAATATGATCACGCTGCCATGGATTACCAGCCCTTGTACGAAGTCCGGCTTGATTAAGTTCGCTTGCTATCAGTTTGGGCGATTGAACTTCAATAAAACGCTGGAATACTGCTCGAACAATTTCTGCGTCTTCCTCTTTTATAACAAGTTTCTTATTTACAACAATATATCCAAACGGAACAGTCCCGCCCACAAACATGCCTTTTTTGCGACTGGCTTCCATTTTATCCTGTACCCTTTGAGCAATAATTTCGCGCTCAAACTGGCTGAAAGTGATCAAAATATTCAGCATCATTCGCCCGGAAGGTGTCGCTGTATTGATTTCCTGGGTCACTGCGACAAACTGAACACCCCACTCATCAAATTTCTTTGACAGGTCGGCAAAGTCGCAAATTGATCGGGAAAGACGGTCGATTTTATAAACAACAATAATATCCACCAATCCGGCTTCGCAATCGCTGAGCAGTCGTTGTAACGCAGGGCGGTTGGTATTTCCCCCAGTGTATCCTCCGTCATCGTAATGCTCTGGCAAGCACACCCATCCGTTGGATTTCTGACTTAAAATAAATGCTTCTCCGGCTTCTCTTTGAGCATCAAGACTTGAAAATTCAACATCTGAATCTTCCTGCATGACGCTCTTTCTACAATAAATTGCACATCGTTTTTTTACAACTTCCGACATTATTTCACCCCGAAGAATTTTTTCCCGTTCCAGTGAGTGCCTGTGATCTTATCGGCAATTGCGGAAAGGGAACGGTACATTTCACCCTCAAATTCAAATTTATTATTGGGATGAACAATGACTTCATATGTTTTGCCTTTCCAATCCCTGCAAAGCCGAGTGCCTCTGGCAAGCGGTCGTGGAGTAACATTCGAAAATTGCAAGTTTGATGCCGGATCATTATTGGCAATTTCCGTCAGCGACGCTTTATCTTCGTCTGACAAACCTCCAAAATAAATCTCCTGCAATTTATATGCAATACGATTTCTCAAATTCTTTGCATTGGTTGCGCCGCACTCAAAACCGAAAAGTTCTGAAAACTTTTCTTTGAGAGCAGCAACATTACAATTTTCCAATGCTGTAATTTGCCGTTGTAAAATTTCTTTTTTATCCATATTTCCTCACAAAAAGTTGTTGTTGCGGAATTCATCCTTGTAACTTTTGGCAAGACTTCTCTTTAATTCGCCTTAAAATTGCTGAAATAAGATCTGTTGCTTGCCGAATATGCTCCGGATTTTCTTTTCTAATAACCATAACCACCTCTCTGTTTCAGGTTGTAACTAATTCAGACCGTGCCATATATAAAGCATCATACAGGTGATTTATCCAGTCGACTTGCTTTGATTCTGCGCAGAATTGCGGCAATAAGGTCAACAGCCTGCCGGATATGTTCGGGATATTCCTTTTTATCAGCCATTTTTGCTCCTTCTGATATCTGAAAGTTTCATTTTGCCGCTGGTGGTGGGTTGCGGTCTTTCCCCGATGCGGCGATCGGAAAGACGTATCATTGGTTTGCGAGCAGCTTTCACCGGCAGAGTTTCCGGGAGAGCAGCTCCGAGCATGGAGGCACAGACAGCACATCCTGCGATACAGTCAAGCCAATGGTTGTCAGTCCGGTCGGGTTTGAGCTTCCATTCGTCAACTGTTCTGCCGCGACCTTGGGTCTTGACTTTGTATTCGGCGGTCAGATGTTCTGCCAGGAGCTGATGTACTCCGGGAATCCTGCCGTACAAAGAAAGATTGCCTTTTTCGCCGAGTTCCACCG
>JAFTJQ010000058.1 GCA_017456285.1 Lentisphaeria bacterium
CTCCGTGGCACAATATATAACCGTCATGCAGAGCGGGACGAATGTCCTGCGAAGCATCCAGTCTACGAGCCGTTAGGCTCGCTTTTAGTCGTGCCGCAAGCACGACACCTACCGTAATTCATAATTCTTAATTCTGCATTCTTAATTTTTTTACTGCGGAGATTGAGGGGCGGAATTAGCCCCTCAAAAAAAGGCGGTCGCTGATAAAAAAAGGCGACAAGCCTGTCGCCGTCCACCGCCCGTCTGCGATAGCAGACAGAGGTGATTATATAAAAAAACTGTTGCACAAGAAAATCTTATGCAACAGTTAATTTTTTGATAATTAATTTAATCAAAACATTAGTTTGATTAATTAGCAAGCACTGCCTTTTAATGCATTGTTGATCAAAGCAGTGAATTTCGCAGCTACGAGTGAAGCTCCGCCAATCAATCCGCCGTCGATGTCAGCTTGTGATACAAGTGCTTCTGCATTGCCGTCATTCATGCTGCCGCCGTACTGGATAACGATTTTGTCAGCAACTTCTTTTCCGTATTTGTCAGTGAGGAAGCTGCGGATGTATTTGTGGGTTTCTTCTGCAACTTCAGGAGTAGCAGTTTTGCCGGTTCCGATAGCCCAAACAGGTTCGTAAGCGATAACGATTTTTTCCATATCAGCAGCAGAGATGTCTGCCAAACCGCCTGCAAGCTGGGTTGCCAAAACGTCATTGGTTTTGCCTGATTCACGTTCTTCGAGCATTTCACCGATACAAACGATCGGTTTGAGGTCGTTTGCGAGAGCAGCTTTGAGACGTTTATTGACGGTTTCATCAGTTTCGCCGAAGTATTGACGACGTTCGCTGTGACCGATAATAACATATTCTACGCCGAGTTCTTTGAGCATTGCACCTGAAATTTCACCGGTGAAAGCACCGCTTTCAGCCCAGTGGATATTCTGTGCACCGACTTTGATGTTGCTGCCTTTAGCAGCTTCGAGTACGCTTGTAAGTGTGGTAAAAGGCGGGCAAACGATGATGTCAACTTTGCAGGGGCAAATGTCAGCGACAGCGTTTTTGAGTTCTTCTACCAATGCTTTTCCCTCATTGGCGGTTTTGTTCATTTTCCAGTTTCCGGCGATCATAAGTTTTCTTGCCATGATTTTTTTCCTTTTTTTTCATTTGTTAATTGTTATAAAGTTAAAAACAAAAGTTTTAATTTTTAATTTCTAAAAGCACTGCGATTTCGTCGCAATGGTGTTTTTTGGGGCATTTCTCGCAGTCAGCCCAGATTTTCTCCGGGAAAAGTTCTTTCTCGACCACATGGAAGCCCATTTTCTGAAAGAATTTGTCCTGATAAGTCAAAGCGAAAATTCTAACATCTTTTTTCTCTTTTTTTACCTTTTCAATCAGGAAATTAAGCATCGCCCTGCCGATTCCCATTCCCTTGAAATTCTCATTAACTGCCAGCGAGCGAACTTCCATTAATTCATTTCCGAAGTCACGCAATGCCACGCAACCACGAACTATACCGTCAACTTCGCAGACCGAGAAATTTTTCAGGTAATAAGTAATATCTGCCTCATCACGAGCTAAAACAATTTGTTGATTTGCATATACTTGCAGAATTTCGCAAATGGTTTTAACATCTTTTAATTCAGCTTTTCGTACCAGTAACTGCATTATAATTCTTATTTATCCTCTTTAGTTTCTATAACGGCTGCTTCGGCGATAACTTCCGCATTATCAAGCACTTCTCCCATAGCTCTGAATTTTTGATAACGTTGTTCTTTTAATTCAGCAGGATTAAGTTTGCAAAGTTCCTTTAAGTTTTTGTCAAGTGCGTCTGCGAGATAATCAGAGGCCGCCGCATAATCTTTGTGTGCACCGCCGATAGGTTCTTTGATAATTTCATCAGCAATTTTCAATTCAAAGAGTTTTTCAGCAGTCAATTTAAGTGCTTCAGCCGCCTGCGGAGCGAATTTTCTATCTTTCCACAGGATAGCTGCACAGCCTTCGGGAGTGATGACTGAATAGTAAGCATTTTCCATAATCAAAATGCGATTGCCTACGCCGATACCGATTGCACCGCCTGAACCGCCTTCGCCAATGACTACGGCTATGATCGGAACGGTCAAACCGAACATATCACGCATATTGGCGGCAATAGCCTCTCCGACATGACGTTCCTCTGCGGCAATGCCGGGGAATGCTCCGGGGGTGTCGATGAAAGTAATAATCGGCACTTGAGCTTTTTCCGCTAATTGCATTAATCTCAAAGCTTTACGGTATCCCTCGGGGTGAGGCCAACCGAAGTTGCGGAACATATTAGACTTCATGTCACGGCCTTTTTGAGTACCGATAACCATGACGGGCTGTCTTCTGAATTTAGCGAATCCGCCGATAATCGCTTTGTCATCTTTGAAGCGGCGGTCGCCGTGAAGTTCGATAAAGTCGGTGAAAATTCTTTCAATGTAATCCAAAGCATACGGACGCTCTACGTGACGTGCCAATTGAACTCGCTGCCACGGGGTGAGTGAGTCATAAATTTCATGCATGGTTGCATCAATTTTAGCTTTTAATGCAGTAATTTCTGCGGTAGTATCAATATCGTGATCCTTGCTTAACTGTTCTAATTCGTGCAATTTTCTTATCAAAGCAACAATCGGTTTTTCAAATTCCAAATAAATTTCAGCCATAATATGCTCCTAATTTTAGTATTAATAAATTTTTACAATCACCTGACGCGGGATATATGTAAAAAGTTCCTCTACTTCTTCATTTTTCATGCGGATACAGCCATTACTTAAACTTTTGGTAATGCTTCCTGTATCCCAAGTGCCGTGTATGCCGTAACCGATATGGAAAGCATCGGTATCATTAATCGGTTCAAGTTTCAGCCAACGGGTTCCGAGTACATTCTCTTTATCTCCGAAAGCGACAATTCTGCCGTGGGGCGAGTACCAGTCGGGATTGGCGATTTTGTCGGTAATTTTGAACTCGCCCTCGGGAGTTCTGCCCTCTTTGCCGATACCGATGTCGTAGAGAGCGAAAAGTTTATCGCCGTCATAAACATAGAGTAATTTAGCTTTTTTACTGACTTCAATTCGCCAGTCAAAAGTATAAACTTTTAAACTTTTTCCGGGATAAATCACTGTAGATTTCAAATTATTCGCCTCTTGAATTGCCTCAACCGGAAAGTTGTGCTTAATAGCAATATTAGTCAGATTATCACCGAAATTAATTCTGTAATTTACTAACTTCTCGTCATTTAAGCCGTTTTTAATAATTTTCATATTGAGTTTGGTGATAAATTGACCGAGTTTGCGATACATCGGACCTGCTTTATCTGCTTCGCCGTATTTTTGCAACATATCGAGGGCAATTTTTTTAGAAGTCTGGTAATCGGTTTCTGCAAAAGCTTTCTGCAATGCGGCAAAATCCTGATCGTATCCCGGAGGATTCTGTGAAATTTCTTTCGGAACTTCAGAATTTTGAGTTGTTGATGTATCTTGTGATGGAGCAGCAGGTGTCGAAGTTTCAACATTCTCTTGAACTACTGAAATAGTTTCTTTTTTGGTGGTTTCTGTGGTTTGAGAACTCACTTTAACTTCCGTATTTTGAACAGGAGTTACTGCTGAATTAGCAGAATTGTCCTCTTTTTTACCGAATAATTTTGAACTGAAATATATCGCACCGACAATCAGAAGCAAGGTAACAAGCAGTAATGCAAAAAATTTGCCTTTGCCGCGATTTTGGGAGTTAGTGCTTTTGAAGTTACTGCCCCCTCCGCTGTAAGAGTATTTCATTTTTGCCATTTTATAATTTCCTTTTCTGTAAAAAAATTTGGATACAATATACAATTATATTAATATACACCGCATTTTGTAAAAAAGCAAATAAAACTTTTATCTTTTCGCAAAATGACGTGAATCTCCCCATTGACCGTAATTAATTTTTTCACCGATAGAGTGAATGGATTTCTCTAAATTCTCACGGCTTTCAAGGGCATTTTCGTCAATTCCGGGCTTATTGTCGTATAATTGGTAGGATTTGCGATAAACAACATCGCTTAAATTAGGCATAATCACATTTGCTCCGGCTAAAAGTCCTGCCTCTCTTCCCATCGGACTTAATGCTTGCAGAACCGTGGTCGAAGCAATATTGATGTCCGGCATGATCAAGCGAAGTACTGCAATCATTTTCAGTCCCAACTTTAATTGTTTATCATTATCCAAAGGCGGATGATTTGCTCCCATGGGGGTATCTTTGTGAATAGAGTAGGGGCCCATTCCGACCATATCGACATCAAGTTTTTTCAAAAAGAGTAGATCATTTGCCATGTCAGAGTAGGATTGTCCCTCAAATCCGAACATAACACCGCTTCCGACTTGATAATTTGCCCGCCGCAGGTAATCAAGTGAATTTAATCGCTCCTTAAAGGAGTGACTTGCGGGATGAAGTTTTTTGTATAATTCCTCATTGCTTGTTTCAATTCGCAGTAAATACCTGTGTGCCCCTGCCGCAAACCAGCGTTGATAACTTTCGAGAGTTTGCTCTCCGAGTGATAGGGTTATGCCGAGTTGATTGTCGGAAAGTTTTTTAATTTTTATCAAAGTATCTTCAATAAAATCGATAAAATCGGGAGTGTTTAATTCACCGCCTTGCAAAACAATTGAACCGTAGTTGAATTTTATTGCCAGTTCTGCACAATGGAGAATCTCATCTTGAGTTAAAAGGTAGCGACTTAAATTATGATTGCCGCTTCTTATTCCGCAGTAGTAACAGTTTTTGCGACAGATATTTCCGATTTCGATAAGTCCGCGTAAACTGACAATATTTCCGATTTCAGCAAGTTTGATTCGATATGCTGCCTGAAAAAGTTTTTGCAGTAATTCGTCGCTTTCAATTGCCAAAAGGGTACAAATTTCATCGCAATCGAGGTGATGATTTTTTTCTGCTTTATCTATAATTGAACTTATTTGTAAATTATTCATAATTTTCCTAAAACTCCTTCTGCTATAATATAACCCATTTTGCCGAGATAACAAGAAAAAAAGTTAAAATTAACTTAAAAGATGAAAAAATATTTTTTCTGATTTGAAAAATTGGGGAAATTATGCTATATTGCACTATGTGAAAAGTAAATGAATAAAATAAACAGGAGTAGAAAATGCCTTTTGAAAATGGAACAGTGAATGCTGCTTTTTTTGTCTATGACGGCGATTTGCCGGAGAATTTGGTGGAAATTTTTGCTAATCGTCGAGGTTGTGACGAGTCTATGATTACCGATGAGCCGAGTTTCGGCTGGGTAAATGGCAGTAGATTGCTTGATAATCAGATTACCGAGGAATCAATTTCCCACGGGTCGTTTTATTACTTGAACCTGCGTCGTGCAGAGCGTAAAATTCCTGCTTCATACTTGAATGCACTCTGCCAACTTGAGGAACATGCGGCGAGAGTTACTCGTCAGTTGGATTTTATTCCTAAAAAGCTCAAGGCGGAAATCAAGGAAGATATTATCGATAAGAATCTTATGAAAATGCCGCCGTCATTAAGCGGTATTCCGGTAGTGATTTCTCCGGTTGATAAAGTAATTATTGTCGGGGCATCGTCAACTGCCCAGCAGGATTTGTTTGTGGAACACTTTTTTACTGCCACCGGGATTGAACCGATTCCGGTAACTCCGGGCTACTTGTTGGAGAAAAATTTCCAAAAAACCGAAATGGATGTGCCGGTAATTGAGTTTGCCAAAGACATCGTTGATGATACCAATATCGGACGTGATTTTTTGACTTGGCTCTGGTATTTCAGCGAGGTTGAGGGCAAGGTTTCACATGCGGATTACGGAGATTTCGAAGTAATGCTTGAGGGGCCATTAACCATGTCGGCAGGCGGAGAATCTCTGGGTTCAGCTGAAACAGTTATTAAAAACGGCGAAGCTCCGCAACGTAGTGCAGAGGCAAAAGCGGCGTTATTGATCGGCAAAAAACTTAAAAAAGCCAAATTTACAGTAACAAATTATGATAGAATTTTTGTCGGTAATTTTGATGCAGATAAATTTGCGGTATCTTCGCTTCACTTGCCAGAGGGTGAGAAAATGGATGATTTCAATCGTTTTGAGGAGCGAATGAATAACTTAATTATCTTCCGTGCGGCATTGGAGGCATTTTTCAATAAGTTTATTGAAACTCTTTTTGCCGATGACATTGCCGAAACCCAGGAAAAAATTCAGCAGTGGGCATTGGAGCGAGACAGTAAATAACAGGGCGTGATTTGAAATGAAAAAATTCGGAATAGGCTTAATAACTTTGATTTTTTTGCTTGCTGTGAGCGGTTGCAAAAGCCTCCCAGAGCAGATTCGCTCCGATGCAATTGCACAGGCAGAACCGAGTTATGATGTTCCGACTTATTTTAATTTGCCGCCGATAGAGATTATCTATGACAGCAATCCGGATTTGAGTGAGATGCTTGAGGACTATCTGGAAGAAAATTCAGCAACACTTGTGATTGCCGCTAATTACGATAAAATTAAAGATTCCAGATTTATCAAACTTGAAATTCTTGCCGATACCGTGCAGGTGCTTAAGTCTGATTTGCTTGAACATGTTCTGGTCGTGGCAATTACGCCGTCGCCGATTCAGGATGAAGCCGGAAATATCTATGCGTGTTCGCCGAGATATTTCCGAATCTCCACTGAAACTACAGTAGAATACGAGCAGGATTATGATAATTTAATCAAAAAATTGCTTGCCAATCAGGATTTCTATAATACTCTTCAAAGCATCGTTCAGTAATAATTAATAATTACATTAACTTTGCAGCTAAAGCAGAGAGTTCACTTCTCTCACTTTTCCGCAAGGTAATGTGTCCGTGAATGAATGTTCCTTTCATCCGCTCGGCGGTGTAGGTCAAACCATTACTTGAGGAATCCAAATATGGGTTATCAATTTGTTGCGGATCTCCGGTCAGCACCATTTTTGTACCTTCGCCGGCTCGGCTGATAATTGTTTTTACCTCGTGCGGAGTTAAATTCTGTGCCTCATCGACGATTACAAATTGTTTAGGAATACTGCGACCTCGAATGTAAGTTAAAGCCTCCAGTTCGAATTTTTTGGAATTAATAAGCTGTTCTGCACTTAAAACAGAAGCGGAACTTTTGCTTTTTCTGATCGTCGCAGCGGTGGTTTGAGTTTGGTGGAGCAGATACTCCATATTGTCAAAAATCGGCTGCATCCATTGACTTAATTTAGCATCTTTACTGCCGGGCAAAAATCCGATGTCATTACCCATGGGAATAATCGGGCGGGAAACTAAAACTTTGTCGTAACTGTTTTTGTGAAGAACTGCTTCCATAGCGGCGGCAATTGCCAAAAGTGTTTTGCCCGTTCCGGCACCGCCGACGAGAGTAACTAATTTTATTTGCGGGTCAAGCAATAGGTTTATAGCCATTCGCTGTTCTTGATTGCGGGGAATAATATTCCATGCTTTGTCGTTAACGCCATATTCAAGAATATGAATTAACCCGTCGTGACAGTAGCGTCCGATTGCCTGATGCTTGGGATTTTCGGGGTTTTGGAAGATAATAAATTCATTAGGTTGAAGTTTAAATTCAACTCCCGGAAGAGTTTTCTCTTGAAGCAGAGAATTGATCATTTCATCATTGGCATCGACAGTTTTGAAACCATTGTAGAGCGAACCGTAATCAATATTTTCATGCTCAAAATCCATAACGGAGATTCCGAGAGCGTCGGCTTTGAGCCTCAAGTTTATGTCTTTGCTGATAAAAATTACCTTCTTCCGCTTTTTGGTCAGGGCATAGGCGACCCGCAAAATTCGGTTGTCGGGAGAGTTGTTGCCTAAATCAAAGTTAAAAACTTCCTTGATGGTTTCGTCAATGTCATTATCCAAAGACGCAGCAGTCACTACTGAAAGTTTGCCGGTTGCGACTTTTGAAACAGTATCAAGTTTGACGCCTTTGCTTAAATTTCCCTTTAATCGGAGTTTATCCAGCAAACGAATTACCTGACGGGTGTTGCGTCCGAGTTCGTCCTGATATTTTTTGAATTTGTCAAGTTCTTCAATTACCGCCATCGGGATTACGATGTCATTATCTTTGAAAGATTCAATGCTATTGGCGGAGTGGAGCAGCACATTGGTGTCCAGAACGAAAGTTTTTATCATAAAATACCTCCTCAAAATTAGATTGCTTGATACTTATTTACTATATAATAGAGCAAAAAATTCAAAAATCAATATTTTTTTCTAAAAAAATGCAATTTTTTTGAAAAAGGAGGCAGATTTGTTGCTGTCGCTTTCTCCTTTAAGTTTTACACATGAACTTGCCCGATTGCTTTTATCCGAGCAGCTTTTCCGTGCTTCTAATATTCTTGCAACTGGAAATTACCATAATGAGGAATTGATAATTTTTATCCTATAATCAAATTTTTTGTAATAAAATTACAGATGCTTTTTCTTCCAGATGGCAGGAGAAATTGCAAAAGTTTTTTTGAAATCTTTAGAGAAGTGAAATTGGTCTTTGTATCCTAATAAAAATGCACATTCACCGATAGATTTATTTTCCGTCAGATATTTTTTAGCTGTTTCCATGCGGCGTAGACGGATATATTTTTTTAATGACATGCCGAATTCATCTGGAATTTTATGTGATAAATAAGAGACAGAGCAACCGAGTTTTTCTGATAATTCAGTCAGGGAGATATTTTGATTTAAATTATTGTTAATGTAACGCTCCAATCGTTGCTGCCAACTTTGCATAGATTGTTTAATTAGTTCATTTTCGGCAATATATTCACTTAAATATTTTATTAAATTGCCGATATTTTTCATCTCTTCATACGATGAACTGCGTAAATTCTCAATTGGATTATTTTTGTCGGCAAGTTGTCCGAAAAATATCGCTCCGATATATATTCCGTGCTTATCGTATAAAGGAATTATTCCCTCCCATAATCCGGCATGACAGAGATAAATTTGTATATTACGGCTTTTTTTCGCTTCCAACAAGTGTTTTTTGTCGCATTCAATACATTTTTGATTGAAACTCTCATCGGGCCGATTGGTGCGGCAGAAAGGACTGCGTTCACGAATAGACAGCAAATCCATCTCCTCATCTTTGATGTCAAAAAAAGTAATTCTAATTCCGATTACCAAATAGAGCAGTTCAATAATTTTATTTAATTCTTCAGTTTTTACTGTGTAGTTCTTCATACTTTATTATAGCATAAATTTTGAAAAAGTATAATCATTTTTGCAAAAAATGCCAAAAAATACATAAAAAAGTTATTTTATCCATTTGTTTTTAGAAAAAATAATATATAGTATGTTATCAATCAAAGAAAAATTTTTTAATAACAATCGCAAAAAAAAAGGACTTTTTATGAAAACAACTTTCGCACTTTTTTTCGGCAATCGTGGTTTTTTCCCGGAAACTCTTATCGATGCAGCTCGCAATGAATTAAAAACTCGCCTTGAGTCTTTAGGTTTTGATACCTTGCTGCAACCGAATGATTTAACTCGTTACGGAGCTGTTGAAACAGCGGCAGAGGGCAGGGCGTATGCTAAATTTTTAGCAGAGCATCGCGGCGAATATGATGGCGTAATTCTCTGTCTGCCTAATTTCGGTGACGAAAACGGAGCTTCTGAAGCTTTGCGAGATGCCGGAGTGCCGATTTTTATTTTGGCATATCCTGATGAATTGGATAAAATGGATTTTGCACATCGTCGAGATGCTTTTTGCGGTAAATTTTCAATTATGGATGTTTTCACCCAGTTCGGAATTCCTTTTTCTGTAGGCAGCAAACATACGATGTCTCCTAATGATCCTGCTTTCGTTGAGGATATTCGCCAGTTTGGTGCAGTTTGCCGGATTGTAAAAAAAATGAAGCGTTGCCGTATTGGGGCGATTGGTGCCAGACCGACCTTATTCAAAACTATCCGGTTTGATGAAGTTACTTTGCAAAAATACAATATTACTACTGAAGTTTTTGATAATTCTGATTTATTGGTAAAAATGGCGAATATTGCAGATGATTCAGCGGAGTTGTTGAAAAAAATAGAAGTTTTCAAAAATTATACTGATTTTTCTAAAGTCCCTGCGGAAAGTTTGATGCAATTGGCTAAAGTTTCTGTCGCTGTGGATCAATTCATTGCTGAAAATGAACTTGATGCGATTGCTTTGCGTTGCTGGAGTGATTTGCAGTTAACCGCTAAAATTGCTCCTTGTGTGGTTTTGAGTGAACTTAATGATCGTAATTTCCCTGCGGCTTGTGAACTTGACGTCGGCAATGCAATTACCATGCTTGCTTTATCTGCCGCATCCGATGAACCTGCCGCATGTTTGGATTGGAATAATAATTATCCTGGTGATGACAATGGCTGCATCCTTTTCCATTGCGGTCCTGTTCCTCAAAAACTTATGACCGCAAAGGGTGAAGTAATTGCTCATAAAATGTTTGCGAAAACTTTGGGCGAAAATTGCAGTTTCGGATGTAATGTCGGTTTTATTAAGCCAATGGATTTTACTTTTGCCTCAACTTTGACTAAAAATGGAAAACTTTATTTTTATTCCGGCGAGGGGCAATTTACCGATGCACCTTTGGGTGAAGGCTTTTTTGGTTGCGGGGCAGCGGCACATATTGACAACTTGCAAACCAAGTTAAAAAATATCGGGTATGGCGGCTATCGTCATCATGTAAGTGTTACTCCGGGCAAGTGGGACGGGGCAATCAAAGAGGCATTAGTTCGTTATTGCGGATATGAATTAACGGATATTGAGAAATGAGTTATTTAGGGATTGATATTGGTTCAAGTCAAGTAAAAGCTGTTGCTTATTCAGCGTCGGGAGAGTTACTCTATTCTGCATATAGAAAGTATGAGTATTTGATTCCTGAAGCGGGTGCAATGGAACTTGATACAGATGAGGTTATTGCCAAAGCCTTTGAAGTTATCCGTGAATGTGCGGAATTTTTGCAGTCAAGTGACCCGATTAAGGGGATAGCGGCATCTTCACAGGGAGAAGCATTCACCATGCTTGACGAGAATGGTGATGCCTTGATGAATGGAATGATTTCAGGAGACAGTCGTGCTGCTGATTGTATGGATAAATTTACCCAACAATTTGGGTTGGAAAAAATTTATCAAATTACAGGGCATACTCCGTCCGGAATGTTTTCACTGCCTAAAATTTTGTGGATAAAAGAAACGCACCCTGAAATTTTCGAAAAGTGCAAAAAAATTCTTTGCTTTGAGGATTTGTTGTGTTACCGTATGACCGGAGAAGCTTTTATCAGTTATCCTTTGGCAGGTAGAACTCTGCTTTTTGATATAAATAAGCAAGTGTGGAGCAAAGACATTTGTCAACAGGCGGAAATAGATACGCAAATGCTTGCCACTCCTTTGGCTTCAGGCAGTGCGTGTGCAAAGGTTCAAAAAAGTGTAGCAGATAATTTATCGCTCACTGAAAATGTAATTTTTGCAACTGCGGGGCATGACCAAATTATTGGAGCATTTGGTTGTGGGGCGAGAGATGCTGGAAGTGCTATGTACGCCGCAGGGAGTGTCGAGTGTATGGTACCTGTTTTGCCGAGCAAAATTTTATCGAAAGAGTTGATGTTATCAAATTTATGCACATATAATTTTGCATTAGATAATATTTTTGCTTCAGTCGGATATTCTTTGACAGGCAGTAATTTACTGGAGTATTTTATGCGTGAAATTGTGCAGGATGATGCAAAAGATTATGATAAATTGCTTGAGTCAATGCCTGCAAAAGTGACAGATTTATTTGTCGTTCCTTATTTTACTCCGTCCGGCACACCGTATTTTGATGTAAAAACTCCGGGGTGTTTATATGGCTGGAGGTTCTCTACAAGTCGCGGAGAGTTATTAAAAGGCTTGCTCGAGGGTGTGGCAATGGAGATGAAATTAAACTATGAATTATTTATTGAGTCCGGGATTAAACTTAATAAATTAATTGCCACCGGAGGCGGATTCCGTAATAAATCAGTTATCCAACTGCACGCAGATATTCTTAATTTGCCGATTGCAGTTTGTAATGAAAAAGAGAATGGTTGTCGTGGGGCGGCAATGCTGGCTCAAAAAGCAGTTGACGGAGATATTTCAATAAAAGCTCCCGAAATTATCTGCTATGTAGAACCAAATCAAAAACAAGCACAAGAGTATCAGAAAAAGTTTATAAAATGGAAAGAATTTTCTAAAACAATGAGGAATTTAAAATTATGGCAATCGTAAGTTTTAATGAAATGTTGCAAGATGCTGATAAGCGTCATTATGCAGTGCCGATGTTTGATGTTTCAAATTTAACTATGATGCGTGCGGCAGTAGAAGTTGCGGAGGAATTGCACTCTCCTGTAATGTTGGCAGCAATACCGGTTGATATTGAGGGTAAATCACTTGATTATTGGGTGCATAGTGCAGTTTATGCGGCAAATCAGGTAAAAGTGCCGGTGTGTTTGCATTTAGACCACTCATCTAATTTAGAATTGTGTGTTCGTTGTGCGAAAAAGGGCTTTCAAAGTGTTATGATAGATGCTTCAGCAGATTCTTTTGAGCAAAATATAGCTAAATCGCGAGAAGTTGTAGATGCAATTTCTAAACTTGGAGTTGCAGTTGAGGCGGAATTAGGACATGTTGCCAGTGGTATTACCGGTGCGGAAAATGGTATGAGCGAGAATGGTCATAGTGACGATTGCCATACAATTTTTACCGATCCCGAATCTGTTAAAGAATTTATTGAGCGTACCCAAGTTAATGCACTTGCTGTATCAATTGGAACTACTCATGGAGTTTATATTTCTGCACCTAAATTAAATATCCCATTGCTGAAGGAGTTGAAGAAATCTGCTGATGTTCCTTTGGTGCTTCACGGCGGCAGCGGGACACCGCAAGATCAATTGAGTGAAGCAATCAAAGAAGGTATCAGCAAAATTAATATCTATTCAGAACTTACATCTGCTTGGAATTCAGCAATGAAGAGTTTTTTGAATAGTCGTGAAGAGATGACCTGTTATTTTTCAGTTGCTACCAAGCAGGCGGATGCTGCAATGCGGTCTGTTATGCGTGAAAAAATCAGGATGTTCAATTCAGACAATAAATTTTAATAATTACGATATTTTGTTGTTTACTGACTTCAATATAGCGTAAACTGTTTCAATGTAAGGAGTTGAAATATTATTTTTTTCAGCAATTTTCAGGATGTTGCCGACTATTGCTTCCACTTCCAATTTTCGGTGCAATCGATAGTCGACTAACATGCTGCTGGCGTATGGTGGGAAATTTCTGGTGTATTCGATTTTTTCGTCGATTACGCTTTGGGGGAAGTGGATGTTTTCGCTTGCCGCTACTTGGATTACTTCCTGCATAATTTTGCGGGAAAGACTCTCGATTTCAGCTCGATCGGTCATCTCATTAGTCAGTAGACCTCCGCCGATTACGCTTAAACTATTAAACGGCACATTCCAGAGGAGTTTTTCATAGCGTTTGGCTCTGATGTTGTCAAAATAGGTTGCTTTAACTTTTTGTTGATTAAAAAACTCAATCAGTTTAAGCAATTTTGCTGACGGTGACTTGCGATTAAGAACTCCTATTTGCAGAATCCCGTCTCCGCCTGTGTGATTAATGATATTTCCTGATTCTTTAGCAACTCCGATATAGGTGACGGCTGAAGCAATTTCATTCTCCGGGAAATTTTCTAAAATATCTTTTTCAGTATCAATGCCGTTCTGGATAATCAAAATGTTTGTTTCGACCGAATTAACGAAATTTTTTAACAGTTGTACTTGATTAATTGTGGGAAGTGCTTTGGTAGCAAGCAAAATAAAATCAAAATCCGGTTTTTCGCATTTTTCATGCACGTTAAAAATTCTGTCAATTTCAAAGTCGCAATCACCTTTAATGCTTTTTAGTTTAATGCCCTCTTTTTGTACCTTTTCTATGTTTGAATTGAGCGCCACAGAGACCTTTAATTCCTTATTTTGAGAGAGTCTGGCACCGAAATAACCGCCGATACCACCGCAACCAATGACCAAAATATTCATATTTAATTCCTTTTTCTAAAAAAATTCGCTTTTTTTTTAATATACAACTTGAAAAAGATTTTACAAGGTTTATATTGTTGTACGGACTAAAAAAATAATCACATAAAAAACAACAGGACTTTTTTAGCATGAAAGAGCGTCAAATTACTATTCATAATAAAGCAGGCATACATTGTCGTCCCTCCAGTATGATTTTGAATTCTATTCATCAGAATTATCCATTGCATACATTTTTAGTGGTCAAGGACAATGAAAGCACTGAACTTAATAGTATTTTGAGTTTGATTTCTTTAGGGCTTATCTGCGGAGACAAAGCGATTTTGCAGGTATCAGGTGCAGATGAGGACAAAGCGATTCAGGAGATCGGCGACTTATTTGAATACGAATTTGATTTCCCTGCTAAATAGTTGTATTATTGCTATTTAATATTAAAAATATGAAGAGGGGGCATTAAATGACTGTATTGAGTTGTGCAACACCTGAAAAAATGGGTGTTCATAGTGAATGGATCATTAATTTAATAAAAAAAATGTCGAAGTGGGAGTATCTTCACCAGTTTTCCATAGTCAGACATTCTCAAGTAATTGCCACCGGGTGTTTTGCTCCTTATTCCAAAGCAGATAAGCACCACCTTTTTTCAGGCACAAAAACCATGACTTCTTTTGCTTTGGGGTTGTTGTATGATCGTGGAATTGTCGGACTTGATGATAAAGTTTTGAAGTTTTTCCCTGAAATTCAAGTAAGTGACGACAAGTGGGAACGCATGACAATTCGCCACCTTTTAACCATGAGCAGCGGTCATGCAATTTGTCCGATGTTGTCAGCTTATAATACTGTGAAAAGTCATGATTTTGTGAAAATATTTTTTGAAGCACCCTTGAAATATGAGCCCGGTGAATTTTTTGTTTACAATACCTGTGCTACTTATATCATCAGCGAAATAATCAAACGCTCTTCAAATAAGGATATGGCAGATTGGCTTCAGGAGGAAATTTTTTCCGAAATGGGTATCAAAGATGTCAGTTTCCTGCGTGTGGATAATGGAGTTCCTGTCGGCGGAGTAGGGGGATTTATCCGCCATGATGATTGGACTAAATTTAATTTGTTGCTCCTGAATTACGGCAAATATGATGGAAAGCAGTTGATTTCCGAAGAATATATGCGAATGGCAAGTTCAAAGCAGATAGATAACTCCCACAACCCCGGGGATAGTATGAATTGGAAAATCGGATACGGTTTCCAAATTTGGATGAATGAACTTGACGGTTTCAGGGCAGACGGGGCTTACGGGCAGTATGCACTTTGCTTTCCGAAGTTGGATTTGCTTTTTATGATTAATAGCGGAACTGCTGAAATGGGTAAACTCGGCGAATTGATTGCAAGCGAGTTTGTAAGCAAACTTAGTCCTGACGATACAGAGTTGCCGGAAAATCCGCAAGCCTATAATGAACTGCAGCAATTGTGTGCGGCGTTAAAAATTCCTGTTTTGTCGGAAGAAGTTAATGATGCTTCGCTTATCGGGAAACAAAGTTTTAAGTGCGACTTTAAGGGAATAAAAAGGATTGATTTTAATGGCAGAAATTCAGTTAAAATTACTTTGAATGATGAGCGTGTAATTGCTTGGCAAATAGGTAGTTGCGAATACGTAATTAATGAATTTTACGACCTTGAAAATAATAAACGAAAGTATGCGATTGCCGGACATTATTTGGAATCAGGAGATTTTGAAATCGTTGCTTTTGACCTCAATAGTGTTTATCGGATTACCTATCTTTGCAAAATTGACGGCGATAAGTTGAGAATTAAGCGTGATATAAAACTCACTTTGCTTAATGGTAATTGGGATCGCGAATTAGAGGGTGAACTCATTTCGTAATTGTCACAGTTTTTCTACGGTATGAAGAAAAATTGATGTATGTATTGGCGTTGCCGTTGAAAGTTTAATAACCGATATCGGTCGGGTATGATTTGGTAGTGATAGCAAAAAAAGCAGAAAATTAATAATTTTGCAGGACTTCTTTTAGGGTTTTTATGAAAAAATCTGCTTCGTTAATGGTGTTTGCTTCTGAAAAACTTAAGCGGATAGTGCTGAAAATTTCTTTGTTGTTGAATCCCAATTCTTGCAGTGCTTCACTGGGAATTTGACTCTCCGCCATACAGGCACTTCCGGAAGATACCATGATTCCTTTTTCACCCAAAAGTCCGGCTAATACTGCCCCGTCGTAATTCGGGAAAATAATTTGCAATATGTATGGGGTAGTGTTTTCAGCAGTAAACCTGCAATAAATTTTAGAGTCAAATTTATCAGTAATTGCCTTTCGGATATAATTATTGATTGTTGCAACTTTATTAAAATTTTCTTTTTGTTTCGGCAGTTCTTCTTTCAAGGTATCGTACATTGCCAAAAGTTGTGGAATTTCAATGCGTCCGATTTGGTAGAAATCGTGGCGGAATTTACTATAAATTTCGGCAAGATTTAACTGCAAATATTTTTTTGCAATCAATACCGCTCCGACTATTCCGCAAATTTTGTGGTTTGAAGCTGTGTAAAAATCAGCACCGCTCGGTAATTCGCATTTGCCGAATCCCTGAATTGAATCAATCAAAATCAAAGTTGAGGGATTAATTTTTTTAATTTTTGCAATTATTTCTTCTAAATTCTGCACTAACCCGGTTTCGCTTTGGATGAAATTGATTGCAACCATAAAGGTTGCTTGATCAATTACTTCAGTTAAACTTTCGATATCGTATTGATAATTATTTTTTAATTTGATATAACGAATTTCAGCAATGGAATTTTTTAAGTTTGCCGAGAGGGCAGGGTGTTCAAGTCTGCTTGTAACGACATTGCATTTTTTTCCTTTTTCGTTAATCAAAAAGCGGATGAAATTAAAAATTTCCGTTCCGGAATTAAAATAAAATCCCTCATAATTCTGTAATTGCATTTGCGAAAAGAGAGTAACTTCTTTTTCAGAGAGGATTTTTTTTGCGTTATATGAATATGGGTGACGAGATTCTGAATTTCCTCCGAATGCAAGCAGATGTTCAGAAAGTTTTTTAATTGTTTCAGCATTAACTTTTTTATTTGCCGCATTATCAAAATATATCATATTCTCTCCCGTAAACACTTGTGATTTTTCTTAAAATACCATAACTGACGGAGTTTTTCAAATTTTTATTAGAGAAAATTATGAAAAAAGTTCAATTTTTTACTTGCAATATAATTTTATCAGGGTACATTATAGAGTATTATAATGACTAATTTTATCAAAAGGAGTTTCTTATGCCTACAATTGGTACAGCTTTAAGATCGGGTGCCGTCAAAGTGCTTTTGTGCGGTTCAGGTGAATTGGGAAAAGAAGTGGTAATTGCTTTGCAGCGTTTAGGTGTGGAAGTTATTGCGATTGACCGCTACGAAAATGCTCCGGCAATGCAAGTGGCACATCGTTCTTATGTGGTTAATATGCTCGATGCTGAGGCATTGAGAGCTATTATTGAAAAAGAAAAGCCGAATTATATCGTCCCCGAAGTTGAAGCAATTGCTACTCATATTTTTTACGATTTGGAGAAAGAGGGTTACACTGTCATTCCTACTGCGGAAGCGGTTAATTTAACTATGAATCGTGAGGGAATTCGACGATTGGCTGCCGAGAAGTTGGGTATTAAAACTTCTCCTTACCGCTTTGCGGAAACTCGTGAGGAATTTGACGAGGCGGTAAAAGTTATCGGTATGCCCTGCGTAGTAAAGCCGATTATGAGTTCATCAGGACACGGACAGAGTGTTATTAAGTCTGAAGCAGATATTGACCACGCATGGAAAGAAGCCCAAGAGGGCGGTCGTGCCGGAGCAGGCAAAGTGATTGTTGAGGGTTTTGTAAATTTTGACTTTGAAATCACACTTTTGACGGTTCGTCATGTCGGCGGTACAAGTTTCCTCAAGCCGATCGGACATCATCAAGTTGACGGAGATTATCAGGAGTCTTGGCAGGGTCAGGAGATGAGCGAAGCGGCACTGAAAAAAGCGGAAGAGATTGCCGGAAAAATTACTTCGGCTTTGGGAGGCAGAGGAATTTTCGGAGTTGAACTTTTTGTCTGCGGTGATGAGGTGATTTTCAGTGAAGTAAGTCCGCGTCCGCACGACACCGGTATGGTTACACTTATTTCGCAGGATCTCTCTGAATTTGATTTGCATGCCAGAGCGATTTTGGGATTGCCGATTCCGAATATCAAATTTCATGGACCGTCAGCAAGCAAGGCAATCAAGGTGCACGGAGTTTCGGATAATGTAAGTTTCGGTAATTTGGCGGAAGTTTTGCAGTACGAAGATACTTCAATTCGCCTCTTCGGCAAAGGTGAACTTAATGGTCATCGCCGACTCGGCGTGCTGCTTGCCAGAGCCCAATCAACTGCCGCTGCTTTGGACAAAGTTGAGAAAATGGCGCAAAAACTTGAAATAAATTTGTAAAAAATTACTTTTCTCGCTTGAAAAAAAGGCGATTTGAGTTATAATACTATATGAATTGATAAAACTAATTTAACTACGGAGATAATAATGAACGATATCAGTATTGATTTGTTGCTGGATCATCTGGAAGAGATGATGATGAAGTCTGAAGATTCAATGAAAAATGATTTTGCCGCAATCAGAACCGGGAAAGCCTCTCCCTCATTGGTTGATGGTATTATGGTTGAGTATTACGGAACTAAAACCAGATTGAAGGAAATTGCAGGAATTACTACTCCTGAACCGCGTTTGTTGGTGATTCAGCCATGGGATGCAAATGCGATTAAGGATATTGAAAAAGCTATTATCGCTTCAAATGTCGGTATCACTCCATTGAATGACGGAAAAACTCTTAAACTTCCGATTCCTGAATTGAGTCAGGATCGCCGTCAGGCTTTGGCAAAACAGGCTAAAACTCGTGCAGAAGAGGCTAAAATCGCTATTCGCAACTTGCGCCGCGATGCCAATGATGCCGCTAAAAAGGCACAAAAAGCAGGCGAACTTACCGAAGATGATTTGAAAAAAATGCTTGATGATATTCAGAAGATGACTGACAGCTACACTGCAACTGTTGATAAGGATTTGGCTGCTAAAGAAAAAGAACTTATGACAGTTTAAGTTTAGAGGAAATGAAAATTATGACAAAAAAGAATTGCAGATTTAATAAAGTGTAGTTCTTTTTTGTTTTTTAATGCGGATTGACAAGTTGTGAAAGTTTTACTTGAAAATAAAGTTATTGTTGCGAGAATTAAAGAGCTTGCTTGTGAAATTGATGAGTATTACAAGGATAAAGAAGCAAGTTTCGTTGCCGTAATGGTTATGAACGGAGCTTTGTTTTTCGGAGTTGATTTGCTTCGAATGATGAAGCTCAGCCCGATGATGGATACCGTGGCGGTAGAGAGTTACCGGGGAACAAAAAGTTGCGGTGAATTAACTTTTCGCTCAACTCCGAAAATCAGTATTGCTGGCAAAGATATTCTTTTGATTGATGATATTTTTGACACCGGAGTTACTTTCGGGAAACTTCAGGAGTATTTTCGGGAGCAGGGGGCTAAATCAGTAAAAACTTGCTGTTTGGCTAATAAACTCGGAGTTGAGAAACATTGTAAAATGCCTGATTGGGTCGGATTTGACGTTGAGAATTATTACATCGTCGGTTACGGGCTTGATGCGGATGAGCGTTATCGCGACTTGAATGATATTTGTATTTTTAAGTAAAAAAATGGATTTAAAAGGGATAGATAGATGAAAAAACATTTTTTAGCATTTGATCTCGGTGCTTCCAGCGGTCGTGGTATTATCGGAACGCTTGAGGACGGCAAACTTGCGTTGCAGGAAATTCATCGTTTTGAGAATGGTTTGAAAAATATTAATGGGTCATTTTTCTGGGATTTTCCATCATTGGTCGAGGAGATTAAAAAAGGTATCGGCAAAGCTTTTGAGGTAACTCGTGACATTTCTGCGATTGCGATTGATACTTGGGGAGTTGATTACGTTCTTTTTGACCGTGACACCAAAGAGGTGAAAGCGCTTCCTTATCATTACCGTGATGAGAGAACCTTAAAGTATCTTGATGAAATTTGGAGCAAGATTTCCAAAGATGAAATTTACAAGCGTACCGGTATTCAATTTATGCCCTTCAATACGCTTTACCAGTTGTATGCCCACATGAAAGAAAAACCTGAAGATTTGGAAAATGCAGTTTTTCTGCACATCCCTGATGCTTTAGCGTATATGATCGGCGGTGACTTTACTACTGAATACACCGATGCTTCGACCGGTAATTTATTAAATCCCTACACCCATGAGTGGGATTGGGAAATTATTGATACTCTGGGACTTCCGAGAGACATTTTCCCGAAAATTGTTGAACCTGCGACACTCGGCGGAACTTTATCTACAGAGCTGCAGCAAAAATACGGAGTCGGAGCGATTCCGATTGTTAAAGTCGGTACTCACGATACAGCCAGTGCGGTTTTAGCAGTTCCGGCAGCGGACGGCGATGATTTTGCGTATATTAGTTGCGGTACTTGGGCGTTGCTCGGTGCAGAATTGAATGCGCCTTCGCTTGATGTTTCTGCACAGACTTTTACCAATGAGGGCGGAGTAGGGCAAACTATCCGTTATCTTACTAATATTATGGGGTGCTGGCTGTTGCAGGAGACCAGACGGGACTTCATTGCCAAAGGGCGTAAAATAAGTTTTAGTGAAATGGGTGAATTATCAAAAGCCGCAGAGCCTTTGAAGTATCTGATTAATCCGAATGATTCATTTTTCACTGCACCCGAAAACATGATAAGCAGGGTTAAAGAATTTGCTGCTATGCACGGACAAAATGGTTCAGCGATGAGTGATGGCGAAGTTATTCGTGCAATTCATGATTCTTTGGGACTTTGTTTTAGAGTGAAATTGACAGAACTTGGGAAAATTTTAGGCAAAAATTATAAGGTTTTGAACATCATCGGCGGTGGTACTCAAGATGATATTTTAATGCAGAGTGCGGCTGATGCCGGCAATATTACCGTGGTTGCAGGGCCGATTGAGGCAACTGCTATCGGCAATATTTTGGCACAGGCAATGGCTTGTAAGGTAGTTGCAAATATCAGTGAAGCAAGAAAAATTGTTAGAGATTCGTTTGACGTAGTAACTTATACTCCGTCACAGGCAAATCGTAATAAATACGACGAAGCATTTGAAAAATTTATAAAGTTTTAATACTTAATTAACTATAAACAATTAACAAAAAGAGGTGTAAAAATGGCTGAAATGGCAAAAGCAGCGGTGCTTGTCGCACCGGGAAAATTTGAGATCAAAGAGTTTCCGATTCCGGAGATTTCTGACGACGAAATGATTATTGAAGTTGAGGGTTGCGGTGTATGCGGTACCGACGGACATGAGTACAAACGTGACCCCTTCGGAATTTGCCCGACCGTTCTCGGACATGAGGGATCAGGCAAAATTATTAAAATGGGTAAAAATATCACCAAAGACTTCAGCGGAAAACCGGTAAAAGTCGGCGATAGTATCGTAACTTGTGTTATCCCTTGTGGTGAGTGCAATGCTTGCAAAAACACTCCTGCCCGCACTAATTTGTGCGAAAAATGCGGAGTTTACGGACTTTTCCCGGATGATGATATTCACTTGAATGGTTACTATGCAACTCACATGGTAATTCGTAAAGGTTCAACTTTCTTCAATGTCAGTGATATGACTTTGGATCAGAAGATGTTGGTTGAGCCTGCTGCAGTGGCAATTCACGCTGTTGAACGTGCTAAAACAACCGGACTTCTTCGTTTTGACACCAGTGTTTTGGTACAGGGTACAGGTCCGATCGGTTTGATGGTAATTGCAGTATTGCGTACTTTGGGTATTGAAAATATCATCGCAGTTGACGGCAATGATAATCGCTTGGAAATTGCCAAAACTTTCGGCGTAAGCAAGACCTTTAACTTCACCAAGTATCCGTCATTTGATGCAATGCTTGCTGAAATCAAAGAATACACCCTCGGACTCGGTGCTGAATTTGTATTCCAGTGTACCGGTGTTGCTCAGGCAGGTGCTAATGCTTGGAAAATGGTTCGTCGCGGCGGCGGCTTGTGCGAACTTGGGTTCTTCATGGACGGCGGTCCTTGCTCAATTAACCACCACTTTGATATTTGTAATAAAGAAATTACCGCAGTCGGTTCATGGGTATATTCTCCGCAGGATTATCCCAATGCTTTCAGTTTCTTGAAACGTGCAAAAGGTATCGGTTTGCCGGTTGAGGGCTTGGTAACTCACCACTTCCCGCTTTCACAAATTACCGATGCACTTGAAACCAATGTAAATATGCTTGGAATCAAGGTTGCAGTTGTTAATGATGAAGCTAAATAACTATATCCGGTGATTGATTATGAAAATGGAATACTTACACCCCAGAAATATTTTGGTTGAAACACTCCAGCGTCTTTATGATTACGGCATGACTACCACCAGCGGCGGTAATTTGTCAATCAAGGACGAAGAGGGCAATATTTGGATTACTCCGGGCGGAATTGACAAAGGTTCATTGCGTCCTGAAGATATTGTAATGGTTACTCCGTCAGGGGAAATCATCGGTCGTCACCGTCCGAGTTGTGAATTGCCGTTTCACCGTTCAGTTTATAAACTTCGCAAGGATGTGCGTGCGGTTCTGCACGCCCATTCACCTGCATTGGTTGCTTTCAGTTTAACCGGTAAAACTCCTGATGCAAGTTTAATTCCTACTGTATCAAAACTTTGCGGCAAGGTTGCTTTTGCCAAATACGAAATTCCCGGCAGTGAAAAACTCGGCAATATTATTGCTGACGAATTTGCCAAAGGTGCTGATTCAGTAATTATGGAGAATCACGGTGCCGTAATGTGCGGAGATTCGATTTTTCAGGCATTTGCTCGATTTGAAGCATTGGATTATGTAGCAAGAATCCAGATTAATGCGACTTCATTCGGCAAAGAGCTTGAGTTTGAGGGCAAAATGAAAGGAACTGAATATCCGGAATTCAAGGCTGCTTTTGCCAGTGCCAAAGAGTGTGAACTTCGTGATGAAATGGTTAATTTCAGAGCCAGATGCTATCGTCAGAGATTGCTTTTCTCCGGAAATGCTTTTCTTTCAAGTCGTTTGGGCGAGGATGATTTTTTGGTAACTCCTGCAAACTTTGAGCCGATGTATCTTGATGCTTACGGTATGGTCAGAATGAAAGACGGAAAAAGAGAAGCCGGCAAAACTCCGGCACTTTCTACTTCTTTAATTCGCAAAATTTACGAAAAATGCCCGTGGGTAAATTCTGTAATTATGACCCGTCCGCCGTATATTATGGCATTTGCAGTTACCGGAACACCGATTGACAGCAGAACTATTCCTGAAAGTTACATTATGATGCGTGACGTACCATTTGTATCAGCGAAGGAATTTTTCAATGACCCTGATAGCGTAGTGGCGAAATTTTCTCCGTCAACTCCGGTAATTTTGGTTGAAAATTGCGGAGTGATTACTACAGGTAAGAGTCTTTTGGAAGCATTTGACAGATTGGAAGTTTCAGAGTTTACTGCTAAATGTATTATCATGGCGAAAAAGCTCGGCGATGTTAATCCGATTAATCAGTCACAGGTTGACGATATTATTGCGGATTTCAAACTTCCCAAATAAAATTGCTTAATTGCAGATAAAATTAAAAACTCGCGAAATAAATTTTCGCGAGTTTTTTTATTTTCGATAATAAATTGGCTGAATAGCAATATCCGAATAGTGTGGTTTTTAGCGGGGTATGGATAATGGCAATTTTGTGTGATTTAATAAGTATTTTCTTTTTATGCCAAAAAATCGTATTTTTTTATTTTTCAGAGGTTGCAAAATTCTAATAAAATGGTATATTTATTCTGAACTATAATTTAATTTTATTTACAGGTGAATTATGAAGAAAATTACAGAAGATATTAGCAAAGCTCTTGAGAAATGTGCGAAAACTATTTCGCTTGCAGAGTTGTCTTTGAGAACCGGGGTCAAAGTCGATACATTGAAACGGTATTTGAATCGTCGGGCAAAACAGGAAAAAAAGGAAGTTTTTCAGAAAATTTATCCTGAAATTCGGCGTTATATTCTTTTGAAAGATGCTGACGAGGCAGAAGTTCAACCTGTTCGCATCGGAGATGCCCCCAAAATGGGACACTATTTAGATGATTTTGTCTCTGATGAAAAAGTGCTTATGGATACCTTCGGGGCGTTGGATATTAAGCGTCAGGAGTATTACTTAAAAGCAATGGGTGCTTGTGTCACAGTTGATAAATTGGTGAATTTGGAAGTTAAAGAGTTAAGCAAAAACGAGAATTTATTGGTTTCAATTTTTAGAGCCATGACCGCAGAGGAAAAAGAGAAATATCTTTATATGCTGATTGATGAAGCTACTGAATTAATGCGTGAACGCAGGGTAGGGATTTAGGTTGATTTGATGAAAAAATTAGGAAGTGTATTGAAAGATTTTTTACATAAATACTATGATTTGTTGTTAGTATTTATTCTTGGTTATGCGTTTGTTGCTTTTAGCGGCAGCTATAGTTCTGATGCAGAAGCCGCTAGTGATAAACGAACGGAGGTGCCGCTTGTCTATTCGCAGGCAATCAAAGATGATTTGGACAATAAACGGGTGCGTTATATCACCAAAACGGTGATAAATATGCTCAATGAACGTCACTATCGCCCGCAAAAACTGAATGCTGAATTGTCTGCGAAAGTTTTTGATGAGTATCTGAAAATGTTTGATCCGCTAAAAATGTATTTTACTGCTCAAGACATAAATTCTTTTTCTTCACACCGTGAAAACTTGATTAATGAATTGCGTCGCGGAGATGCAGAATTTGCATTCAAGGTGTATGAAGTTTACTTGAAAAGAATGCGTGAATATCGTGACTTTGCGGAGAATTTGTTGAAGCAGGAGTTTGATTTCAGTGTCGATGAGAGTTTTGTTTTTGACCGAGCTGACTCTGAATACGCAGCAGACGAAGCTGAATTGAAAGAGATTTGGCGTAAAAAGTTAAAAAATGACGTTCTTACTATGAAACTCTATGATCGCATTGTTGCGGAAGAGTTTTCGGATGAGGAAAAAAATTCTAAAGAACAGCAAATTCAAAAACTCTGGAGCAAAAAAACTCCGCAGGAAAAAGTTCTTACTCGACTTAAAGATTTGGATAATGTTTTTCGACAAAGAAATAAAATTGATGTCCTCGGCGATTATTTAACTGCTGTATCACTGGTTTTCGGACCCCATTCAAGTTATATGTCACCCCGAGAGGATGAAGATTTTGATATCCACATGAGTTTATCATTGATCGGAATTGGGGCAACTCTGACCAGTGAAGACGGTTTTATCCGAGTGGTCGATATTGTACCCGGCGGACCAGCTGATTTGGATGGCAGGCTAAAGGTTGATGATCGAATTATCGGAGTTGCGCAAGGTGACGGCGAGGTGGTTGATGTCATTGATATGTCTGTATCGAATGCGGTTAAACTTATTCGAGGGGAAGAAGATACGATTGTAAAACTTACTGTAATTCCCGGCGAACGAGGTCGGAACGGCAAGCCTGAAGTTTATGCGATTAAGCGAGCTAAAGTCGCTTTGGAGGAGAGTGCCGCTAAAGGCATCGTGCGTGAGGTTTCAGTGCCGACAAATGCAGATAAAAAACTTAAAGTCGGTGTGATTACAATTCCGAGTTTTTACATGGATTTCGATGCACTTTCCCGTGGAGATGCAAATTATCGCAGTGTCAGTAAAGATGTTGCGAAAATTTTGAAAGAGTTTAAGCAGCAAAAAATTGACACATTGGTAATTGATTTGCGTAATAACGGTGGCGGAAGTTTGTATGAAGCGATTGAACTTTCAGGGTTGTTTGTTAAAAAAGCTCCGGTGGTGCAAATTCGTAATCGGGCAGGCATGCTTGATATTAGAAGCGATGAAAATTCCAAACAGTTGTATGATGGCCCGATGGTGATTTTAACTAATAAATTTTCTGCCAGTGCGTCAGAAATTTTTTCTGGGGCAATGCGTGATTTGAAGCGAGCAATAGTTGTCGGAGACAGCCGCACTTACGGCAAAGGAACTGTCTTGGAAGTTATTGCATTGAATGAACTTTTTTCAATAATTCCGATCAATTTCTCAACAGGTTCATTAAAGTTTGAATCATCGGTTTTTTATCGCATAAGCGGCAGTTCGGTTCAGCAGCTTGGAATCGAGGCTGATGTGGTCATTCCGTCATATACTGAAAATTTGGAGGTCGGCGAGATGTTTAATGATTATCATCTGCCGTGGGATGAAATTAAAAAATGCCGTTATCAAGTGTATTATAATAATTTCGATAAGGTTTTGGCACAAGTGCAAAATTCAGCAAATAAGCGAATCAGCGAATCAGCAGAGTTTGCAGAGATAAAAAAACAGTCAGAGACAATAATCAAAAATCGAGAGGTTAAAGAGGTTTCTTTGAACGAGGAAAAGCGTTATGCAGAGTATCAAGCCGAGAAAAAAACACTTGATGCGGAGAAAAATGCAACTTCAGAAAAGAAACAATCAACAGCCAAAGATAATGATATTATCCTTGATGAAGCAGTAAATATCGCAGTTGACTTTGCTGAATTTCTGCAAAAATAAATCATTTTCTTTTAATTTTTTTGTGGGGACTAACGCCGCCCCCACACCCCCACGCAAGGTCAGCGACCTTGACCAAAAGAGATGCGAAAATTTTTCAAATTTTCACATCTCAAAATTTTTTATCCATATTCATGGACGAAGGCAACAACTTTTTCAA
>JAFTJQ010000059.1 GCA_017456285.1 Lentisphaeria bacterium
GAACCAAAGTGAAGCTATTTTCAGAATTTGATTTCACAGCGAAATTCTGAGTTTTTAAGCTCAAAAAGCGTTTCAGAATGGCGGGGGAAGATAAAAAAGCGAGCCGCCATTTTTTTTGCCCAAAAATGGCGAATGAGGTCTGAAAAGGCTTTGCTTCATGTTGCATTGGCAGTGCTTCATATTTTGCGGCGATGTCGTAAAATGCTTCATAAAATATTATCCTATTTTTGCCAAATTATCAAAAATTTTCTTTTTTGGGGGTGTAAGTGAAAAAATATCTTTAAAAAATCAATAAACGGCGGCAAGCCGCCTTGATTTTTCCATTTGCGGGGATATATTTATTCCCATAAGAATTGCAATATGGAAAAAACTTTCAAAAGAAATATACAAAAACTTGTAATATTTATGCTGATCGCGGCGATTATTCCGCTATTTGGGTTATTGGTGCCGTTGCTGCCGTCACCCATCAGTGGAATTGTTTTGCTGCTACTGACTGTTGGCTGGATACTCTTTTGTTTTTTCATCCTTCTTTTGGGTAGAGCAGTAATATTGGAGTTGCCTTGCCAAAAGTTGTTCCGGCGACTCATTTGCATTGCATGGTTCCCTTTCTACACGCTATTATGTTGGGGATGGGCAACCTTGATAATTTTGATTTTTATATCAATATTCGGTGACGTTTAACATAATATTGGGAACGATAATTTTTTATGACACAGCAAAACGCAATAAAACTTTTTGAACAGAAACAAGTCCGTTCCGTTTGGGATGATACCACCGAAGAATGGTACTTTTCGGTAGTGGATGTGGTTGCAATCCTGACGGATAGCCAAGATCCAAGAAATTATTGGAAGGTCTTGAAAAACCGCCTGAAAAAAGAGGGAAACCAGTCGGTTACAAATTGTAACCAACTGAAATTACCGTCTTCCGATGGAAAGTTTTATAAAACCGATGTGGCTACGGCTGAACAACTTTTCCGGCTTATCCAGTCCATTCCGTCACCGAAAGCCGAACCATTCAAGTTGTGGATCGCCCAAGTTGCGGCAGAACGGCTCAACCAGATGCAGGATCCGGAACGCTCCATTGAACAGGCAATGCTGGATTACCGGCGTTTGGGGTATTCTGAAAATTGGATCAATCAGCGGTTGAAGTCAATCGAAATCCGCAAAGAATTGACCGATGAATGGAAACGCCTTGGTTTGGAAGAAGGTACAGAGTTTGCAATCTTGACCGATATTATTTACAAAGCGTGGGCTGGCAAGAGTGCAAAAGAATATAAACAATTCAAAGGTTTAAAAAAAGAAAATCTGCGGGACAATATGACCAATCGTGAACTGGTTTTGAATATGCTTGCAGAAGTATCCACCAAAGATATTTCAGAGGCGGAAAATCCAGATACTTTTGCCCGACACGCTCAAGTCGCAAAACGCGGCGGCAACGTGGCAAAAACCGCCCGTGAACAATTGGAAAAAGAGTTGGGACATTCGGTCATTTCTCCAGAAAATGCAAAAACATTGGGGATTGCCGGAAATATGGAATTGCCCTTTGAAGATGAAGAATCCAAGTAACATTCTGAGTTTTTCTGAATGAAAGTGAAGCGATTTTCAGAAATTTATTTCACAGCCAAATTCTGAGTTTTTAGCCTCAAAATGCGTTTCAGAATGGCGGGGAAGGTAAAAATTCCAGCCGCCATTTTTTTTTGCCCAAAAATGGCGAATGAGGTCTGAAAAGGCTTTGCTTCATGGTGCATTGGCAGTGCTTCATATTTTGCGGCGATGTCGTAAAATGCTTCATAAAATATTATCCTATTTTTTCCAAATTATCAAAAATTTTCTTTTTGTGGTTGTAAGTGAAAAAATATCTTGAAAAAATCAATAAAAGTGACAAAAAAACTTGATTTTTAAAAAAAATGTTGTATATTAAGGAGTTTTAACTTTATTTTGACTTTTTTAATCTCATTGAGTTGCACCTTGATATTAAAAAATGTCATGCTTTTGACAGCAGATAGAGTGGAGGACGCCGAGAGGTTAGTCCAAGTATCTAATGTGGCTATATATCTGTGTTAAATGGCAGAAGTTGAAGCGTAATTAACGGGAGTGTCGAACAAAAAGGCAACTCTCAAAGTGTGTAATTTTAACTAAAAATAAGGATTTAACTATGTCAGTCAGACTTAGACTTAAACGTACAGGAAACAAAAATGCAAGCTGTTTCCGTATTGCTGTAATGGATTCTCGTGCCAGCCGTGACGGCAAGGCTATCGAGGAAATCGGTTTCTACAACCCGAATACCAAAGAAGAAAAAATCGATTTGGATCGCATGGCTTATTGGAAATCATGTGGCGCTATCGTTTCAGAAACTGTAGCAGATATTGCAAAACGCGCTGAAAGCGGTTTGGTTTTGCGTGATAGAGTTCGCAAGGCTTCTATCTCTAAAAAAGCTGCTGCTAAAATTGCTGCCGAAGAAGCTGCTAAAAAGGCTGCTGAAGAAGCCGCTGCCGCCGAGGCTGCTGCTGCCGCTGAAGCCGCCGCTGCTGAAGCTGCTGCAGAAGCTCCTGCTGAAGCATAAGTTTCTCCCGATTTTTGTAAATTAAAAAAGGAAGGTAAACAAAATGCTTAAAGCATTGCTTAAGTTTTTCGGTTTGTCCGGCTCAAAGAAAGTTTCAGCATGCGAATGTGCAAATGCTAACCTCGAAGGTTTCGTGGAATATGTAGTTCGTACTCTCGTTGATGCTCCTGACCAAGTTCGAGTCACTACCGAAGAAAATGCAGATAGTAGTGTTATCCGCATTGAATGTCATAAAGACGATATCGGCAAAATTGTCGGCAAAAAGGGTAAAACCATTTCTGCCATCCGCTCATTGGTACGCGGTGCTGCCGGTAAGATGAATAAAGTTGTTTCAGTTGAAGTAAACGACTGATAAAGCTTTGTTGAAGTTGGGAAAATATTAGAGCGACAAGCTGAGATAAATTATGAAAATTGATGTTTTAACTCTTTTCCCGGAAATTTTCCCGGGCCCCTTGGGGTCAAGCATAATCGGGCGGGCGATTGAAGCGAAAAAAATTGAAGTCAATCCGATCGACCTGCGAAATTATGCACACGACAGACACAAAACTGTCGATGACAAGCCGTATGGCGGCGGACCGGGGATGTTAATGAAAGCAGACGTTTTGTTTGAAGCATTAACAGATTTGAAAAAAGACGACACTCTCGTGATTTTAACCACACCGCGAGGCGAGGTTTTTAATCAGAAACAGGCAGAGCGATTGAGTTTAGAGAAGCATATTCTCTTTGTCTGCGGTCACTACGAGGGAGTTGATCAGAGGTTTATTGATAAATTTGTTGATTTGGAATTGTCAATCGGCGACTATGTGATGACAAATGGCAATCTGCCGGCGATGGTGATGATTGATGCACTTGCGAGATTAATTCCCGGGGTGCTGGGCAAAGACGAGTCAAGCAGTGACGAATCTTTTTCCAACGGATTACTTGAGTATCCGCAATACACCAGACCGTATGAGATTGACGGAATGCGAGTTCCGGATGTGCTTATTTCCGGAAATCACGCAGAAATTGCGAGGTGGCGATTGAATCAATCAAAAGAATTGACAAAATCAAGAAGACCAGATTTGTACAGTAAATTAGATAAAAACATATAATCTTTTCAGGAGGATAAAAATGAGCGTAATCTTGGATAAAATCCGTAAGGAAAACCTCAGAACTGATTTGCCCGAATTCAACGTCGGCGACAGTATCAAGGTTTATGTGAAAATTGTTGAAGGTACAACCGAGCGTATCCAGCTTTTTGCAGGTACAGTAATTGCTACTCGCGGCAAAGACATCGAATCAACCTTCACCGTACGTCGTGTCACTTTCGGTCAGGGTGTTGAGCGTGTATTCCCGTACAACAGCCCGATGATTCAAAAAATCGAAGTTGTCCGCAAAGGTAAAGTTCGCAGTGCTAATATCTACTACTTGCGTGACAAAATCGGTAAAGATGCTCGCGTCAAAGAATTGCGTGTCAAGTAATTTAAGTGCTTGATTTTTAAGAGCTTCTAATGACAGAATATCTTAAAAAAAATGATGAACTCCTCGCTAACGAGTTAAAACTCGCAGGCGAGGGGTTTTCTTTTGTCGCCGGAGTTGATGAGGTCGGACGAGGTCCATTAGCAGGGCCGGTAGTTGCCGCTGCGGTGGTGATTACCGACTTGGAAAAAGTTCCGCAAGTATTTGATTCTAAAGGTCTTTCAGAGAAAAAACGTGAAGAGTTGGACGCGGAGTTGCGGGCAAATCCGGCGATAAAATTTGCAATCAGCGAGGTTTCACCTGAAGTTATAGATGAAATTAATATACTTCAAGCGACCCATTTAGCAATGCGTCAAGCGGTGAAAACTCTTGAGCAGGAGTTGGGCAAAATTGATTTTGTATTAATCGACGGCAGACCGGTTAAGTCTATGCCCTATAATAATTTAGCAATTGTCAAAGGTGATCAAAAATCTGCTTCTATCGCAGCGGCAAGCATCATCGCCAAAGTATATCGGGATAAACTTATGTGCGATTATGATAAAATTTACCCCGGCTATGGATTTGCCGAGCATAAGGGTTACGGCACTAAACAACACTTAATCGCAATTAATGAGTTAGGGGCGTGCCCGATTCACCGTAAAAGTTTTTCGCCGATTAAAGAATTGCTGAATCCCCCGACAGCCATCCAAGAAGAGCTGTGGTAATCTGCTTAAAAGCAGTTAACGAGTGCGTTTTTTGTGGGGACTAACGCCGTCCCCACACCCCTACGCAAGGTCAGCGACCTTGACCAAAAGAGATGCGAAAATTTTTCAAATTTTCACATCTCAAAATTTTTTATCCATATTCATGGACGAAGGCAACAACTTTTTCAA
>JAFTJQ010000060.1 GCA_017456285.1 Lentisphaeria bacterium
GCGGGACGAATGTCCTGCGAAGCATCCAGTCTACGAGCCGTTCAGGCTCGAATGTAGTCGCTCCGAAAGAGCGACACCTGCCGTAATTCATAATTCCCCTGTCCTCCATAACTTTGGGTGACGGAGGATGCATTCTTAATTTTTAATTCCATACCTCCATACGTCCAACTATTCACGTTTCCAATTGCTCCTAAATGTCGCAGTTGTCGCACTTGGTGTGACATTTTGTCGCACTTATCACACGCAAAACGGCTTTTTTTTAATTATTTTTATCGCTTTTGACCTCAAACTTGTTTTTTTCTCAAAATTGGCACGACTTTTGCTTGTAATATGGCGTAATGGCAAAAGGAGAGGAGCATTACAAAAAAAATTAAACAATTAAATTATATAAAACAATAAACGCCGAAAGGCAGAAAGAGAAAAAATTATGGGTAAAATTTTAGGTATCGACTTGGGTACAACAAACAGTTGTATGGCTATCATGGAACACGGCGAAGCAAAGGTTATTCCGAACGCAGAGGGGCATCGCACCACTCCGTCAATCGTTGCTTTTACCAAAACAGGTGAGAGATTGGTCGGTCAGACCGCTAAACGTCAGGCTGTCACCAACCCCAAAAACACCATCTTTTCAGTTAAACGCTTCATCGGACGCAAATTTGCTGAAGCCGCCGCTGACAGAGAAAAAGTTCCTTACGATCTTACTGAAGCTAAAAATGGCGACGTAGCTATCAAAGTTAATGACAAAGTATATTCTCCGCAGGAAATTTCTGCAATGATTCTTCAGAAACTTAAAGCTGATGCAGAAGCATACTTGGGAGAAACTATTACTCAGGCAGTTATCACTGTTCCTGCTTACTTCAATGACAGTCAGCGTCAGGCTACCAAAGATGCAGGTAAAATCGCAGGTTTGGAAGTTCTTCGTATTATCAACGAACCGACTGCCGCTGCTTTGGCTTACGGTTTGGACAAGCAGAATGAAGAAACCGTTGCAGTTTACGACTTGGGCGGCGGTACTTTCGATATTTCAATCCTCGAAATCGGAGACGGCGTTTTCGAAGTAAAAGCTACCAATGGTGACACCATGCTCGGCGGTGATGACTTCGACCAAGCTGTTATCGACTACCTCGCTGATGAGTTTATGAAAGAAAACGGCGTTGACCTCCGCAAAGACAACCAGGCTCTTCAGAGATTGAAAGAAGCCGCTGAAAAGGCTAAATGCGAACTTTCTTCAAGTATGTCAACCGATGTCAACTTGCCATTTATCACCATGAATCAGGATGGTCCCGTTCACATGAACATCACCCTTTCTCGTGCAAAATTAGAGGAACTCTCTGACAGATTGCTTAAACGCACTGAGGGTCCCTGCCGTAACTGTATGAGTGATGCAGGTGTTTCAACTTCAACTATCAAGGAAGTTATCATGGTCGGCGGTATGACCCGTATGCCGAAAGTTCAGGAAACTGCTAAAAACATCTTCGGCAAAGACATTCACAAGGGCGTTAACCCCGATGAAGTTGTTGCTTCCGGTGCGGCAATTCAAGGCGGTGTTTTGGGCGGTGAAGTTAATGACGTTCTCTTGCTTGACGTTACTCCGTTGTCTCTCGGTATTGAGACCATGGGCGGTATTTTCACTCGTTTGATTGAACGCAACACTACCATTCCTTCACGCAAAAGTGAAATTTTCAGTACTGCTGCTGACAATCAGCCCGCAGTTGACGTCCACGTCCTCCAGGGTGAACGTGATTTCGCTCGTGACAACAAAACTATCGGTCGCTTCAAACTTGACGGTATTGCTCCCGCACCTCGCGGAGTTCCGCAAATCGAAGTTACTTTCGACATTGACGCAAATGGTATTCTCCACGTTACCGCCAAGGACTTGGGTACCGGCAAAGAGCAGAAAATTACCATTACTGCTTCAAGCGGTTTAAGTGACGAAGAGATTGAAAAAATGGTCAATGAGGCAAAAGCTCACGCCGAAGATGACAAAAAAGCTAAAGAAGCTGTCGAAATCAAAAATCGTGCAGACTCTATGGTTTATCAGACTGAAAAACAGCTTGCTGAACACGGCGACAAGATCCCCGCAGAAATCAAGCAGCCGGTTGTTGACGGTATTGAAAAACTTAAAAAGGCTATCGCTGACAACAATACTGAACTCATGCAGTCAACCATGACTGAAATTGAACAGCATTTGATGAAATTCGGCGAGCAGATTTATCAGCAGGCTCAAGCACAGCAATCAGGTGCCGCTGCTGACGCTCAAGCAAACAATGCTGACAACTCAAAGAAAAATGATGACGGCGTAGTTGATGCTGAAATTGTTGACTAATTAAATCAATAAAAAAACAACAACCGATTTAAGTTTTTTTAAGTCGGTTGTTGCAACTATAAAAAATTAAACAATTTATTAATAATTAACTAAAAGGAGTAAAAAAAATGGCAGATTGTTCAATTAAACCATTGGGCGACAGAGTTGTTCTCGAACTTAAAGAAGCAAAACAGGAGATGAAAGGCGGAATTTTTATCCCTGATTCTGCACAGGAAAAACCGCAGGAATTTGTAGTTGTTGCTCTCGGAACCGGCAAAAATGACGACAAAGGAAACAAAATTCCTTTTGACGTAAAAGTCGGCGACATCGTTCTTACCAGCCGTTACGGCGGAACTGAAGTCAAAATCGACGGCAAAGAGTACAAAATCGTCAGCTGCGATGATATTTTGGCAATTGTAGGATAAGTTATTAATTTAATATAGATAATAAAAGGAAATATAAAAAATGGCTAAACAATTAATTTTTTCTGATGAAGCTCGCCGTGGTGTTCTTGAGGGCGTAACCTTGCTTTCAAAAGCGGTTAAAGCAACCCTCGGTCCTAAAGGTCGTAACGTCGTTATCGACAAAAAATTCGGTGCTCCGACCGTAACCAAAGACGGTGTATCCGTCGCTAAAGAAATTGAACTCAAAGACCCCTATGCAAATATGGGTGCACAGATGGTTAAAGAAGTTGCTTCCAAAACCAACGATGTCGCAGGTGACGGTACTACTACTGCAACTGTTCTCGCTGAAGCAATCTATCGTGAAGGTTTGAAAAACGTTACCGCAGGAAGCAACCCCATGGAACTTAAACGCGGTATTGACAAAGCAGTCGAAGCAGTTGTTGCTGAAATCGCTTCAATGAGCAAATCTGTAAGCGACGAAATCGCACAGGTTGCTACTATTTCTGCTAATGGCGACCAGACCATCGGTAATATTATTGCTGAAGCAATGGAGAAAGTCGGCAAAGACGGTACAATCACTGTTGAAGAAGCTAAAACTATCGAAACCACTCTTGATGTCGTCGAAGGTATGCAGTTTGACAAGGGTTACCTCTCTCCCTACTTCGTAACCAACCCAGATTCAATGGAAGCAGTTTTGGAAGATTGCTACATTCTTATCAATGAAAAGAAAATTTCAAATCTTAATGACATGCTCCCCTTGCTTCAGGCTGTTGCTAAAGAGGCAAAACCGCTTCTTATCATTGCTGAAGACGTTGAGGGTGAGGCTTTGGCAACTCTCGTTATCAACAAAATGCGTGGTATTTTGAATGTTTGTGCGGTCAAAGCTCCGGGATTCGGCGATCGCCGCAAGGCTATTTTGCAGGATATTGCGGTTCTTACCGGCGGTACTTGCATTACCGAGGATTTGGGCTTGAAACTCGAAAACGTTACTCTGGAACAGCTCGGCAAAGCTAAACGCATCACCGTTTCTAAAGAAAATACCACCATCGTCGAGGGTGCAGGTGCTGAAGCTGCTATCATGGGCAGAATTGTTCAGATTCGTCGTGAAATCGATGAAACTACCAGCGATTACGACCGTGAAAAATTGCAGGAACGCTTGGCTAAACTCTCAGGCGGTGTAGCTGTTATCAAAATCGGTGCCGCTACCGAAGTTGAAATGAAAGAAAAGAAAGACCGCGTCGATGACGCTCTTCACGCAACTAAAGCTGCTGTTCAGGAAGGTATTGTTCCCGGCGGCGGTGTAGCACTTATCCGTGCTGCTCGTGCGATTGACAAACTCGCTCTCGCAGGCGACGAGGCAACCGGTGCTAAAATCGTTAAACGTGCTGTCGAAGAACCGCTCCGTCAGATCGCTATTAACGGTGGTTACGAGGGCAGCGTAGTTGTACAGAAAGTTCAATCACTTTCTGATAATGAGGGCTTCAATGCTGCAAACGGCGAATATGTCGATATGATTGCAGTCGGAATTTTGGATCCTGCCAAAGTTACCAGAAGTGCTTTGCAGAATGCGGCAAGTGTTGCAGGTTTGCTCCTTACAACCGAATGTCTCATTACTGACTTGAAGGAAGAAAAAGATATGCCCGCAATGCCCGCAGGCGGTATGGGCGGAATGGGTGGAATGCCGGGTATGATGTAATTCGGCAACGCTTAAAAATTCTTTCTTTAACTCCCCTGCCGACTATTGCGGCGGGGGGTTAATTTCAAAATTTTTTTAGTTGCGAAAAAGAGTTTTGAAATTAGCAAAAAATTAAAATTAACTATAAATTTAAGGTGAAAATTATGGCAGATGATAAAGAAAATATTGTAGATGATACTGAAGTTAAAGTCGAAGAAAAAAACGATAAAAAAGATAAGAAAAAAGCAAAAGCTCCCAAATCTGCGGAACTTTTAGCTAAAATCGCTGATTTAGAGTCAAAAATTCTCTACCTCCAAGCCGATTATCAGAACTATCGCAAACGTACTTCCAAAGACATTAATGATGCCAGAGTCAGCGGCACCGCAAATGCGCTGGAACCATTTTTGAGAGTAAATGATTTCCTCGGAATGGCTCAGATTGCGGTCGAGAAATCCGATAATATTGAAGCAATTAAGCAGGGGATTTTGATGATTATCAATGAGTACACCAAAGCAATGGATGAACTCGGTGTCGTCAGAATTAAATCCATTAATGAGAAATTTAACCCCGAGTTGCACGATGCAATCAGTCAGGAGTTTTCTGAAACTGTAGCTGACGGCGTGATTATTAAAGAAGTTACAGGCGGTTACAAAATGGGCGAGCGTTTACTCCGTCCTGCACGAGTTATTGTCTCCAAAGGCAAAGAAGTTGCTGCCGATGATAATTCTGACGCAGTCGATGTAAATGGTAGTTCAAGCGAGAATTTCAGCGAATAACCGAAGGAGTTTTGAACTATGGCAAAAGATTATTATGAGTTGCTCGGCGTAAGCAGAACTGCTTCAGCCGATGAGATAAAAAAAGCCTATCGCAAGTTGGCAATTAAATATCACCCCGACAAGAACCCCGGCAACAAAGAGGCAGAAGATAAATTCAAAGAAATCTCTCACGCCTATGAAATTTTGGGTGATGCCGATAAACGTGCCAAATATGATCAATTTGGAGAAGCTGCATTTTCAGGTGCGGCAGGCGGTGGTACCTCATATCAGGATCCCTTTGATATTTTCAACCAGTTTTTTGGCGGTGGCGGCGGCGGTGGTTCGTCAATTTTTGAAAACCTTTTTGGTGGCGGCGGCGGTTCCAGACGCCGTAACCCTAACGCACCTCAACGTGGCGATGATCTGCGTTATGATATTGAAATTACCTTTGAAGAGGCTATTTTCGGAGCTGACAAAAAAATCAATATTCCCAAAATGGTCGCTTGTGACAGTTGTCATGGGTCAGGGTGTGAATCAGGTTCAGGCAAAAAAACTTGTCCCCGGTGCAACGGGACAGGACAAACCGTTGTCTCTCAAGGATTTTTCCAGATGCGTCAAACTTGCGGAACTTGTAAAGGCACAGGTCAAATTATTGAGAAACCGTGCAAAAAATGTCGCGGTGAGGGCAGGGTAAGAACTGAAAAATCATTGCAAATCCACATTCCGCCCGGAGTGGATAATGGTTCTAAATTAAGAATTTCAGGCGAAGGAGAAGCAGGAAGAAATAATGGGGCAAACGGCGACTTGTACATTATTATTCATGTAGCACCGAGTGATGTTTTCCACCGGGAAGGAACTGATTTATTGTGCGAGATTCCGATTGATTACATGACCGCAGCAGTCGGCGGAGTCATTGAAGTACCGACAATCAGCGGAAAAACTAAAATGAAAGTACCGGCAGGCACTCAAAGCGGTATCATTCTCCGATTGAAAGGCAAAGGCGTAGTTTCGCTTCGTGGCGGTGCCAGAGGCGATCTCCATATTCGCATCATCGTGGAAACTCCTGCTAAACTCAACAAGAAACAGGAAGAACTTCTGAAAGCATTCCAAGATTCTTTGGGTCAGGATAACTATCCGATGCACAAGGAATTTGCTAAACGGGCAGAGAATTTTATGAAATAATTTAAAACTTAAAAAAATCGGGAATTACGAAGCACTTGCCTGTTTCCTCCACCCGATTTTTTTGATATATTAAAAAAATCTATGATTTTGACTTGACAAAATCAAAAAATGGTGCAATATTACTAAAAAATCGGAAGTAATTTCAATTTTCAGGTGATTTATGAAGAAAAAACAGAGCAATAATGACAATATAATTTCAACTAACCGCAAGGCTTTCCATGACTATAACGTTTTGGAAAAAATTGAGGCAGGTATCAAATTGACCGGCACAGAGGTAAAAAGTTGTCGGGCAAAAACGGTAAATATGCAGGATTCTTATGTCAATTTTACCGGTATGTACACTGCTATGTTGATTAATACCCATATTTCACCTTATGACAACGGAAATATCTTTAACCACAATCCGACCCGTCCGAGACAATTGCTTATGCACCGTTTGGAGATTCTCAAACTCCGTCAGCACAGTTCGGAAAAAGGTTTGACCGTCGTTCCCTTAAAAATGTATTTCAAGGGCAGTTTGATAAAAATCGAACTCGGTTTGTGCCGAGGTAAAAGCTACTCCGACAAGCGTGAATCATTAAAGCAAAAACAGGACATGCTCGATGTCAAGCGGGCAATCAGTGCCAGACGCTGAAATGGCGGAAATTTATTATGGATTGGAAATCGCGGAAAATTTTAGTTACCGGCGGAGCAATCCGTGTCGGAGCGGAAATTGTCAGATATTTTTATAATCTCGGTGCAGAAATTTTTGTTCATTGCAATAGTTCAGTTGATTCGGCAAAAAATCTTCAAGCGGAGTTGCCGAAAATTAAATACATTCAAGTCGACTTAAATAAAATCGCTGAAGTCCGAAAAGTTGCAGAACTTATCAGAAGTGAAAATATCGATACTTTAATTAATAATGCCTCGATTTATGAGCATTATAAATTGCAGGAAAATTCCAAAGAGGCGGTGCAAAAACACTTGCAAATTAATGCTTATTCTCCTAAAATTTTAATGGAAGCAATCATTGATAATGCTCAAAAAAAGGTCGGAAATTACGATATTATCAATATCCTTGATCAAGTAATTCTTCATAAAGAATTGCCTCAAGGAGCATATTTCGGCTCCAAAAAAATGCTTGGCGATTTTACTTTAGATTTTGCCGAAGAGTACGGCAAATTTAATTGCAAAGTCAATTCAATCGCTCCGGGCCCGATGCTGGCACCTGAAGTTATCGGCAATAACCGTATGGAAAAAACTATTCCGAGTTTGCCTTTATTACGCAAGGTGGAAATAATTGATTTATGCCGCACTATTGAATTTTTGATTGAAAATTCATCAATTACAGGTGCTGTAATTCCGCTTGATTGCGGACAACATTTGAGGTACAAATGAGTCATTTAGAACAGTTTTTCCGTTATCTGGAGAGTGAAAAAAATGCTTCAGTAAATACGATTAATTCCTACAAGCTCGACATTACGCAGTTTTGCAAAATCGTGATGGAGGATGAGAATTTTGATAATTGGAGCGTAATTGATAAGCATACAGCCAGACTCTTTCTCGTAAAACTTTATGACTTAAAGGTAAGCAAAAGTTCAACATTAAGAAAAGTCTCTGCCATGCGGTCACTTTTCCGCTTTTTAGTTCGTGAGGAAGTTGTCGGATCTAACCCATTTATCGGATTGTCGCTCCCTAAAAAAGATAAAAATCTTCCTGAAATTATGAGCGTAAATGCTATCGATAAATTGATAAATGCCGTTCCTGAATATTGGGAAAAAGCACAGGAGTTGTCCAAAGACAAGGAGTTTGTACACTTTGCAATATTGCGTGATCAGGCGATTATTGAGGTCATTTACAGCGGGGGATTGCGAATCAGTGAAGCGATAAATTTGAACTGCGAGGATATTGATTTAATTTCCGGTACTGCCAAGGTTCAGGGAAAAGGCAAAAAACAGCGGTTTTGTATGTTGGGAAAATGTGCAAGTAAAGCACTTCGGGAGTATCTGGGAGAATGTAAAAATCGAGCAATTAATATGCGGGGCAAACAACCGCTTTTCCTTAATAAATTTTATAAGCGAATTACTCCGAGAAGTATACAGAGAAACCTTAAAAATTATCTTGTGAGTGCAGGACTTCCGCCTGATTTGAGTCCGCATAAACTCCGCCATTCATTTGCAACACACTTGCTGGATGCAGGAGCGGATTTGCGAAGCGTCCAAGAACTTTTGGGGCATGAGAATTTGAGTACCACTCAAATCTATACTCATGTCTCCGCAAAAAAAATGCAGCAAACCTATCGCCAAGCCCACCCCAGAGCCAAATAAATTTCGTAATTACCAATAATCGGACTTTACGAATATACTCAAATTAAGCATTTGTCACATGATAAATGATTAGCACTTTCGCCTTTTTTCAAAGGAAATGGACAAATTTTACAATTAAATCAATAAAAAAGTTAAAAAAAATAAAAAAAAGATTTGCAATTTGCCAAAAAAGGTCTATATTAAAGGACATAAAGAAATGTGGCGGGATAGCTCAGTCGGTAGAGCAAAGGACTGAAAATCCTTGTGTCCCCGGTTCGATCCCGGGTCCGGCCACCATTTTTTTTGCCCAAAATTTGGTAAAAAACATGAAGGCTTGTCAAGGCTTCGCTTCATACTCTCATTTGTCTGCCGCACCTTGGAGAAGGCGGATAGCCGTGTTTCATAAAGAATATTGATGGCAATGGAGCAGGAGACCTTTTGTTTTCAAAAGGTCAGTGATAGAAACAATAAAAAATCACTCTGAAATTTATTTTAAAGAGTGATGATATTGCCGTATCGGAAGAGGACCAATTTTGCGAAGCAAAATTTGAGCCTTAGCGAAGTGTAACGCAGCGACAGGCAATTGATAGCAATGGAGCAGGAGACCTTTTGTTTTCAAAAGGTCAGAGATAAAAACAATAAAAAATCACTCTGAAATTTATTTCAAAGAGTGATGATATTGCCGAATGGGAAGAGGACCAATTTTGCGAAGCAAAATTTGAGCCTTAGCGAAGTGTAACGCAGCGACAGGCAATTGATAGC
>JAFTJQ010000061.1 GCA_017456285.1 Lentisphaeria bacterium
ATTGCCGCCGCCCCCGCCGGAAATTCAGATTCTGTAAATTGTAATAAATAATCCGATGACGGGGATTCTCGTCATCGGATGTTTTGAAAGGTAAAAATGAGAAGATTGCCTGTTTATTTACGTGTAGATACTTCGGGTTCAATGAAGGGTGAGCCTATAGCGGCTGCCAATAATGGATTGCAGGCAATGATAGCCACCCTGAAACAAGATCCCTTTGCGCTTGAATCAGTGTACATAAGTGTCATCACGTTTGACAGAGAAGTAAATGAGGTTTTACCTCTGACAGAATTGGAGACTCTTCAAGCTCCAACGCTTGTCACCCCGGAATCTGGACCAACGTTAATGGGAAAAGCCTTAGATGTTCTTATGCAAAAAATTGACCGAGATGTTGTCAAAAATTGTCCTGAACAAAAAGGTGATTGGCGTCCATTATTATTTGTCATTACCGATGGGAAACCCAGTGATAAGGCTGTGTATAAGGAAATGACAGAAAAAATCAAGAATTACAAATTTGCGGCGATTGTTGCTTGTGCTGCCGGTCAGGATGCACAAACAGAACCTTTAAAAAGCCTAACAGAACACGTTTATACACTCGCAACCATGGATGGAGCTTCATTTACTCAATTTTTTAAATGGGTTTCTCAATCTATTGCCCAAGGTACGACAAAAGGTACATCATCATCAAGCATAATGTTACCTCCCCCTCCATCTGAAATGAGTGTTGTTTTTTAATTTTAAGGAGTTGAAATGAACACAGAAGTTTCTGATTTGAATATGAATGATGACTGCGAAGAAAAAAATCGTGGCTCTAACATGCAGTCAATGCCAGAATCCAGCAAAACGACTGACACCCAAAAACTTCCGGTAATGACACCTGAAACTTCTGTGGGAAATTGCCAGAATTTCTGGAATGTATGCCCTGAAGATATTGTCGACCTTCCTGATGCTAACACATTTAAGGCCGCATTGGAAAAACTGCGTCTCCCTCAAATTATCTGCGGCAAGCCATATGAATGTGCAATAAAACTTTTTACCTGCAACAATTCTTTTGAAAATCGCATTCAATTGATAAATCTTTCGATTGTAAATAATTCTGATTTTATAATTGAAACTAATGCAAAAAAAAGTGTCATTCATATTAAAGGAATTGCAAAAAGCGAAGGTGAATTAAAAATCCGTATAGAATATAAAGCTGTAAATTTGCAATTCGCTACAGGTTCTGCCAATAATGAGTTTGTAAAATCACTTATTATCCAACCAGATCCTCTTGTTGTCGAGAATCAAAAATTTCAAAACACTTTAAAATCTGGTAAATTCAACCCGTCTCCGGAACAAGGTGTTGCAGGTAAGCTGTATGAAAGTAGCCTTGATATATCTGAAAACATCTCTGTGTTCGACAGAAGAATAAAACTTACAAAGTGTGATGTTTGTCCTCAAAGCGAAATATCTGCAACAATCAGCGACAATGGTATTCTTTCGATAACAGGAACTCCTGTCACGGCAGGTCCGTTGTCATTGATTTTATGTTATACTCTTGAATTGTTTAGTGGAGTCTGCGAAAATAGTGTTGAAATACCATTCACAACAATCGCCCCGGATCCTGTTTTGCAAAAATGGGATCAGATTGCAAAGGTATTTTCTCAAATTACCCCCAAAAGAGCAATGG
>JAFTJQ010000062.1 GCA_017456285.1 Lentisphaeria bacterium
TTGAAAAAGTTGTTGCCTTCGTCCATGAATATGGATAAAAAATTTTGAGATGTGAAAATTTGAAAAATTTTCGCATCTCTTTTGGTCAAGGTCGCTGACCTTGCGTAGGGGTGTGGGGACGGCGTTAGTCCCCACAAAAAAACAAAACCTCTACCAACGCAGTCATGACCTTGTAACGGCAATTCCATGCAGCTATGTCTCTGAATTTTCAAAAAAACGGCAGGTTAAATTCATTGCTTCAGCAGAGAAGCGTAAGCCCGGATGGGAACTTTTTACCATAATAATTCGGTGATTGACTTCATTCGGCAATGGCAGATTTTTTTTCGCAACCTTGCCGTCACGAGTGCCTCCGATAATTAGTGTCGGTGGGAAATATTCGGGCATGGGCAATTGATTGACGAAAGAGTGTGGCAGATCCGACATATCTCCTAATGACCGATTGAACTTGCGGACTATTTTATTATCGCCGAAACGCCCCCAGAATGACCCTTTATTCGGCGGCCCCAGCATGACGATATTTTGAATTTGTTTACACTCCGATTCGGACATTTGCAGCATGGCACTACGCAGAATAAGTCCTCCCATGCTGTGAGTTGCAAAATGGATTCGAGTGTCGGATTCGATATTTAATTTACGGAATTGTTCCAGAAAAATTTTCGCATGTTCCGCAATATTATTCTGCGAGGACGGGTAGTCATAATTATAGACGGTAAAATTTTGAGCCGTTAAAAATTCAGCAAATTTACGCATGGAATCCCCTCGAACTCCCCAGCCGTGAATCAAAATTACAAGTTTTTTGACGTCTGTCGTTGTTTTGGGCTTGAAGCACTGAAAATTGTATCCTGATTGAAAATAACTGCTTAATTTCATAGCGAACAAATTTTATTTCTTTCCAGGCGGCAGAATGGCAAAATAGACGGTGTGAAGTTTTTTCTTGCCGAATTTTGCCTGATAGGGGAACTCAAATTTTTGCCATACCAAATCAACTCCGAATGTTTTTTTGATATTGGCGGAACAACCTTTAGGAAATGGAGTAACGACTAATGCTCCGCTTGATTTGATTTTGTCAATGTGGAGATTCGTTAAAATCGGATCCATGTCGGGGCAAGCTTTGATACTGTACTTGTAGGTGTTTTGCAGCATTGAAGCAAGCCAGATGTCGCCGATGACAAAGGGGATTTTGTGACTGTTGGTATTTTGAAAATAGAAATCTTCTGCTGCATGGCGGACAATCTCCTTTTTTAAGTGACGGCGGAACGATGATTTGGTATTTGAGTAAATGAGGTCAATTGACATCATTATTACGGCAAAAATTATTGCCAGTTTAGCAAAAACGTGCAGAGTTTTGTCAGTTGATTCTCCCTGATAGAAGGACATAAGGAAAATTCCTGCGGTAAAGTACAGCGGAAATGTCCACATTGTTTCCATTCTTTGATTGGTTAAAGCCATACACATAATTACTGCTGCCTGACCGCCTAATACAATAGTTGTGTATTTGAATGCCGCAAAATTAGCAATTTGAAGTTTTGCCAAGGGCAACTTCCGCTCGCTTAATGCGTAAGTTACAATCGCCGCCGCCCCCATGCAGAGAATCGGTACAATTATCACAACTGCCATTACGCCAATTTGGGTGAAGTAATTATACTGCTTGACTCCGCCGTGGCTTATGTAGTTAAAAACCAGAAAATCTGTTTTATACAGGTGGTAGAGGTGCGGTGACAGGAGCAAGAAAAAAACTGCACCTGCGACATAGGGCTTGTAAGAGAGAAAACTTTTGCGCGCCGTTTTATCAAAAAGCATGTAGGCAAAAAACGGCAGGAAAATAATTCCGGCATAGTATTTGCTCAAAATCGCACACGCTCCGCTGACACTTAAAAGCACCCAGTGTTTTAGTTTATTTGCCGTAACTCCACGATAAAAGTAATAACACATCATCGGAATAAAAAGGATGTGCGGTATATTCGCATTGAATTTCGGAGTTTCGTAGTTGTAGATAAAATAAAAAGTGATTAACAAGGTCGCCATGACACTTTTGTTGCGGTCATAGAAGCATCGGGCAAGTTTGTAAATATAGAGAAAGCCGAAGACTACGCACAATTGACTTGCCAGAAATATCGAAAAATTAGCAAAATTGAAAATTCGGCAGAAATTATACAGCATGTAACCTGACATCGGCGGATGTTTGGCATTGCCTAAATTAAAAGTACTCCCCCACATCAAAGTTTCCGCAGGGTCTAAATGCAAACTTTGGTAGTAAGAAGTCGGAATCAATGTCCACATCAATGCTGAAAATATCAAAAACAGAGTTAAAAATTTCTGCGAATAGGTCATTGCCTGCCAATTAAAAAATTTTTTCATTATCACGTCCTTTTTGAGTGGTTATTAAAATTCTATTTTAATAATATACAACTTTTTCCCAAAAAAGCAAGATTCAGAAGCAAAAATAAACCCTGCAAAAATTTTTTCAATTTTTTGCAGGGATTAAAATTAACTGTTAAAAGATTATTTGCTGTACTTGCAAACGCCGTTGACAAAGGTTTTTTCTACTTGGAAATCATCATTCAATAAAACCATATCCGCATAGAAGTTGGGTTCGATTTTGCCGATTTTTTCAAGTTTCAAAGCCCTTGCCTGATTGTAAGAGGTGGTTTTTACCAATTCTTTAAGTTCAAATTCGGTAATTTCAAAGACGTTTTTCAGTGCATCGCAGATAAGAAGGGTGCTTCCTGCCAATGCTTCGTTATCCAATCTTGCCGCTCCGTTTGCCACATTGACATTAAGTCCGCCCAAATCGTATTGTCCGTCAGGCATGCCTGCGGCACGCATTGCATCGCTGATAAGTTGGATGTACTCAATGTTTTTGAGAGTGAAAACCAACTTGATCATATCAGGGCAAATATGGAGTTTGTCGCAGATAAATTCAATGTAAACGTCATTCTCAAGCAAACCTGCTCCGACCATGCCGATGTCACGGTGGTGCAAAGGAGTCATCTGATTGCAGAAGTGGCTCAAATTGCGAAGTCCGTGGTTATAGGCTTTTTTGAACTCTCCGTAAGTTGCCAGAGTATGGACGGCAGAGGGGGTAACATTCATTGCCAAAAGGTCGCTTGAGAACTTATCTCCGCCCTCAACTTCGGGAGCGTAAGAGATTTTAGTTACGGGGAAAATCGCATTCAATCGCTTAACTTCTTCAATATCAGGCAATCTGACGTAAGCAGGATTTTGAGCTCCGAGTGCTTTCGGATTGATAAATGGCCCCTCCAAGTGAACTCCGGGGATTTTGCAGCCGATTGAGCCATTATCGACATATTCACGGGCAGACTTGAGTGCCGCAGTAAGCATCTCTTCTGAAAGAGTCAATGTGGTTGGTAACAAGGTGGTTACACCCTCTTTGAGTTTGTCGACCGCCATGGTGGTTACCGCTTCGCAAGTCGCATCGCAGAAGTCAAAGTTGCTTTTGCCGTGGCAGTGAACATCGACAAAACCCGGCATAAGCATCATATTATTGCAATCAATTACCTCATCGGCGGCAGGAAGTTCATCGCCATCGACAAAGATTTTTTTAATCAAATCGCCCTCAACATAGACGGAGGCATTCTCCATTTCCACATCGGGAGAGACTAAATAACAGTTTTTAAGCAACAGAGTTTTCATAATTTTACCTCATTAAATTATTTTGTTTTTCCGCTTGTTACTTCAAAGCAGGCAAACTTGCTGCGATAACAGCCTGCCCGTGGCGTTTGAATTTCTCATCAGGAATGCGGAAGTTGATAGTTGAAGCAAGTTCGGGGAATTCGACTTCCAAAACTTTTTTAGCCTCTTCGATGATGATTTCACCGCCTTTACCTGAACTTACACGACCGAGAATCAAAAGATTTTTGATTTCGTAAAAGTCCGCATAGTGGGCAATGGCATAGCCGAAGCAAGTACCGATGGTGCGATAGATATTTGCCGCTCTCTCATCATTCTCAAGCATGAGTGCTTGAACTGCTTCCAGACGTTTCGGGAAAGGCATGTCTGACGGGAAATCAATTCCTGCCGCCGGAGCGAGTCGGGCAACTGCCTGCTGTGAGAAATATTGAGCTCCGCAACCCAAATCACCTGACCACTCGTCAGCCGGAGCATTTTCACGGTAATCAACCGGAGCGAAAGCAAGTTCATTCAGCCAATCAGTAATGTTGCCGTTCAAATTAACGTAACCGATTGCCTGACTTGTTCCCATAGAGAGTCCGAGAACACCATTTGATTCCATAGACATCGCACCTGCAAGTGCAGTTACTTCTCCGTCATTTGCAACAATCATCGGAACATTGTATTCTTTCTGAATTTCGTCGAAAATCGGAACAATGTGTTTTGCAAAATCTTCCTTGCTGATTCCGCGGAAAAGCGAAGCCAATCTCGGGTGGTTATCCACATAAACCCCTGCCGCACTGCCGCCGATTGCATCAACTCTCGGCATCTTCTCTGCCGCACGGCGAAGTGAATCACGGATGCCTGCTTTGTGATATTCAGGGTCATTCTGGAAATAGGGATCCCAGACAACTTCTTCGGTATGAACAACTTTGCCGTCAACTACCGCTGCACATTTGCGGTCAGATCCGCCCAAGTCAAATCCGATACGACAGCCATCCAAGTGTCCGCCTAACTGAACTTGAATCTCATTTGATTCGGGAGCATCGGCTGAACTTACGCTTGTTACGGTAAACTCTTTGCCGTAAATTCTTTCGCCCATGATTTCATAATCAAATTTGCGTTCGCCGTCGGGTGAATAGATTTTTCTGATGTCATCAGCGAGTGCCGGGCAGTTGGCAATTACGACTTCATAGCCGCCTTTCATCCAGAGCATGAATTTAATAATACGCTCGACGTATTTTAAATTGAGTGCCTTATTTGCTTCAGTGTAGGGCAAAATTGCGGTTTTGAAAGTTGAAACAGTTCCGTTCGGACGCTTGAGAGCGATTACGATGTCAATTTTGTTCGGGTCGGTTGCTGCAAGTTTCTGAAATTCACGATTCCAAAGAACTGCCGGTACAAATTCGGGGTCGAGAACTGCCTTAATTTTGGGATTTACAGTTAACATAAAAAATTTCCTTTCTTAAAAAAATTTGGTTAAAAATTAATTTTCTACCTTATTAAATTACACCTAAAAAAAAATATTTCAAGCACTTGCGTAAACATTTTCGCGTTTTTTTTGTTTTTTTATTTGAAAATTTAAAAAAATGCAGTAAATTATATTAAGGAAACGATTACTTTTTACATGGAGAAGCACGCTAAGTATGGCAAAACGAATGGATATAAAGACTTTTGCAAAAGAACTTGGAGTCTCAACTGCCACAGTATCAAGAGCTTTCGGGTCTGCAGGTCGCATAAGCGAGAAGACTCGGGAGAAAATTTTGAAGGCGGCAGATGAGCTGGGTTACTATGCAAATTACAATGCCAGCAACTTAGGTTCAAAAAAGAGTGGAAGTATTTGCTTTTTTTACCCGGAAATTTACACAGAAGAACCTGATTACTTCGTATCCGAGGTTATTTTGGGAATCAATCGCAACTTGGATCATCGGCAGGTTTTCAAGGTTACACCTTTTGATGAAAATGATAATCGAATCCTTAACTCATGTAAACAGCAGATTTTAGACGGCAGAGTTTCAGGTGCGATAATTCTATCCGGAACTAAAGGTGCAAATATTTTGGCAAGTTTGGCTGAAAAGGTTAAAATTCCTTATGTTATTATCGGCAGAAATCCGAAATTTACTACCAATACCGTCGATTATGATAATGAACATGGGGCGTTTTTGGCAGGAAAGTTATTAAAAAGACTCGGCAGAAAAAAGGTAGCTTACATTTCAGGCCATTTGGATAAACTTAAAAAACGTGGGTTTGCCAAAGGCTTCGGAATAGAGATGAGTGAATTAATTACCGTCAGAGGCGGTGCCGGCTTCCGATACGGCATACAGGCGATGGAAACTTTGCGAAAAAAATATCCGGACGTGGACGGAGTATTGTGTGCAAATGATAATTTGGCGATCGGCTTGATCAATCATGCACAGAAAATCGGGGTCAGTATCCCGAAAGATTTGTCAGTGGTCGGATTTGACGATATTGCTTTTTCTAAATTCTGCAATCCGTCGCTTTCAACAATTTCGCTTAATTTGAAGGAGTTGGGCAGTGCGGCAGTGCGATTGTTGGAAAAACAGATGTCGGGACGTGATAAATCAACTCCCGCAAAGTGTGAAAATGAATTTATTCAATGTGAATTGATTATTAGAGAATCAACATAGATAAAAAAGGATTGAAAAATGGAAAAAATGACGTTAGTTTTGTTGGCAGCAGGTATGGGAAGCCGTTACGGCGGTTTGAAACAGCTTGATGCAATGGGCCCGAACGGAGAGACTTTGATGGATTATTCGGTTTTTGATGCCATCAGAGCAGGATTTACCAATATTGTTTTTGTTATCCGCAAGGATATTGAGGCGGCTTTCAAGGAGCAAATCGGAAGCAAGTATGAGAAATTTATTCAAGTTGATTATGCTTTTCAGCGTCTTGATGACCTCCCAGGTTCTTTCAAAGTTCCCGAAGGCAGAGAGAAGCCATGGGGTACAGGTCAGGCAATCTATGCTGCCAGAGAGGTTGTAAAAGGACCTTTCGTAATGATCAATGCTGACGATTTTTACGGTGCAGACGGTTATCAGAAGTTGGCTCAAGTTCTTAAAAACGGAGCGAAAGATGAATTTGCAATGTGCGGTTTTTACTTGGGCAATACCATGTCTGATAATGGTTCAGTATCTCGCGGAATTTGCAGCAAGGATGCAAACGGCAACTTGGCTGATGTCGTTGAGCATACCAAATTGGTTAAAGAGGGCGACAGAATGTTCAGTTTAATCGGAGATGACAAAATTGAATTTCCTGCCGATACAATTGTTTCTCTCAATATGTGGGGATTTCAGGATAGTTTGTTTGACTATCTGGAAGAACTTTTTACCGAATTTCTCAAAGAACGCGGCACTGAACTTAAAAGTGAATTTTATATTCCGAGCGTGGTCGATGCTTTGGTTAAGAGCAAAAAAGCTAAAGTTAAAGTGCTTACCTCCGAGGATTCCTGGTTCGGCGTTACCTATCAGGAGGACAAAGCCGATGTACAAGCTAAACTTAATAAACTTATTGAAGCAGGAAAATATCCCGCAAAATTGTTTTGAAATATAGAAAGGTAGAGAATTATGCAGAATAAACTCAAAAATATCATTTCAAATTTTGAAATTTACGGTGATTACATCATTTCTGTCCCTTTTGGTACAGGACACATCAATGATACCTATCAGGTGGCATTTAATCAGGGTGGAACAATTGTACACTATACTTTGCAGAGAATTAATCACAATGTTTTCAAAAATCCGGTTAAACTTATGGAGAATATCGAGCGAGTCACCTCTCACCTCACCAATAAGGATAAGGATAAAATCGGAGGAGTCAGTCGCAAAACTTTGCAGGTTGTAAAAACTATTGACGGCAAAAACCTCTATGAGACAGAAGATGGTTCATTCTGGAGATGTTATCTTTTTATCGAAAACGCCCGCACATTTGATATTCTTGAAACTGACCGTCAGGCGTATGAAGCGGCAAAGGCTTTCGGTAAATTCCAGAGTGATTTGGTGGACATCCCCGGCGGACGTCTTTTTGAGACAATCAAGGATTTCCACAATACACCGAGCCGTCTCGCTAACTTGAAAGAGGCTATTAAACTTGATAAAGTCGGTCGTGTAAAAGATGTTCAGAAAGAAATCGACTTCGTTATGGCGCGTGAGAGTGATTGCGGAGTTCTTATTGACTTCCTTAATAAGGGTTTAATTACCGAGAGAATCACTCACAACGATACCAAACTTAACAACGTTTTGATTGACGATGTTACCGGTGAAGGAATTTGTGTAATTGACCTTGATACCGTAATGCCCGGTCTTTCGCATTATGACTTCGGCGATATGATTCGTACAGGTACCAGTCCGGCGGCGGAAGACGAAATGGATTTAAGCAAAGTTACCATGCGTTTTAATATGTTTGAAGCATTGCTTCGCGGTTATTTGACCGGGGCGAATGGTTTTTTGAATGAGTTGGAGCTTGAGTATCTGCCATTTAGCGGTAAACTTATTACCTTGGAAATCGGTATCAGATTTTTGACCGACTACCTTGACGGCGATAACTACTTCAAAATCCACCGTGAACACCACAATTTAGATCGCTGTCGCACCCAGTTGAAGCTGGTTGAATCAATCGAAAGTCAGCTTGATCAGATGAAATTAAAAGTTAATGAAATTGTAAAGGAAAGCAAGTAAAATGAGAGTTTTAATTACAGGCGGAGCAGGCTTTATCGGAAGCCATATTGCAGAATATTTTCAGGGCAAAGCAGAAGTTGTTATTTTGGACAACTTAAGAAGCGGTCATAAACGCAATATCGAGAACTTGGATGTTAAGTTTATCGAGGGCGATATTTGTGACCGTGAAGTGGTCAAAGAAGCAATGCAGGGAGTTGATTATGTATTCCACTTGGCGGCGATGATCAGTGTACCTGAATCAATGTTCAAACCTAAAGAGTGCGTTGACTTGAATGTTATGGGACTTTTGAATGTACTTGAGGAAGCCGCTGCGGCAGGAGTTAAAAAACTCTGCTTCAGTACCAGTGCGGCAATCTACGGAGATAACCCCGAAATGCCGAAACGTGAAACTATGTTCCCTGAACCGAAAAGCCCGTATGCAATTACTAAACTTGACGGAGAATACTATTGTAATATGTTCACCCAGACAGGCAAGCTGAAGACTGCCTGCTTGAGATATTTCAATGTTTTCGGCCCTCGTCAGGATCCGAAAAGTGCTTATGCTGCGGCTGTGCCGATTTTTACTGCGAAAGCTGTTGCAAATGAAGATATTACCATTTTCGGCGACGGAGAGCAGACCCGTGACTTCATCTATGTTAAAGATATTGTTGAAGCCAATGTATTTATGGCAATGAATGATTTTACCGGAGTTTACAACATTGCTTACGGCGGCAAGATCACTATCAACGATTTGGTAAATAAAATTAAGGATATTGTCGGTTCATCATCTAAAGTGTTGCACCTTGAGGAACGTCCGGGAGATGTTAAGCACTCTATGGCGGCGATTGATAAACTCAAATCTACCGGATTCAAGCACAAATACAGTTTTGATGAGGGCTTGGCAACAACTATTGAATATTTTAAGAGCATTGCAAAATAAAAACAATAAAGGAGTAATAAAAAATGCAAGTAATTATCAGACCTACAACCGAATCAGCAGTTGCTTTAACTGCTAAACTTATTACAGATGCTGTTAATGAAAATCCGGGAATCGTTCTCGGTTTGGCAACCGGCAGAACCATGGAAGCTGTTTATGCTGACATTGTTAAAGCATACAAAAACAAAGAAGTTGATTTCTCTGCATGCAAAAGTTTTAACTTGGATGAGTACATCGGCTTGGCAGGTGATGACAAAAATTCATATCGCTACTACATGAATTATCACCTTTTTGACAAAATCAATATCAAAAAACAGAATACTTACCTCCCAAATGGTCTCGCCGCTGACGAGAAAGAAGAGAGTGCTCGCTATGAGTGGGCTATCAAAGCCGCAGGCGGAGTTGATATTCAGCTTTTAGGTATCGGTGAGGACGGTCACATCGGATTTAATGAGCCATTGTCAAGTTTGGCTTCACGCACTCGTGCAAAAGCTTTAACTCCTGAAACTTATCAGCAGAATTCACCGCTTTTTGACAATCCTGAAGACATGCCGAAACGTGCTTTCACCATGGGTGTAGGTACAATTTTGGATGCTAAACGGGTAATTATGTTGGTTACCGGTGCTAAAAAAGCTGACATTGTGGCAAAAGCGGTTGAAGGTCCTGTTACCAGTATGATTTCTGCTTCAGCACTTCAGCTTCACCGTAATGCAATCGTAATTGTTGATGAAGCTGCCGCGGCAAAACTTCAGGGCAAAGAATACTACAACTGGATTTTTGACAACGAACCTGAATGGGAAGCATATCGCAATATTTAATGGTTGCTGAATTTACCCGAACGAGGGGAACTGTGATGAAGAATTTTTTGAAAAGCGTAAGTGTACTGATTTTGACTGTTACTGCAATGTTGCTCGTTGCGGAGGAGTTATCAAGCGGCACTTTTACTTTCGGTAATGGCAAAAAAGGTTATTTGATTCTCCCTGACAACTATCAAAAAGGGGGAGATTACAAGTTTTTGCTTTTTGGTCATGGCCGTGGTGCTGCCGCAGGTACAGCAGGTAATGTCGGGACAAATGCTTTCAAAAAATTCCGTCAATTGGCAAGTGAAAAAAATTATATCATCGCAGTTCCGCCGTTAGTCTCCACTTGGTATAATATTCAAGCCGAAAAAGATACCGAGGAGATGTTAGATTTTCTGGCAAAATCGCTTGAAACGGACTTGAGTCGAATTTATGTGATAGGTACTTCAATGGGCGGTCAGGCCGCATTGCTTTTTGCCGGAAGAAACCCTGAAAGAGTGGTTGCAGTTTGTGATATTTTCGGAGTTGCGGATATTGTTGCTCAATCAGAAACGCAATACAAAGAGAATATTAAAATTAATTACGGCGGTTATTACATAGAGGAAAAAGCCTTTTATGAATCACGCAAAGCGATAAATTATGCGAGCGTTTTGGCGAAAATTCCGCTTCTGATTATTCATGGGGAAAAAGATAATTTGGTCAGTATCAAGCAGTCAGAGGATTTGTTTGCGGCTGTTAAGAATAATGGCGGAACTCAAGTTGAATTTATCCGTCACCCCGGCATGGGACATCAGAATGAAATTATAATTGGCAACGAAGAAAAAGTTTTTGCATTTTTTGAAAAAGCAGAAAAATAAAGGAGATGTTTATGAAAAAATTTATTACATGGGCGTTGGTGCTTTTTTTGAGCGTAATCGTTTTTGCAGTTAAAGCAGAACTTCCGCAAAAAGAGGGAATTTTTACTTTCGGCAACAACAAGGCGTATGTCTATTTGCCTGATAATTTTCAAAAGGGCAAGCCCTGCAAATTTATTTTGTTTTTTCACGGGGCTGGGTACAGCAACGGTCAGCCGGGTAATGTCGGACACAAGGGATTTGAGAAATTCCGCAAAATGGCGGCAGAAAAAGGTTACATCATTGCAGTTCCGTCATACGGCACTACCTGGTACAATCGCAAAGCGGAAAATATTACCAAAGCCATGCTGCACGCATTGGAGCAGGAATTTGGGTTTCAATTAAATCGGATTCACGTTATGGGCGGTTCAATGGGCGGACTCTCTGCTTTGGTATGGTCGTCAAGAAATATGGAGAGAGTAAGTTCAATTTGCACATTTTTTGCAGTTGCGGATATTGTTGACCAGTATAATGCTAAAGCACATCATGCCAAAGCAATGATCTCTGCTTACGGCGGTGATTATAATAAAAAACCCTATTGGTACGAGTCTCGCCGTGCGATTAATTATGCAAGCATTTTGGCTCAAGTTCCGATAATGCTTGTCCACGGTGATAAAGATGTTTTGGTTTCGATGAATCAATCAGAGAAACTCTATAATGCGATTAAAAATGTCGGTGGCACACAAGTTGAATTTGTTAAAGTTCCGGGAAGAGGACACGATAATAATATTATCCTCGGACTGGAAGAAAAAGTTTTTGACTTCATCGGTAAATATAATAAGTAATAATAGATTGCTGTAAATACCAACTGCTGTGTTGCAGGGGTGTATAAATTTTTGTTACTGCGAGTAAGCACTTCAGTAAATTTCCCACAATTATTTATGCACCCTTGCAGCACAGCAGTTTTTTTTGAGGCTAAATCAATATTTTTTACCGCCACGATAGATTAAAATCGGGTGGTGCGGCGGAAACTCCAATGAAAAATTATCCGCAGTTGCTTCATTCAAAGTTGCTTGATACCAGTAACTTAATTTCAAATTGTTTATCGGATATTTCAAGTTTTTTGAACTTTTGATTATACAGTTGCTGTCAAGTGCGATTATTGAAATTTGTTCGCCTGCTATTGAGGGGAAAGTGCCGCCCTCAAAAATTACAAAAAATTCGCCGTAATCGCTGACGATTTTTATATTCGGCAACTCCTCGGCATAAAGTGCTAAAAGTGAGAGATTGCCGAGGGTATGATCCTCTCTTTTGCCGGTTGCTCCGAGGATTACTACATCATGGTAATTTTTTGCTCGGCAGTAGCGGAAAGCTTTAGTTAGGTCATTACTCTCCTGTTCGGCGACATGGATAATTTTTTCAGCATATTTTTCTTTTAGGCTGATTGGCAAACTATCTAAATCACCGATGATTGCTTCTGCTTCCAACCCGAAGTGAATGAGTTTCTCGGCGGCTCCGTCACAGCAGATGATGCGTTCCGCCTTTTTGAGAATATTCAAAGTTTTTTCAGTGGCGGGAAATTCGCCGTCTGCTAAAATTACTGTTGAGCATTGATTAACCATTTTGCTTTTTAACCTCTTTCGCCCATTGAAAATAGAAAATAAACCCGTTTGCAAGTGAAATTATCCACATGAGTAAACTCGAAATTGCACTGCCGTTTTGCAAAAATACATTTAACCACATGATGATCGAAGCTGTATTTACAATTATCCACAAAAGCCATTGCTCACTACAGCGTTTGACGGTCATTATCATCGCCGCAATGGAGAGAATGGTTGTTAAACTATCGAGATAAGGGGTTCTGCCATTGAGGCACTTTAGGAGCAACCCATAGAGAATTATTGCCATAAGCGTGGAGAGAAGCAGGACGGCTTTGCCCTTTAGCGACAGACTGGTTTTTTTGATTACGCCATGATCTGACAAGTGATTTTTCCAGCAGAATATACCTACAAACATCATGGGTAAATAGTAGCCCAAATTCAGCATGACTTCGCCGAAAAATCGGTATTGGTAGGAGATTAAACCGTAACAAATGCTATTGATAATGCCGAAAAAATAACAACTTATTTTGCCTTTGCCTGCCCATAGAGTGTACCAAGTGCCGGTTAGTGCGGCGATAATACCGAGAGGTGTATCTTGCATATTCAGCGACAATCCGAGTATGGCAAGTGAACAAAAAGCCATCCAAATTAATTCGGCTTTTTTCCAGCCGCTTAACTCATTTTGAATAAAATTTTTCAGTAAAGTCAAACTCATAAAATTTTCCATTTAGTTTTGTAATTTTTATAAAATACAGCAAATTTTGATATTTTCCAGAAAATAAAGAGATTTTTTTGCGATTTTTTTGTGAATTAGTCGGGATATACGAATTAAGGGTATTCATGGGCGTGTGTAAAAAAACAAACATTCAGCTAATTATCAATGAGTTGCCGTGTTCTTCGCTTGAAATATGGAAAAATTGTGATATATTTATTTAATAATTTTTTTACGGAGGATATATGGCACCGCAAGTTTTATGGTCGGTTAAAAATTTGAATTTCAATATCGGTATGCAAGTGCTTTTTCGCAATGCGGAATTTGCTATTCACGAGAATGAGCATGTGGCTCTGGTCGGAAGAAACGGATGCGGTAAGTCAACACTCTTGAAAATGATTGCAGGACGGATTGCCCCGATTGACGGCAATGTCAGCGTGCAGAATAATTTGCGAATCAGTTATTTGCCGCAGGATTTTGAGATAAATCGTGAATTAACGGTCAAAGAAAATATTGCCGAGGGTTTAAGTTTCTGGAATGATTTACTTAAACGCTACGAGGACAAAAATACTCCTGCGTTCGAACATGAGAAAATTGAACACCTTTTAACTATCCACGATGCATGGAATGCCGAGAAAAAACTTCAAATTATTCTTGATAGATTGAATCTTTGCGGTGATATGAGTTGTCAAAATCTTTCCGGCGGAGAGACTCGCAAAGTCGCTCTTGCCCGGGCGATTATCGCTGAACCGGATTTGCTGCTGCTGGATGAGCCGACAAACCATTTGGATGTAGAGTTGATTCAGTGGATTGAAAATTTTTTGGATGAGTTCAAGGGCAGTTGCCTTTTTATTACCCATGACCGCTACTTCCTTGACCGCTTGGCAGATCGGGTTGTTGAGTTGGATAATGGGGAATTTTATTCCTACAATGGTTCATACGCCGATTTCATGACCGGGAAAATGGAGCGAGAGAATTTGCAGGACATCAGCGAGCATAAGCGGAGAAGATTTCTGGCAAAAGAGATTGAGTGGATTCGCCGCTCTCCGAAAGCGAGGTTGAAACGCAATTTGGGGAGAGTTAAAAATTTTGAGAATATCTCCGCAATCAAAGCCCCGGAGAGAGTAGGGGAAATGGAGTTGATTATTCCACCTGCCGCTCGAATCGGCAACCAGACGGTAATTTTGGAGAATATTAATCTTGCTTTCGGGGAGCGGTCAATTATTAAAAATTTTTCGCATGAGTTCAAGCCATTAAGCAAGGTCGGAATTATCGGTCCTAACGGAATCGGCAAAAGTTCACTCCTGAAAATTATTACGGGAGAGTTAAAGGCTGATAGCGGAATAATTAAAATCGCACCTGCATTGGAGTTTAATTATATCGACCAAGGCAAACTTAAACTCGATGAGGAAAAAACTGTAGTTGAAGAAGTCGCAGGCGGTATTGAATCAATTCAGCTCGGAGCGGATAAAATTTCGGTTTGGGGGTATTTGAAAAGATTTTTATTTGAAGATGAGCGAATCAATACCCAAATTAAATACTTGTCAGGTGGTGAAAAAGCCCGAATTATTATGGCGAAAATTCTTAAGCACGGCGGAAATTTTTTAATTCTTGACGAGCCGACTAATGATTTGGATTTGACATCATTGAGGTTGCTTGAGGAGTCGCTGATTAATTATAACGGTACGCTGATTCTGGTAAGCCACGACCGCTATTTTCTCAATCGGGTGTGCGATACAATCATTGCTTTTGAGGGTGATGGCGAAGTCTATACCCAAGTCGGTGATTATGATTACTATTTTGAAAAATTGCGGGAGCGTAAAAATTTAAGTGCCGCCAAAAATCAAATCGCAAAACCCAAAAGTACAATCACGGCAGTTGCACCGAAAATAGAAAAAAAACAGACTAAATTGAGTTTCAAAGAGGAACGGGAGTTGTCACTTATGGAGGAGAATATCTGTGCAGTTGAAACGAGAATTGCGGAGATTGACGAGCTGTTTTCACTGCCTGATTTTTTCAGCAAGTACGGCAGTCAAAGTGCCGAACTTCAGCATGAAGCCGATGAATTGCGTTCAAAGTTAGAGAGTTTGTATAATCGCTGGGACGAACTTGAGCAAAAAAAGCAATCATTTAAATAATTTTTTTTGAGTCTTGAATTGCAAATTCCGCAGTTAAAAAATTATCCTCCTTCGCCAAAGGCTATGGAGGACAGGGGAATTATAAATTATTGTAGGTGTTGCTCATTAAAGAACGATAAAGTGCGAGCCTGAACGGCTCGTAGACTGGATGCTTCGTCGCTTTCGCTCCTCTGCATGACGGCTATGTATTGTGCCACGGTGGCAAAAACAAACCAACGTCATTCAGAGCGAAGCGAAGAATCCATAATTATAGCAGCAACCAACGCACTTTCGACCTTTCAACGGCAAGGAAGAGGGGGAATACAAAGGGGGAGAGTAGCTTGGAGCGATTTAGCGACAAGTGGCAATCTCCCCCGTTGTGTGGCAACTCGTGGCAAAAGATTTGAGGTGTCATTCCGCAAAA
>JAFTJQ010000063.1 GCA_017456285.1 Lentisphaeria bacterium
CAAAATTGCAGAAAAGTTAAAAAGTTTTCGCCTCTCGACACCTGCTTTCAAAAAATCCGTTGAAAGGTCGAAAGTGCGGTGGTCGTATCTATAATTCCGGATTCTTCGCTACGCCCTGAATGACGAGTTTGGATTATCTCTGCCACCGAAGCAAAACTCCCCCCACGTCATGCAGAGGAGCGAAGCGACGAAGCATCCAGCCTACGAGCCGTTCAGGCTCGCTTTTAGTCGTGCCACAAGCACGACACCTACCGTAATTCATAATTCTTAATTCATAATTCATAATTCTTAAAATTATGGGATATTTATGAAAAAAGTTTGATTTTTTCAATTATCTATTTGCTTTTTTGTTCTCAGTAGTGTAATGTATATTAATTTTCAGAAACTATGATAGGAGGTTTTTATGGCAGAGAAAATCAGTGAGTCTAATCTCAAATTTATCCTGAATGAAATTCCTAAACTTCTTGAACTTAATTTGATAAATCAGGAAACAAGCGATAAACTAAATTCATACTATTCAACACAAGTCAACAACAAAAAAAATGGAAAAAATAAAGTTTTAACTCTTATTTTAATTTCAATCGGAGCTTTATTGGTCGGATTAGGGTGCTGTTTGATTATCTCTCACAATTGGAATAAATTTAATACCGTGACCAGACTTTTAATGGCATTTGTCCCTTTGACATTGAACTCAATTTTTTTACTGTATGCTTTCAATAAAGGCGAAGTTGCCCGTGAAAGTGCTTCAATTATTCAGAGTGCGGCAATTGCCGCTTCGATTGCGATAGTGGCACAAGTTTATAACCTTGGGGGAACGCTTTTTAACTTTCTGCAAATTTGGATGATTCTCTATATACCGTTTGTACTGTTACTGCGAAGTAAACTCGGTGTGTTAATTTTAAGCGGAATCTATTTTATATATCTAATTAACGGCGAAATAGGCGGAATTCAAAAGCAAACTCTAATTTCGGGAATTCTTTATTTTATTCCATTTTCTTTATTGCTTTATAATATTATTGCCGGAAAAATTAAAAATTTAATGATAATTTTTCAGCTTACCGCAGTTGCCCTCGTAATTCAGTATCTGGTAATTTTTGCTCCTGATGCAGATGAACTTACATTGCCGCTGACAATTACGGTAATAAGCGGATTTTTCGTCCTCGGCTGTGAATTAAACAAGCGAGAAAAATTCTTCAATAATATTTTTATGGTAAGCGGTTATCTTGCATTGCTTATAACTTTGATTATTTTGTCAAATCCGGATACAGATTTTTGTTTCAGCAAATTCTTTTGGGAGAAAATAGACTTTAATCATATCCCGTGGATGATTTTTGCTTTCGCAAGTTTGGTGTATAATATCTATTACGCATTCAGACGCAAAAACGGCTTCTACTTTGCACCGCTTATAATGGTCGTTATTTCCGCTATCTGTGCTTCATTTCCATATACGGAAATTTGGGTGAAATTCGCTTTGCTGATTGTCGGATTTACGGTTGGAGTTTATGGAATTTTTGAGGGATGCAGAGTAAAAAGCATGCTGGGACTCAATGCTGCAGTAATTATGATAGTTGCCTTAATTTTTAACTACTTTTTCAGTAGTGATCTCTCGATTATTGCCCGTGGAATTGCCTTTATATTTACCGGAATCGGTTTTGTGGTGCTGAATTTAATTGTCAATCGCAAATTCAAAAAATCTTCATCGGAGGGATAATTATGAAAAAAAGTTATTACATTGCAGGAATAATTTTTCTCAGTTTGTCAATAATTGCCGCATTCAGCGTGCCGATTATTCAGATAGTCAAATATCAGGATATTTTAGAGAACGGAGTTGCAATCAAGGTTAAATTAGCCGCTTTTGATCCCTACGATGCTTTCAGGGGGAGATTTGTGGCACTGGATCTTGATTTCGGAGAATACCGTCTCACTAAAGCAACGCCTCGCGATCAAATATTTCCCAACAATTTTCGTGGTGTAGGATTGCCGGTTGATATTGTTCTTGGGAAAGACAAAAATGGTTTTGCTTATATCAAAGATTTATCGTTTGACCTTAATAAAACATACGATGAAGACGCAATTATTATTAGAGGATTGCAGCGTTATTGGCAAGTTACGCAGGAAAAAGAGAACTGGCATAACATTATTGCTTTGCGCCCTGAAACCCATATAAAAAGATTTTATATGAATGAAAAACTTGCGCCTGAAGCCGAAAAGGCTCTTCAGAATAATAAAATCAGAGAAAAATCTTATGCGGTAATAAAAATTAAAAATAAAATTCCGGTTATAGAGAATATCTATATCGGAGATGAGAGTTTGAGCGATTATCTTGATTAGCGAAAAATATTAAATTCTCCGCTAATCAAAGATTGTAAGTTTATAAAATTTTAGAAAAGGAATTTTTCATAGTCGCCTACAAGCAAGCGATACGGTTCCTCATCTTCTTCAATAATCGGGAAACGAAGTTGCGGTTCATGGAAAACATTGTCGGTATGGTCATCATTGACAAATGAAACTTCGCCGATCATCACATCGCCGCCTTTTTCCGCATAGAACTTGTGAAAAAGATTCGGGGTCAAAGTTAAACTTTCACCGGGAGCAATAGCGATTTTTTCGCCTGCCGGAATAGTTAATTTCTCTCCATCTTTGACTACGACAACGGGAGTGTCTGCCAATTGAGTTGTTCCCTCAATTCGATTGTATAATTCAAAAACCAAATTTCCGCCGCCTCGATTGATAATATCCTCGCATTTTGCCTCGTGGCAATGCATCAAAGTAACTTGCTCCGAGCGTGAAATCATGATTTTTTCTGCATACATTTTGGTATATTCCGGCATTTTGGTATTGCCGTTGCGAATAGTGAAAAGGAATAATCCCTCTTTAGCAAAATTGCCGCGACCGAAATCGGTAATATCCCAGCCCAAATTGCAGTCAAAAATCTCTTTCACTTTTGATTTATCCAATTTTTTCCAATCTGCTAATGTGTATGAAGCAAATTTTGGCAACTTGAAAGAGAAGCGATTAAATAATTCTTCGGCTTTGCGAATTTCCCGGTTGATTTCTGAACGTTTCATAATTTTTAACCCTTTTTCATTAAAAAAATTTGTTTTTAATTAAAATCACATTATAGTATATAATATATAACAATTTCAGGAATAAACCAGTATAAAAAGGCAAAATAATGATACTTTCCGGCACAAAAATTAATAGAGAACTCAAATTTGAAAAAGTTGCAAACAGCAATTCTGCAACAATTATTACTGAAATGGTGGCAGGAAATCCCTTGCCGTGCAATTATCATTACCATTACGAAATGGAATTGACCTTTATTAATTCAGGTTCGGGAAAAGTTTTTTTAGGCGGCAATTGGTATGATTTCAAGCCGGGAAGCATTTTTCTCATCGGCAAAAATACTCCGCACTATTTTGTTTCTATTGCTGACTCTTCAGATGTTGCCAAAGCAATTGTGATTAAATTTAATTCGAATTTCAGTAATATCGGTTTGCTCGGATTACCGGAATTTAATGAATTAAAACAGCTTTTTGAGTCGGCGAAAATCACCGTTATTTTTCAGGACAACTTGGGATATGAAAAAATTTTAAGTCAAATTCACAATACCGAAAATGCTCAAAAAATCATGATTTTATATGGATTTTTGTTGCAATTGGCGGCTAATCCATATCAAATTGTCAGAGAAAATGAGGATTTCTCGAATTTGAACGTAAATCAGCAAAAAACTATTGAAAAAGCGATGGCTTTTTTGCAGAAAAATTTTACCAGAAAAATCACTTTGGAGGAGGCCGCTAAAAGCGTAAGAATGGAGAGTGAGAGTTTTCGCCGATTTTTCAAAAAAACTGCGAGAATGAATTTTTCGCAATATCTTCTTGAATTGCGTATAGCCTGTGCCTGCCGACTTTTGCAGGAGAGTAAGTTGTCCATTTCCGAAGTGGCAATTAATTCTGGATTCAATAATTTATCCAATTTCAATCGACAGTTTTTGGCGAAAATCAAAAATACTCCACGCTCTTACCGCTTGTCCTGCCGTAGTGCAAATGAATAATGGAAATTCTGACATTTTGAATAGGTTCAGACTTAAATTTTCAGTACTTGGGTTCTTGAGAAAAATTTATTCCGCATGAGCGAAAAACCCTCTTTGCCCTTGATAATCAATAAATTATTTTCAACATCACAGCATTCGATTGCTTCGATAATGGTCTCTTTATTATCACGATAATGGACTGAAAAAATTTTAACATTGTATTGGAGTAATTTATTGTAAGTATCCTGCATTAAATCGTTGGTGAGGATAATTTTTACCGCATCGTTATTGTGTTTGGTATTAAATTCGGGAAGGATGGTGCTCGGAGAGTACAAGGTAAGAATATTGTTATCATTTTGAATTTTCAGCATGAAACTTCCGTCTGTAATAACTTCGGAATCAACCAGCAAATCCAAATAAAAAGTGCGACAACTATTCAGATCTTTGACGTTCAAAATTGTCTCTTTTCTCTCAGACAAAGCATTATCTCCTAAATTATTTGTAAAAAAATTTGCAAAAAAACACAATTAATATATATTATATTACTATCAATTTTGATTTCTGCAAGTCAAAATGTAACTATTTTAAGAAAATTTTACAAAAAAATAATAAAAAAAGGCAGTTGCCTGTAACAAAAAGGATTTTTTTATGGATTTTTGCACCTATCAAAACCCGTTGAGCGGTCGCTATGCGAGCAAAGAGATGAGTTATAACTGGTCTCCGCAGAAGAAACATTCAACTTGGAGACGCCTCTGGTTGGCTTTGGCAGAGGAAGAACAAAAACTTGGATTGGATATTACCGATGAGCAAATTGCGGAAATGCGGGCTCACTTGGACGATATTGATTTTGAATTAGCCGCCCAAAAAGAGAAAGAATTGCGTCACGACGTAATGAGCCATATTCATACTTTCGGCACAGTTGCACCGAAAGCAATGCCGATTATCCACTTGGGCGCGACCAGTTGCTTTGTTACCGACAATACCGAACTTATCCAGATGCGTGACGGCTTGAGAATTGTCAAAGGCAAGCTGCTTAAACTCATGAAGCAATTAGCCGCATTTTGTGACGAGTACAAAAATATGCCGACCTTGGGTTTTACCCACTATCAGCCGGCTCAATTGACTACCGTCGGTAAGAGATTTTCGCTTTATTTGCAGGATTTCCTTTTGGACTTCGAGGAGTTGGAGTTTGAGTTGGAGAATCTTCCGTTTAGAAGTGTCAAAGGCACTACCGGTACCCAGGCAAGTTTCCTCGCACTTTTTGATGGTGATTTTTCAAAAGTTGTTGAACTTGAGAAAAAAGTTGCGGCAAAAATGGGATTTGATAAAGTAATCGCCCTGTCAGGACAAACGTATACACGCAAGGTTGATTACAAAGTTTTGACCGTGCTTTCAGGTATCGCCCAGAGTGCGTACAAAATGGCAGGCGACATCCGCTTGTGTGCAAATTTGCGTGAAATCGAAGAACCTTTCGGCAAAAAACAGATCGGGTCAAGTGCAATGGCTTATAAACGTAATCCGATGAGAAGCGAAAGAGTCTGCTCACTTGCCCGTTATTTGATGAGTTTGCCGATTAATTCAGCCCATACCCACGCTACCCAGTGGTTTGAGAGAACCTTGGACGACTCTGCAAATCGCCGAATTGTCCTTTCTGAAGCATTTTTGAGTGCTGATGTGATTCTTTCAACCTTGATTAATATTACCGATGGTTTGCAGATTTGGCCGAATGTGATTGCTAAACGTGTAAAAGCAGAATTGCCGTTTATGGCGACCGAAAACTTGCTCATGGCTGCAGTTAAAGCAGGTGGCGACCGCCAGGAGTTGCATGAGGTTATCCGTGAACACTCTATGGCAGCGGCAAAACGCATTAAGGAAGAGGGCGGTGATAACGATTTGGTAGAGCGTTTGCGTAATGATAAAGCCTTTGCGGCGATCAAAGATGATTTTGATACAATTATCAATCCGCAGGATTTTATCGGGTGTGCACCGATGCAGGTAACTCGTTTCCTTGAGAGCGATATCTACCCGATTTTGGAAGCCAACAAGGATATAATCGAAGCCGCGGTTGCCGATGCCGTAAATGTTTAGGTTTCTGATAAAAAAGTTTTTCAAGTGGGGACTAATAAGAGTCCCCCTTTTTTTATGCAGTAACTTCTCCTGTAAAATCGCGTGAGCGTGAAAGATGCGAAGCATCTGTTTGGTCAAGGTCGCTGACCTTGTGCGGAGGTCGAAGTTATTGTTTTTTTGTGGGGAGTTGATTGCACTCCCCACACCCCAGCAACCAGTCATCAGACTGGACAATTGTAATTTGAGTGGGTGTGATATGGCGGTTTGGTGATTGCTTGAAATGTGGCAAAATTTTCGAGTTGTCCTGTAAAATCGCGAGAGCGTGAAAGATGCGAAGCATCTGTTTGGTGCAGGTCGATGACCTGCTTCGGGGAGATTGAGGGGCGGAATTAGCCCCTCAAAAAAAGGCGGTGGCTGCTAAAAAAAGGCAGCAAGCCTGCTGCCGTCCACCGCCCGTCTGCGTTAGCAGACAGTTGAATTCTCGACTCAAAAACTTTTACCCAATCAGCCTAAACATC
>JAFTJQ010000064.1 GCA_017456285.1 Lentisphaeria bacterium
GGGCCGGGGGCAAGATCGGTCAGGTTGAGCGTTCCCAAATTTACTTTAATCGGTGCAACTACCAGACAGGGAATGATTTCCGCACCTCTGAGATCTCGTTTCGGAATCAATGCGAGACTTGACTATTACGATGCGGCGAATTTGGCAAAAATTATTTATCGCTCGGCAGGAATTTTGGGCGTTGGAATTGAGGAAGACGGTGCGGCAGAGATTGCAGGACGGTGCCGAGGAACTCCTCGTATTGCAAATAATTTGCTCCGTCGGGCGAGAGATTACGCACAGGTAAAGGCGGAACATGTTATCACTCAAGATGTTGCAACTAAAGCCCTCTCGATGTTGAATATCGATATTGACGGGCTTGACGAGATGGATATCAGAATTTTGGAGGCAATTACCGTGAATTTCCACGGCGGACCGGTCGGGGTAAAAAATATTGCGGTATCGGTCGGAGAGGATGAGGATTCGCTTGCGGATGTCTATGAACCCTTTTTGATTCAAAAAGGTTATATCGTTCGAACTCCCAAAGGGCGTGTTGCTACCCCGAAAGCATGGGAAAAAGTTGGTTTGAAACCTAAAAAAGATAGTGAGGAACTTTTTTAAATGAGTGTGCAATGGATTGAAAGACTTTATAATTTGCAGGAACTTGATTTGCGTATTCGTACTCTCAATACCAAATTAAAGATGATTCCGCCTGAAAAAAATAAACTTAAAGAGCAGGCAGGAGCAAATATTGCGGATATTAACAACCAGAAAAAAGTTATTCAGGATTTGGAACTAAAAATCAAGCAGAATGAGTTGAATATCAATTCCGCTAAAGATTTGATTAAAAAACTTGAACAGCAGTCAAGTATGGTCAAAAAAAATAGCGAATATGAAGCAATGCTGCGTGAGATTGCTGAAACAAAAGTCAAAATCAGTGATATTGAAGATAATTCGCTTGAACTTATGGATGTGATTGCTGATAAGGTAGTTGCACTTGAGAAAAATACCAAGAATATGAAACTTGTCAATGGTGAATTAAAGTCAGAATATCAGGAGCTTGATGAGTTGGAGAAAACTATCAAAAAAGAGATTGCCGAGTTAACTCAAAAAAGAAACCTCAAACTTCAAGGAATTGAAATCGATATTCTTAATCGCTATGAAGCATTATTAAACAAAGGAACAGGGAAACCTATTGCATTGATTTTAGGGGATAGTTGTGAAAATTGCCGTTTAAAAATTACCGCGTCCACTCTGGCACAAGCCAAAAAAGGACAGGTGGTTTTTTGTGATAATTGTCAACATTTTTTATTTTTAGAGGAGCATTTGCCACTATGAAAAACAAAAAAACAGAAACTCAAAACGTCGAAAATTCAAATGAAAACAAAGAAACAAAAAAGGTAAAAAAATGGAGAAAAACTAAAATATTTCTCTCATGTTTGGGGATTTTTCTTTTAATTCTCCTTGCCGCATTGATTATCTGTCCCGGCTTGATTGTCGAGAAGTCATTGCCGACAGTTGCTTCGGCTTTGCTTGATACCAAAGTTGAAGTAAAAAGCGTCAATATCAATGTTTTCGCAGGATCAGTCAGAATCAATGAACTTAAAGTTCATAACTACAAAGAATATTCAACTCCCTATGCCCTCGAATTGGGACACATGTTCATCGATGTATCATTGAAATCTCTTTTTACTGACAAAATTGAAATTGAAGATGTTACAATTGAGAGATTTGCAAGCAGCATTGAATTTCGTAACTTTATGAAAAATAATAACTTGGGTGACATCGCCGCTAAATTGCAGTCCGGTGAGAAAAAAGCTGTCGAGAAAAAGGCAGTAGAGAAAAAAGAGACCCCCGAAGAGTATGAAAAAGCAGAGAAAAAAATGGTTATCCGCAAATTGCGTTTTGCTGATTCCAAAATTGTTTTCCAGCATGTTCCGATTCTTTTCCCCGATATTGAATTGACCGATGTCGGCGACGGCAGACCGATTTCTGATTTCTTCGTAGTCATCATGGATACCACTGTCGAATTGGTTCTTAATGCTTGCAAAAGCATTACCGATGTAGCAGGGAAGGGCGTAAAAAAATTGGGCGAAGGTGCTAAACAAGTCGGCGAGGGACTTAATACCGTCTATGAGGGCGGAGCTAAAGCAGTCGATGATACTGTCAAAGCAACAGGCGAACTTGTTGACGGCATTAAAGGGCTTTTTAGTAAATAATTAACAGTAAATTACTTATAATTCCCCACTTCTCAATTGAATTATTTGAGTTGTGGGGATTTTTTTGTGTTCGGAAATTACCATTTAGGGATTGTCGGCATTTTGCCAAACTTGTCGGCAATCAGTTTGCATTTGCCCATTGGCGAAAGCGGTTTCAACGGTATAAAATTCATTCGGGACGGCGGAATTTTTTCTTTTCATTACGCTGCCGTCAGAATAAAGGATATTGACATCTTCAAAGTTGTGTGCCACAATAGGAGTAGTGCTGATACAGCAAAAATCCATTACCATTGCTTTTAAGTTATTAGTTGCTGAACTCAATCGCTCATTGAAGTTATTATCCGTATGCCGATAGAAATAAGCAATTTGGCTTGCAGGGCGATTTAACCAGCTTTGCTTGACATTTTCAGGCGTATTTTTGCTATTTAGAGGGCAGCCGTAATTCTCTATAATCGTTCCGTAATCGCCGATAATTCGCCCCAATCCGAGTGGTACATTCATCATTTTTACCACCATAGTACTCCCTGAAAAACCTTCAGACAGGGCAGGGATTAAATCATTATTATCGGCGGAGTATAGTTGTATTGCCATGCCGATTTGGTGCAAATTATTCAGGCAAAAACTTTTCTCTGCTAAATTTTTTGCTTTGTGAATTGTTGATAGCAACAGTGAAGCAAGAATGGTGATAATCCCCATTGATACCAAAAGTTCAATCAAGGTGAACTTGAGTTCTTCTTTTTGACTTTTTTTTAGCATGCAGAGGTGGCAGGAGACGCCTAATCCTATAATTAACAAGAGAATTTTGACCCAATTTAACTCTGCAAAATAGATGGCAATTCCAAGTGACCCCCAGAGAAAAAGCAGAGCCTTTCTGATTGTTGATTTCGGCACTCCGCAATGCTCATAATAATTACGGATAAAGTGCGATAAATATACATTTTTGATAATTTTATTATAGATTGCAGGAGAACTTTTTACCGTAATCAATGCCGCTCCGAGCAAAAATGGTGTAGTCGGAAGAATCGGGATAAAAATCCCGATTATCCCTAAAATCAACAAAAAAATTGCCGTTAAATTAAGTATAAAATTTTTCATTAATTCTAATCCCCGATTTTTTTTATTGCTTCTGCCACACCGGCCCCGTAATGCTCATCGGCTTTGGAGCAGTGCTTAATGTGTCGTCGTTTGATAAATTCGGGAACTCCTCGCATTGATCGAGCGGTATTGGCGAAAAGACGCTCTTGCTCTGCTTCGCTCATTGCCCGAAATCTTTCGCCTGCTTGCTGAAAGTAATCTGCATCATCACAGCGGTAACTGTAAAAATCTCCGTCCCCGTCAATCGGTGTTGTCGGAGGATAAAAATCTTTTTGCTCACTCCACACGCCGAAACTATTCGGCTCATAACTTATTTTGCTTCCGTAATTGCCGTCAACTCTCATTAAGCCGTCACGGGAATATCCATTAATCGGACAACGAGCTTTATTTACGGGGATAAGATAATGATTTACCCCCAAGCGGTAACGCTGGGCATCTGCGTAAGCAAAAAGTCGAGCCTGAAGCATTTTATCGGGCGATGCTCCGATTCCCGGTACCATATTTGCAGGGTTGAATGCGGCTTGTTCAACTTCGGCAAAATAGTTTGTGTAATTGCGATTTAACTCCATAATACCGACTTCAATTAATGGATAAGCCTCTTTGCTCCACTCTTTCGTTAAATCAAATGGATTGAAAGGGAATTTTTTTGCTTCTTCATCACTCATAACTTGAATACATAATTTCCACTTCGGGTAATCACCTTTTTTGATTGCCTCATAGAGATCTCGAATGTGGCTGTCCCGATCCTTGCCGTAGAGAATTTCCGCCTCTTCATCGGTTAAAAATTCAATTTCCTGCTGACACACCCAGTGAAATTTGACCCAAACCCGCTTGTTGTCGTAATTATACATGCTGAAAGTATGACTCCCGAATCCGTGCATGTTGCGAAATGACTTCGGGATGCCGTCATCGCTCATGGTAATGGTAATTTGGTGCAACGCTTCAGGCAGACTTGTCCAAAAATCCCAGTTGGCAGTAGGCGAATGCAGACCGCTTGCAGGATCTTTTTTTACAACGTGATTCAAGTCGGAAAAGTGGTGGGCATCACGCAGAAAAAACACCGGAGTATTGTTGCCGACTAAATCCCAGTTGCCCTCATCGGTATAGAATTTGACCGCAAATCCCCTGATGTCACGCTCGGCATCGGCTGCTCCGCGAAATCCTGCAACTGTGGAGAAGCGAGCAAAAACTTCGGTCACTTTGCCGATTTCAGCAAAAAGTGAAGCCCTTGTATAGTTGGTAATATCATTAGTTACAGTAAATGTTCCGTAAGCCCCGCCGCCTTTGGCATGCATTCGCCGTTCGGGGATAACTTCACGATTGAAGTTTGCGAGTTTCTCCATCAGCCAAAGGTCTTCCGCAAGGAGCGGTCCTCGTTCACCAGCGGTGCGTGAGTTTTGATTTTCGGCAACGGGGATACCGAAAGAAGTTGTAAGTTTGTCAGGGTTATTCATAAAAAAATCCTCCTATTGCTTTAATATTTTTTGAATTACTCCTCTGTATCTAAAATAGAATGACAAAAAAATTTTTCAACTGCTGATTTTTATAAAGGGGGTTAATGCTAAAAGTTATTAATTTCGATTTTTTAATCGGAGTTGAAATTATTTTTCTTGAGATTATATTGGAGATAGAGGAAAAACATAATAAATTTATAGAGGAGGAGAAAAAAATGTTCAGAAATTTAATAATCGTCTTTGTAATTTTGTCATTAATTTGGATTTACATCAGTGCTTGCAGTTCAAAAAAAAGCACGGAGGCAATTCCGGCAGTGGAGAATTTCCGATTGAATGAGTATCTTGGAGATTGGTATGAAATTGCGAGACTTCCGCATTATTTTGAGCGAGATATGAATTATGTAAAAACTAACTATTCGCTCAATCCTGATGGCACAGTGCGGGTAGTTAATCGCGGAATTAAAGATAATAAAGAAAAAATTTCCGTCGGTATAGGCAAATTTTCAGGAGCAAAAGATGTCGGAGAGTTGGAAGTATCATTTTTCCGCCCATTCTGGGGGAGCTATAAAATTATCTATCTCAATGATAATTATACACTTGCAATTGTTACGGGTGATAATAAAGATTATTTGTGGCTGCTCTCCAGAACCCCGACACTCAATAGTAATGAAATAAATTTTTTCCTTGACAAAGTGATTTTGTGGGGATTTGACGCCTCTAAATTAATCTATCCCGCACAAAATCCCCAAAATTAAGAATTGTCTATAGAGGCATGGAGTTGCCGTTGACAGGTCATGACTGCGTTGGTCAAAGTTATTGTTTTTTTTTGTGGGGACTAACGCCGCCCCCACACCCCCACGCAAGGTCAGCGACCTTGACCTAAAAGAGATGCGAAAATTTTTCAAATTTTCACATCTCGACATTTTTTTATCCATATTCATGGACGAAGGCAACAACTTTTTCAACCTCCTGCAATTTTTGGCAAAATTGCAGAAAAGTTAAAAAGTTTTCGCCTCTCGACACCTGCTTTCAAAAAATCCGTTGAAAGGTCGAA
>JAFTJQ010000065.1 GCA_017456285.1 Lentisphaeria bacterium
GGATTTTTGATATATTGAGCATAGATTTTTTTGATTTTTTCCGAAGCCTCCTCCAACGTCAATCCGGCGACCTGTACCTGACCGGCAAACATCACCCCGATCGCACCGTCCGGAGTTACCAATGACTCCATGATCAAATCGGGGTGATTGTAAACCCTTATACTGATCTTGTCGCCCGCATTGATCCGGTAAACCGGTTCTTTCTGTTCATCGAGTTTTTTCAGAAATTCCAATTGGCGGCGTTTGTCTTCCTCAGTCAATCCCGCTTGATCTACAACCCCGCTCGGCAGATTGTTGATGTCCGGATACTGGTCAAAATTACCGGTAAAACGGTTGTAGCATCCGGTCAAAGTAAAAATTCCCAATAACATAAAAACTGGCAAAAACAATTTTTTCATCGTATGTAATCTCCTGTAATAACCTTTTCAACGTCAGTAACTCCGGTCAGGATCGCAAAAACCTTGTGTTCTTCATCATGCAGTTTCAAAACACGCCGCACAACGCTGCGCGGAGTCTTTTTCTTACCTATATAGAGCAATGTGGCATCGCATATATCATGCAGCTGTCTTACCAGCAGACAGGAAGCATCGAAAGGCTTCTCCCGGGAAATACGGATCAGCTGATAATGTTTTTTCAACTCGTTGACAATATCATAAAGCATTGTGATCTCATCCGGCTCCAATACCGAAAGGTTGCGTACCGGGAAAAAGGCGAATCCGTAACCATAACCGTAACCTTTACCGTCACCGCCGGAAAATCCTCTGAAATATTCAATCGCGTGAGCATCTTCTCCTTTTTCTTCCCCTCTGTAATTCACTCCGGTTTTTCCGCTGTCAGAGTAATAAAAGTTACCGATTTTCTGCATATTGCCGCAGATTTTTTCCACATCAGCTACATCAATCAGCCGGATTAGGATCGTATTGCGTTTGGCTTTGGTGAATTGTTCGTCGAACATCACGGAACTTAAAAATGAACCATCCAGAGAACAAGAAAAAAGTGTACGGATATTTTTCAAACGCAAAATAAATCGGTAAAACATTTCATTATTGATGATTTGCCGCTGTTCCGGAGTGAAGGAGGCATTCTCATGAGGAATAACACCAACAGTATCGAAAAAATCTTTGTGAAATGAAGCTTCTTCAATACCGCTGAATCTCCCTGGTACAATATCATACGTTACGACAACTGTCGTGTAAAGACCGCTGACAAACACCCCGCCGATAAAGATGAGTGCCAGGATTTTTATAGGAAACATCGGAAACGCTTTTGTGTTGACTACCCGTTCATTGATAATAATGTCATTGGGAACATGGGCAATATTGCTCCGTACTCTGGTGCATTCTTCCACAAGAAGCGAGATATTTTTATTCGTAGTTGCCATCAGCTGTTCGATTGATTCATGCTCCGGAATCATGTGCTGAAGTTTTACCTCTTTTTCTTTAATAAGCGAGATCTCTGCCTGAAGTGATTTCATGCTCAATTCCAGTTGATTGAGCGTGACTTCAGTTTCTCTGAACCGATTGATGATCCCTTCAATTCCCAGCAGCATATTTTCATCAAAATCTGTGATTTTATTTTTTTTCATAAATGAGTCAAACTCATTTCTGGTCACTTCGTATGCAGATTGTGCTTCCACGAAACGGGGGTTGCGTTCCGCAAACATCAGTTTCGCTTTCTCATATTCTTTAGAGGCTTTCCGTAAATCCTGGACAAATTCCCGCAGGCTGTTCCGGTGTTTTATGACCGTTCCCGGGATGGATTTGTAATCTTTTTCTGCAACAGCGAACCGGTGGCGGGCATCTGCGAGTTTTACATTCAATTCCGCCATTGCAGCATTTTGTTCTCCTTGAATTTTCTTTACATTCTCCATCTCTTCCTTCGGGTGGATAATGCCATATTTCCGGTGTAATTCATGGAGACGTTCGATCAAAGATTTCTGATATACCTGCAAATCCATCAAACGCCGTTCGCGGGATTCCAGGAAGTTCCGTAATTCTGCAGTCCGGTACTCTTCATAATTCCGGATCCCAAGATTTACAAACGTATTCACAAGCTGTTTCACATATTCTTCACTATCCCCGATCCCGGTAATAACAAACATGTCATTCTGATCTTTCAGCAATTTTACTTCAATACACCGCTTGAGAACGCTTCTCTGGTTTTCTGTCAAATGCATTTCTTCAATCAGCTGATGAAAAATCTGCTGGCGGGAAAACACTCCGAGAACATGATTAATACTCAACGGTTTCACTTCTTCACTTGCACGGGGCGTATAGAAAAGTGTGACACCACCCTCGTACTTGTGATGCGAACGCTTGAACTGCACATAACGGCAGCAGATTCCGAAGAAAACCGTTGCCAGAAAAACTGCAATGATACTCCATTTGAATTTCAAAATAGTAAAAATAACCAACTTCTGATACATCTGCAATTTCTGCATCTGTTTGGTTTCCGCCTGAACATTAAATTCATTATCCAAATTGTCCATATCTTCCCTCTTAATTAAAAATCAGCCATTGCTGATAAAGTTTACTGTTACAAATCTCTTCTTCCGGCATTTTTTTTAATGCCCCATCCAGTTCCGGCAGCAGTGTCGCAACCGCCGGCATGGTGAATTTTCTCCAATCAGCTGCCGGAATTCTCCGGAGTCTGATGCAATATTTTATAAGATTTTTCAGAGAAGTTTCCCCGGATTCTTTACAACACAAATACAGTTCCGTATAATGTTCCCCGCAAATCTCTCTCATACATTTTCTGAACATCTCCCGCACATCTGACCACAAGAGCTCCATATCCTGATCCGGTTCCCGATGCGGAGATTTCTTAAACTCTACTGCCATCGAATATAATTGTTTAAGCTCTTCCGGAAGGTTCATCGAACGGATGGCTGTCAGACGTTCTCCCATCTTCCATTTATAATTTTTTTGAGCAATCAGGAGTGCATCACACATCCCGAGTATTGCTTTGTTGATATTCCGCAGAATAAAATCCGTATCACCCGAGTTCCTGCTCATTTTTTCTCCCGCCAGAAGCAGTCCCATCCCACGGTTGAGCAAAAGACGGCATGCTTCGGAAAAGGGAATTTCTTCTGCAGGAAATTCCGTGAGATATTCCGCAAGAAGATCTTCCCCACAGACCAGTCGATATCCCCGTTTCAATTCCTGCATCATCAGCCGTCCGGCATTGTTTTTAATATCTTTTATGCTCATAATGCGGCTGAAATCCACATCGACTTTCAACTCTTTTTCATATTTTCCGGCGATCTCTTTCAGCAATACTTCTGCATTATCACACTTTTTCCGGGCAAAAACAAAGAAATCAAGGTCATTGTAGAGAATTCCATTCTCCCTGTCCTGCCTGACTCCGCCGTCGCCTCTGCCGTAACTGCCGCCTAAACAAACGCAAAGTCCGGAACCGGAAAGCGTTTCTCCGATTTCAGAAAGCACATTTTTCAGCAGCATTTCAGCTTCTTTATCGCCGGAAGCTGTAAATTGTTCAGAAATGTTTTCGTTCAACATAAGTTGCAAATCCTCTTTTGCCCAAACTGCGTAAAACTACCTGCAATACCAGAAAACATGAGCAGTGATAGTGATAATAATAATCATAAATACGCCGTTGTTCCGGTGTATTTTGAAGTCCGTAAATTTCCCCCATCTGAAACACATAATGTTCATTTGCCGGATGGCTTTTGACAAGTTCTTTCCGGAAGAGTAAAACACTCCAGTAGCCCGGATAGCGATCCATGGAAAGTTTCCAGCACCAATGAGAATTTTTATGCGTCAGGTAATATGGAAGAATCAGAAGATAAGGAATCAAACCAGCTGCCGCAAGAATCAATGCAATAAAATGTTCCCAAAGCCGCAGCAGCCAAGATGAGCGGTTTTGAATAGGAGAAAACGCATAGCTGAAACTGTTGCGTTCCAATACCCCGCCGGTATACGGGTCAATGATCCGACCCGGCGTGACGATTTTATCTTTGATCTCCAGATTCCCGGCTGTATACGTCCGGTCAAAAATAATGGAATGTTCCACTGAGCTCCCCTTGTCGATCAGAGAACGCTCCCCGATGATTGCTGTGGAAATACGGGTGTCGCTTTCTATAAATGTATTATCATTCAACACCAGCGGTCCGGTAAGATCACAATTGTTTTTTATCACCACGTTTGTTCCGGTATGAATATTGCTGTTGGAAGAATATCCGGGCAGATTATAGAAATCATCATTCAGAATCTGAAAATTGACCTCAAAGTAACTTGCAAGGGAATCAATCAGATAAAATTCTATATTGCTCTTCAGCAGAATACCGTCTTTCCAATAATAGATCCCGTCTTCAGAACCTTCATCCGTGCATGGTACAAAAGAAGCCTGTAATTCTTCCAATGTATGAGCTTTGGGCATCAGCATCCCGTGCAGGATCAGACAGTCATTGCCGCACTCCGTGGCATATACTTCCAGTAAGTGCCGCACGGTATCATGCCCGCCGCCTTTGCGGTAATCAAGCTGCAATTCACCATACTGGTATTCATAAAGATGTTCTGCCAGATGTTCATTATAGGTAGGGCCAAGCAAAAGTAAAGATTCAGCCTGACAGCTCAGAGCCAGATCAATAAAGTATTCTGCCGCACAGCGGCCACCCACCGGCATCATTCCCAAACTGCGGTCAGGGAAATAATCCTTACACCATTCCTGTGCCTGTGAATATGGATTGATCAGGAGATGTTTCATGTTACCATGCTCCTTTCCCTGTCAGAATCGCAGGAATCGTTTTCAATAAAATCAGAAAATCTTTCCATGCACTCTGACTCGCAATGTATTCTTTATCCAAAGCGATTTGCTGGGAAAACGGCAGCTCACTGCGTCCGGAAACCTGCCAGAGACAAGTGATTCCCGGCGTAATATTCAGCCTCTTGCGTTCTTCCAGAGTGTAGGTCCTAACTTCTGACGGCAGCGGCGGCCGCGGTCCAACCAGACTCATATCCCCAAGAAGCACATTGAACAGCTGCGGCAATTCGTCAATACTGAATTTCCGGATAAAACGCCCGACAGGGGTGATCCGAGGATCACGTTTCATCTTGAAAATGACACCATCGCCGGATTCATTGTGTTTCATAAGTTCTGCCTTGCGGGCTTCTGCATCAATATACATACTGCGGAATTTGTAAAATCTGAAATGTCTTCCGAATTTTCCAACCCGGATTTGACTGAAAATAATCGGACCGGGACTGGTGACTTTCACCAGAACCGCTGTAATCAGGAAAAACGGTGAGCCGATCATGATGGCAAGAATCGACAGAATGACATCCATCATCCGTTTGAAACAAATCGATCCTCCGATCGTTAAATGCCAAATCACCATACGCAGCTGAATATTGTGGTGACGTAATATCCCCGGACGTTTCAGCTCCTGACGTAATCTGATGATTTCCTCATATCTTTCCATCATTTTTTACTGCTCCTTAACGACTGCACAAACTCTTTCAACGCCGCTCTGCCATCTTCAATATCTCCATTGTGCGGAATGGAAATCTGAAAGGTGTGGTAATTCCCATCCGGATCAAAGTGTCGCCGGAACCCGAGAAAACCGGGTGTAGAAAGTGTTTCACTGCTGTACCAGACCCACACAAGAATCCGGCTGCTGCCCTTTTGTGCATCAATTTCTGTAACAGCAAACCGCTCCTGTAAATGTAAAATCGTCTCAGAATGAACAGTCCACAAGCTCGTACGCAGACAATGACTCGCAGGGTGGATCTCGTGAATATTCTTCCCGCATTGTATCGCCAGAACGGAAATGTCTTTATCGTTCTTCGTGTAACGGTATTGCTTTACCTTGCTGGTCGCAAAAAAACGTTTGGTGTTTTCATCCGCTTGAATGTTCCGTCCCCAGTAATCGCCGCTGTGCGACGGAAAATCCGGAATGAAACTCGTCCCTTCAAAATATAATTCTCCGGTATGCAGCAAAAGCAGTCCCGTCAATATTGCCGCTGCAGAAAAACAAAGGGTGCCGCGTTTCATCACATATCCCGTACGTTTCGTGTACCATACCCATCCAAAACACAATATGGCAAACAGAAATTTGATACCCCATGCAACGAAAACCGGACACATCAGCAAAAGAGAAAGCTGATAACTTGAACTTGGTGTGCCAAGAAGAAGCAGAAATACCGCAGGCAAAATCCTGTATGAAAACTGCCATGATCCCAACAGCCAGACGGCAGAAAATATCACTCCGATCCCGGAAATAACAGAGAGTGCATTGATATGATGCAGCGACGGCAGAAGGGTCAGAACCAATGCCGGTATGAGCAGAATCAATGCATAAAAATCACATTTCCCCAATGATTCTTTGCGTGCCGCCCAAACTGCGGCGGGAATACTTGCCAGATAAAATATCCAATCCCAATGATCAAGTCTGGAGCCGGACCACGCTTGAAAAAGGTAGGGAAAATGGAAAAACAGCGGGAAAAATGAGACAAGAATAAAAAGGTATTTTATCATTGTTGTTCCTCCGCCGGTTTTCTATCAGACTCAGAAAAAATCTTCCCAATCACAAGAAAAATTGCAAATGCCAAAATAATCTGAACGTATCCTAATGCAATATGCCAACTCCCCTGCAGAACCTTTTCTCCCCAAAGATGATACAAAAAAACTGTCAGCACGATCCGGAGACTATTCCCAATGATGATCGCAGGGATGATAAATGCGAAGTGCAGAATTTTCCATAATATTTTTTTGTGGAGCATCTGTATCGCAATGAACGCAATCAGTAAAAACGCATCCAGCTGATTGATCCCGCTGCAAGCATCTGTAATGGCAATCTCAACATCGGGAAGACTCAGCGACGTCCCGGAATATACAACCCCGATCCCGCATATTTTCAATATTCCGGCACTCAATACCGTGGCACTTAACCGCAACGGAAAACTCAGCAACAACATAAATTCTTCATGATAAGGCATAAAAACACAACACCATACAGCGGGAATTGCACTGTATGCTGCCATCGATCGCCCGCTGAAATACAACACAAAGGCACAGATCAAAAGCGTAAATGCAAAGGCGGTACTCAAACTCCCGGGGAAATCATGGGCAGGAATCAGGGCAAGAAGATTGGCGCAAAGAAGCATCCCCCAAGCCGTACATTTTTCCGGAAAAACAGCCGGACGGTGGCAGGTGTAAATAAAATTCTTCAGCATCAATGCGATCAATATCCCAGCCATTACCAAGTCAACCAATGCCGCAGCCCACATGCCGGGAACAAACATCGGAACCGCCGCAAAAAAAGCAATACCCCCGAGAAGCACTGCATACAGCACTCCCAGTGGATGTTTCTTCAATAAACTTTTGCAAAAATCATTCATATTCATTGCGGCATCTGATGAAGTTTTTTCAAATATTCCTGTGCGATATTGTTATCGGGAGCAATGACCAGCAACTGACGGCACAACTCCCGGATTTTTTCCCGTTGTGTATTTATATTGCAATCTTTTATCCGTTGCTCCATTCCGGAAATCCACAAACTTTCCATCTCTTTCCGGTATGGACTTGTTGCAAAATTCTTGATAATGTCCGGAATGTCTCCCAATCGCCCTTTCTTATATAATTTGTCCGCATAACATAATTGGGTTTCCGGTATTTGCGGCGACAGCGTATATGCCCGATTTGATAGAATCAATGCCTGGTCAAGATCTCCTGTTTCAGTAAGAAGTTCCGCCATATTCAACAGAACAACAATTCGATAACGGGAATTTTCCGGAAATGTTAAATATTTTTTCAGCGCAGCTTGAGCTTTTCCATTTTCCCCAAGTGTCTTTGCTGCAAAAAACAGTAAATCCTGATTCCCCTGAGCATCGGCAACTTCCAGCAAACGGTATGCTGAATCATTGTCATTTTTTTTCAAAAGGAGCAATGCTTGACAGAACGGTGCATACAGAGGATCTTTTCCTAAAAACTGCAAATCTTTTTCACGCAAAGTGGTGCTTGCAAATTGCCAATACTCAGCTCTGATGTCCGGTGCAAAGTTTTCCATAAAAAGCCGGGAGGCTCCGTCAAAATCTTTTTCTTTCAATGCCAGAATAATTTCATAACGCAGCATATCTCCTTTTCGGGCAGGGAAAAGATTCCGATACCGTGTTATCAATTCTTTTACCTTTGATAAATCGTGATTGAAATAGTGTTCAATGGCTATCTTGAGAATCCCCGGATCTTTACCGAATCGTTTCAGTGCATCATTCAGGAGTACCGCATCAACAGATTTGCTCCGTTTCTGAAAAAGAAGAATGAATTTCGCTGTAAATACATCCGGTCTACGTTTGTAAAGCGTTTCTGCCAAAGCAAAAAACTGCCCGGTTTTTTCCGCCGGAGCAGTCAGAGATCGCTGCAGAAAATCGGAAACCATATTGTCAGCACGGTTCTGCAGATCAAGATAATTCCGATGAGAATGAAGCTCTTGATAACTTGCCAGAACCGCTGCTGGATCATCTCCGGAAACATCTGCACAGAAAAACAGAAATGCTGCAACAGGTGTGTTGATATTTTTCCGCAAAGGAACCGTGAGTTCTTTCAGTGCCGCCATATCCCCGTTCGCCAATGCCGTCAATGCATCAAAATAATAACAGCACAACATGCCGCCGGAGCCGGAGTCAGATTGATAATCTTTGCGGAGTTCTGCTATCTTTTCCGTTTTTTTGAGCAGACAATATATTTCAGCCGTCTGTATAGCAATCGCCTGATCGTGATATTTTTTCAGATATTTTTCAAAAATTTCCAAAGATTGTCCGAACGTCCGGAAGTTTGCGTAAAATCTGCCTAATGCCGGAGCAAAAGCAAATTCATTGAGAGCATACGCTTTCAATAAAGCCTTTTCTGAATCATCAAGCTTTCCGGATTTTAAATAAAGTTCTGACTGAGCAGCAAACAGTTCCTGCTGCAAAAATGGATCCCCGGTCTGAAACTCATTTTCAATCACTGAAAGTTTTTTCTGAATACTCAAATCGTCCTGTGCAAACAACAATAACGCCAATGCACCGATATTCTTATCTGTTTCGCTGTGTTTTAACTGTGTTTTGTATTTTTTGATGTTCCCGTTGCGGCCTGCAGCATAAAGCTGGACTTGTTTCAGATCATCAGAGAGATTGCTTTGATGGGAAAGAAAATTTTCCAGCCGTTCAAAATCCCGGGCAAAAAGCAGACTATTGATATATTTTGCTTTGTTTTCGGCACTCAAAGGATTTAATTTGTGTGCCATGTAACTGTAATAAACCTGCTCAGGATAAACTTTCCGTCGCCCGGCAATGGATGCCAGCATGAGGTAAGCCGTTTCGTTATCATCGTCATTGCGGATCAACTGCAGAAGTTGAGCTTCGGCAGCATTCAGAGAGGTCTCATCCCCACGCTGAAAGTCGCTTTGTGCTTGCTTGAAAAGTACAACATTACGGTAATTGGAAAAAAGCAAAAACACTGTCATGCCGATACATGCAATAAGGATCAGCAGGGCAGCTGAAATAAGAGTGATACGCTTTTTCCCAAAATTTTTCATGTTGCTTTACCATCGGAAGATTCAATTTTGATTACTTTGAAGCATAAAGTTTTTTGCGTTTCTTCAGATAAAACACTGTGCCGCTGCCAACTATCAGTGTTGCAATGATCCCCGGCAAAGGCTGACCGGAAGTAGGGGCATTAGTGGAAATTGTAAACTGGAACCCTGCCGGATTGATGGCATTCTGGGATTTTTTTCCGTAATCGACCCCGAAATCTCCCCAGTTGAAAATAATACTGTCACCGGATTTTGACAGCATCCAGATATCACTGTCCTGAGTTGTCGGACTATACATGGTAAAGGTTTCTTTTTTCCCGTTTGCAGATGTTGTTTCCACCCACAAAACAATTTTATCCCCCGCAGAAAATTCACCCAGCAGACCGGTTTTCATATCTCCATAATGCAGTTCCGGCATGGCTGCAGAAGTTGTATTGCCGCCGGGTCTGCCCGGACGCCAGTTATTATGATTTCCTCCCGGACGGCCTCCCTGATTGCCGCGGTAACTTGCAACATCATTATAGTTATACCATCCGATATTGCTGATAACGGAGTCGCCGATCGCTACATTGGAGCCATCATTTTTTTTCACATCAATATAGACCGTTTGCTTGGAATCTACCGAAAAGTAGGCTTCCCCGGTTCCGGTCTGTAAACTGTACTGAAGTGCCGCCGAAGCGGGAAGAGCCACCACACTCAATGCGGCGGCACAAAGCATAGAAAACTTTTTCATTTCGCAATCCTATTTTTTTTTACTACGATATAACTTACTTGCTCCGACAGCGGCTCCGCCGACTGCGAGAACAGCAAGAATTCCGGGCAAGGGCTGTCCGGACGGCGTTTTCCCGCTGGAGTTTGCATTGTTCACTTTGAAAACATAATATTCCTGTGTCCCGTTGGAACCGAAATTTCCTCCGGAAACGCTGAAGCCGCCGTCAATTTCCCGGGATTTTCCCCAGATGATATTTGCCGCAGCATCGTTCTCCGGCTTGGTTGAAACATAAACATCGCCCACATTATCCTTTACCCAGAAGCCGATGCGGTCATTTTCGGTAAACGAAGCACTCATGCCGTTATTGAACGAGCCGCTGGCGCCGGTATCCAGATTATACCATCCGTAATCGGCAAAGCCCTGACCACGATCAATATAATTATCCTGTCCGTTATCCTTATCTTGCTGACTGTCAAGAATTAAATCAAATGCAACGGTTGTATCGCCGTCAAATGTCAGCCACCCCTGATTCCCTTGGACATTATACTGATAAGCCGCAGAAACTGAAGATATCGCAGATACCGTCAGAAAAGAAGCTAAAATAATTCTTTTTATCATAATGAACCCCTCGTCGATTGTAGTTATCTGTTACAATATATTTCGTTGACCGACAAAATAATCTGTTGCTTTGTAAATACAGAATCCTATCCAATCTTCGAAACGCAAACGTAATAATATATCATGCAAAAAAGGAAATTACAACTGGGGAAAAATAAAATAATCAAAAATTACAAATAAAAGGATAGCCTAAAAGCTCAAATCTGCAATTCCTGATAATCGTATTTTGCAATCATCTGCCATCTCCTGAAAGTTATTTCTTGAGATATCGGCAAAAGCAAATTCCTTTCCAATAGACATCGCAAACTCACGGGAGAGATTGCTGTAAATTTCTGTGCAAAGCAAATCGTAGACTGGTGCAAGACTGGCTTGCCATCCGTAGCTTTAGCGAAGGATGGTGGAGGTCAAAATCGTTCCTCAAACCGAGTATGAGAACACCGCTTTTTCGACCATCGACTTTAAGGCAGTCATTTGATTTTAATTCCAAAATCAGCAACAACTTGCTGGTAATTTATCAGGATTTTAGGAAAGCATTTGTGATACACTTAAATCGACAATCTGATTACACTAAAAACCGCAACTACTGGAAGTATCTTAAAAATAAACTCAAAAAAGAAAATAGTGAACTGGTTAGTACTGCTAACCAGTTGAAATTAGTTGCACCAGATGGCAAGCGACGTTTGACCGATTGTTTTGACGTTGTGTTTTTGTATTCGATATGCAATTTAGAGGAGGAGAAGCGAAGCGTATCTCGCCCATTAAAAAACTACTTTTGGTTTTCGCGGCGGTACTGAGCCGGGGAAGAGCCGAGTTTGCGGCGGAAAAAGTGCGAAAAATAGTTACTGTCGCTAAAACCCAGTCGGTAAGATATTTCTGAAACGGACATGGTTGTTTCTCGCAGAAGTCTTTGAGATTCAGTAAGTCGCAACTCTAATTGGTAGCCAATCGGGGTGATTCCGTAATTTTTTTTGAAAGTACGGATTAATTGACTTTCGGACAGGGCGGAGAGTTTTGCCAATTTGGCAAGTTCGATCTCTTCATTGTAGTGGTTATTGATATAATCAAGAGTTTTTTCGAGGCGGTATTGGTTTTTGCCGGTCATCAGGATTCGGGAGTATGCCTGTGCCAAAAGGCAAAGCAAAATAGCGAAACTTGATCGTAATTCTCCGCTTTTTGAGTTTGACTGGAGCTTATTCATTTGATTTACCACACGCCAGATGTCGGTAAATTCGGCACTATTCAGGTGAAAAATAATCGTTTCGCCCCGACCAGTAAAAAGATCTCGCATGCCGTGCAGAAAGTTCAAATTAAAACCAATCATTTTATCAAGTTCCGTAGTACAGGAAATAGTAAAAAGTTCCAGGTTTTTCGGTTCTTCGATACTGTGTCGACCATCAATTAAGGTTACAAGGCAGTCTCCTTTCTGTAAATGGATTGTTTTTCCGTCGGAGTGGTGCAGTGCAGTTCCTTCGGAAACAATTGTAATTTCGATACAGTTATCGTGGTCATGCTCGATAACATTTTCTACAACAAAGTGGCGATGAATATTAAACAAAACATCATCAACCTTTGTTATTGGCGCATAAGTAAATACTTTTTTTTGCATAATTCCTCCATTTTGCGTATAATGTACACCTTTTTGCTAATTTTGTCAAGGTTATTTTGAAAAAAATATGATATAATATTAATGTGTTTAGGAAAAATACAATGTTTAATAGTATATGGGGTACTATTAAAATAGTAATGAGAGTTATAAATTGGAGAACTCTTCATTTATGACATTAATGAGGACGGTATTCCCGTTAATGGTTTAACAAAAACGTCTAACAAGAAGGAGACAAAAAAAATGAAAAAATCACTTTACTTCACTTTAATCGAATTGTTGGTTGTTATCGCAATCATCGCAATTTTGGCAGGTATGTTATTGCCCGCTCTCAACAAAGCACGTGAAAAGGCTCGTTCAATTTCATGTGTCAACAACTTAAAATCAGTTAATCAGTACATCCATCTCTATGCAAATGATTATGACGATTATTGCTTGCCAGCATGGATTACCAGTTACTGGTATGAATATTTGAGACCCTATGCCGGCGATACCGGGAGTTCTGCAAAAAATATTGTAAAAATCGCTTGCGATTGTCCATCTGCATCAAGATTGACCCAGGATGCAAATGGTCGCCCGACAACTGCTGCGGCTCACGAGTATGCTTATAATCAGCACATGGGTGTTTACAATGATGCTAATGCTCCCTGCAAAAAAATGGGCAGTATCAAAAATAATGATATGATTGTTATGATGGATACTGAATTATGGTATTCTATGGTTGCTACCATTACAAATGCCGCAACAATGATGGGATCTTATATTGGAAAAGCAAATCATGGCACTGATCAATACAATGTTATGATGATTGACCACGTTGAAACCAAAAAAGAATCAGAATTGAAGAACGAAGATAATTTCAAGAGAAACTTCAAACCGAGTCTTGATTAATCAGCAAAAGTTAGGATTTAACAAATGAAAAAGTTTATAGTAATGATCTTTTGCGGAATTGCTGCACTGCTTACAGCAGAAGAAGTTAACTTGATTAAGAATGCTGATTTTGCTAAAATGTATGGCAAAAATCCCGCTGATTTCCAGGTGGTAGTTGCTCCTGAAAGCAAGTTGGAAGTTCTTGCAGATGAAGAAGTTGAAAACGGCAAAATTCTTAAACTTGTAAAAGCGGAAGAAAAAGCATGTATGCTTGTTCAACGCGATTTGCAGATGGATGCGGACAAGACTTATACTTTTTCGTGTGAAGTTAAGTCCGCCGATGCAGGCAAAGGTATGGTCTATGTGGAATGGCGTACCAAACTCGCCGACGGAAAGTATCAGCACAAAAGTATCAATGCGGTACCTTTCGAGCCGGCTGACGAATGGATTGAATATTCTTTCGAAATACCTGCACGAGACGCAAAGGCGGAAAAACCCTATGTCGTTTTTGTCGGAATCGAAAATTCTGTCGAATTCCGAAACTTGAAACTTGTTGAAAATAAATAACTTATATTAAGTGTCGATGAGAGGCGTTTTTAACGCCTCTCCGACAACTTTCTTTTCAATTGCTATCGAAAAAATTAACCTCAAAAAATAATAAAAAATTACATCTTTGACAGAAAAATATACTAATTACGGATAAAAAATATGAGAAAAATTACTACACTTTTTTTAGCATTAACTGCTTTGATTCCGACTCTTTCGGCAAAAAAAGTTAATATGGCGGAACAGCCGTTTTTTCCGATTTACGGGCATAACATGCTTTGGCTTATTGATGAAGAAATGGTGAAAGATCAAGTTGATATGGGTTTGACCATGATTACTATTTATGGGGATCAGCAAGAACTTGATTGGTGCGAAAAATACGGCATGAAAACCATTATTTATCGCCACAACGGAATTGATAAATACATTTATAATTCGGGCGAAGCTGACATGGAGCAGAATTTAATTAACATGGTTAATACTTACAAGGATCACCCGACTTTTTATGCGTTCCAAGTAACCGATGAACCGAGCAAAAGAGTTTATGATAACTACGCAAAAGTTTACAAGACTTTGAAGACTACCGCTCCCAAAATTCCGATTTATACTAACTTTTTCCCCAGTTGGTCGCAACCGAATCAGCATGGTTTTACTGATTATGAGGAATATGTGGAAACTTTTTGCAAACTTTTTGCCGGGGACAAAAAATCACAACCCTTTATCTATGACAACTACTGCAACAAAGATTTGCGCTTGAAGCCGGCTGAAAGACTTGCTTCTTTCCTTGAAAATCTGGATACAGTTGAGCGTATTACATCTAAATACGGATTGGACTTCTGGGTAACGGTTTTAAGTTCACAGCATGACCACTATCCTGAACCGACTGCGGCTGATTTGGATTTCCAAGTCTTTACCTCATTGGCGTATGGAGCAAAAGGTATCGGTTACTTTATTACCAACAGCCATCAAAACTTGAATTTCCAAGGCGGCCCCTTTAACTTCCTCGGCGATAAAACTCCAACTTATTACAATTTGAGAGAACTCAATTTCCGAGTAAGACAACTTGCTCCGGTGCTTGAAAAGTTGAAATTTCAGGGTGCTTATTACAGTTTGATTATGAAAGATAAAGCCGCTTTCAAAAAATATCCCATGCACAAAGCTCTTCCCGGAAAACTGGTAAAATCTGTTGTCAGTGACCGTGGAAATTGCTCTTTTCTTGTAACTGAACTTAAAGATGATAAAGGTGATGTCTGGATTTTTGTGGTAAATTTGAGTTTGGAAAATATTGCTCATTTCACCCCGACTTTGGTCGAGGGTAAAACTTTGCAGCACTTTAATAGCTATACCGGTCAGCTTTTCCCGAAAACTTATGTTGATCCGTGGCTCCGTCCCGGTCAGGGCAAACTCTACAAAGTAGTGGATAAATAAATTTATAATTCAGAATTTGTGGTGTGTGGAGCGATAATTTTATCGCTCTGCACCCAAAATACCAATAAGGAGTTCTATAAAAACTATGGAAATAAAATTTTTTCATAACTTTCATAGAACTTCTAAAATGAAAATATAACAACAGGAACAACTTATGAAAAAAATTAATAAAACAACAATTTTCGGTGCCGCATTGGCTTTTGCATTATGCGGATGTGTCGTATCTTCAGATAATAAGTCTCTAATTTACGACATCGAAACGGTTAAAGTTTATGAATCACCTGCTGCCGAAAAGCCCGGACATAATGCTTGGCCTGCTGTTTTTGTGGATAAAGACGGCGGTGTTTGTGTTGTTTTTCAACAGATTGTTGGAGATTTGAGCGAAAAACCATCCTACAACTTTCGCTTGCAAGCAGATAAATACACTATAAAAAGAATCTGTGTCCGTGCCGAAAAGGGGTCGACAAAGTTTGAGAAAATCTGGGAAGCAAAAATGCAATCAGCACATAGTTTTTTTATCCCTGTACCAACCGCAGCACCCGACGGCAAAATGCTTGCAATGTGTCTTCCTTCTTCCGGTGAAGAATTTAAAAAATTCCCCGAAAAAAGTATCGTAATTGTCGAATCTGATGATTATGGCAAAACTTTGAAAGTAAGAAGTAATATTGTGGTTGACGGAATTGACCTTTATCCTAATGATATTAGATATATCGGCAAGAGATTATATCTTGCTTCGTATGACGGCAAAGGTGCGGCACATCTGTTTTATTCAGATGATGACGGGAAAACTTGGAGTAAACCGCTGGAAATTGTCAGGGCGCATGATAACCAAACTTTTCATGAACCGACTTTCTGTGAAACAAGCAATGGCGGTTTGATTGTTTTGTTGCGCACTCATCGTATGGATATCCCCAGACATAACGGTATTAATTATCGAAAAGTTTATATAAATAAAAATGCTGACGGGACACTTGCGATTGTGCCGGGAGATGAGGCAATTTCAAACAGTTTCTACTTTGACGAACAGGGCAAGTGTCAGCTTTCGCCGATTTATGAAACACCTTTTGGTTTTCGCGGTCGTCCTTTTGTCCAGAAGGGGAAAGATGATACAATAATTTTCGTTGCGCCGGGACACTTTATGGCATTCAGCAAAGATGATGGCAAAACTTGGTTTTCAGGAGAATTTGATTTCAACATCGAAAGAGTAAAAATTACCGATTCTTTCGGAACTAAACCTTTTAACTGGAATGCTGAAACAACTTTAACTCCGCTTCCTGACGGAAGATATTATTACTCATATTTTATTGGATCGGATTATCCTTTCCCTGCTCCTTGCGACATGTATATCGGCGGGACATTTTTCAGAATCAGAGGGGATAAATAATGAAATTTTTTAATGGAACTGCTTCTTGGATTGCTCCCGAAGATGGGGTTATGCAAAATTGTGAAGCAGGAAGAGCAATGCTTTTTCGCCGAACTTTTCAAGGCAAAGGTGAACTTACAGTTGCGGTTTCTGCCGACACGGATTATCGGCTTTTTTGTAACAATATCGAAGTTGCACAAGGTCCTGCGGCAAGTGATGACTTGATGACTTTTTATGATGTAGTGGATTTAACGCCCTATTTGAAAAACGAAAAAAATGAACTTGTTGCCGAAGTTGTCGGATTTGCATCAGCTTTCCCAGACTTCTATCGAGGGGGCGCACCGATGGGCAAAGTGGCTTTGCGCGACTGTTTCATTTTGGACGGAACATTAAAAAGAGAAGACGGGTCAAGTGAATTTATCGGTACTGATAAAAATTGGGAAGCGGCAAATTGCTCTTATATCAACTTTTACCGTTGCCCCGGAGTACCATGCGCAGGACCGGGAGAGTGGCATAATGGTGAAAGTTTTGCCGGTGCGGAATTTTCGCCTGCACAGGTAATAGAAATCGGTTTTCGAGAAGAAAATGTAAAAAATTCCAATCTTTATTATCGTTTGCGGGAGCGTATTATTCCTTTTATGGATAGAAAAATTGAGAAGTTTAAGTCATTTTTTGATGTACATGGTATTAGCGAAAATGAATTGTCAAAAATGCTTGACGGCGAAAAATTAACAATTTCTCCATGCTCAAAAATTGATTTTACTCTCGATATGGAGTATGAAACTACGGGAAGAATTCTGCTCCGATTTTTAAAAGGTAAAGCCGATGTGAAATTTTTCTATGCGGAGAACTTTTTTGTCGGTGAAGAACGCCATTTCGATAAAAATTTGCCCCATGACGAGATGACAGGTCCGATGAATGATCATGTATCAAGCAAGGGCGGAGAATGGACTTGGAAAGCCTTTTATTATCGTGCATTCCGATTTGTGAGAGTGGTTATTACGACCTATTATGAAACATGTGAATTGCAGCTTGCCGAGGTGGAAAGAGAAGTTTATCCCTACAAAAAACAGGGATTTTTTGATAGTAACGATTTAGAACTAAACCGACTTTATGAAATCGGCTATCGAGCATTGGAACTTTGTTCGCACAATGTTTTTGAGGATTGTCCTTACTATGAAAGAGTGCAATACCCTGCCGACAGCCGAATTGCCGCAAGAATTGCGATGTTGAATTGCGGAGATACTTTGCTTGCCGAGCAGGCAATTATTCACTATCGCCACTCAATTAGAGAAAACGGACTTACTGCCGGGAGTTATCCGAGCAGAAGCCCCCTCTATCTGCCGATTTGGTCGCTGCACTATGCCGCAATGGTTTATGAACTCTATCAATACAAAGGCGACATTACACTTTTAGAGGAAAACTTGTGGGCAATTCGCCGAGTTCTGGAATTTTTTATGCGTCATCGCTGTCCGGAGGGCGGAATCGGTAAGTTGCCGTATTGGGATATGGTTGACTTCGCTCGTGACTGGTTCTGGTTGGGCGAGGCTCCGAAAAGTGACAAGCAGAGTTCGGCTTATGTAACATTCTTTGTCGCTGAAATTCTGAAATATTATCAGGAAATGTCGGAAATTGTCGGCAATAAATTCGACGCTCTCTGGGCGGAAGATATTTACAATCAACTTAAAAAAGAGAGTGAAATTTTTTACGACAAAGAGAAGAAAGTTTATGCCGATAATACTGACTTTGATACATACAGTTATTTAATCAATGCCGAGGCGATTTTGAGCGGAATAAGTGATGATCGGGAGTTGTTGAAAAATTGTTATAAATTGGATAAAATTACAACTCCTGCATTTTTCGGACAGAATTTTGTCTTTGATGCCGCATTCAAGTGTGGAGATTTGGCAACTGCCGAAAAAATAATGTCCGACCGCAAAAAAATGCTTGTTCCGGGCCGTACAGTTACTCCCGAAGGTACTCCAATTCCCCGAAGTGAATGTCATGTCTGGACGGCGATGGCAAACTATGGTTTGTATCAACTTTATGCCGGGTTTAAAATTTTAGAACCGGGTGGAACTAAAATTAGAATTACGCCGTTAAAGAACAGTAAAATTAATTTTAAAGGCGCATTGTTTTTGGTGCAAGGAGCAGTTGAGTTTGATTTTAATAATAGCAATTATTCAGTGAAAATTCCGAAAAATGTCACAATTCAGCTTGCGGACGGCAGAGAATTTGCTGAACATGATAAATACTTAAAATTATGAAGGGATAAAAAATGAGTTGGATTGATTGGTTGATTGTAATTATTCCTGTTGCTTTCGTTTTTGCAATCGGGATTTATTCGACAAAATATATTAGAAGTGTGGCGGATTTCCTTTCAGCAGGGAGAATTTGCGGTCGTTATATTATTAACGTCGGAGATATTGCCAATGCTTTAAGTATTATTGTGATTATTGCTTCGGTTGAAGTCTATTACAAAACCGGTTTTGCTCTCTCCTTTTGGCAGAATTTAATGCTTCCAATGGGGATGGTTATGGGACTTACTGGTTTTTGTTACTATCGATTTCGAGAAACCAAAGCGATGAGTTTGGGGCAATTTCTGGAAATGCGTTACAGCAGAAGTTTCCGAATTTTCGCCGCATGTTTGAGAACTTTGTCCGAAATTCTTGCCAATGCCATTATGCCTGCGGTGGCGGCGAGATTTTTTATCTATTTTCTTGATTTGCCGAGAGCGATAAGTTTTTGGGGCGTAGAAATTTCTACCTTTGCTTTGGTAATGTTTATCTGCCTTGTTCTGGCAATTTCCATTATCTATATGGGCGGAACTCTGGCACTTATTATTACCGATGCCTTGCAGGGTATGCTGCTTTATCCGATTATGGCGATTTTGGTTGTTTTTATCATTGTCAAATTTAACTGGTCGAGCGAAATTGTACCGATTCTGACCGATAGAGTTGCAGGTGAGAGTTTCATGAATCCCTTTGATATTAAGGATTTAAATGACTTTAATGTCTTTTTCCTGGTTATGACACTTTTTGTAACCTTTTTTCACCATGCAAGCTGGATCGGAGCTGGGACAACCACTGCTGCCAAAACTCCACATGAAGCGAAAATGGGCGGACTTTTGGGAACGTGGCGAAATGCAATTAATATCATGCTGATGTTTCTGCTGTCGGTAATGGTTTTGATTATGCTTAATCACAAAAATTACGCCCCGACTGCCAAAGTTATCCGTCAGTCAATTTGTGAAAAAATTAATGAAGAACCCAATCTCAGTTTGTCACCATATATGAAAGGTCAACTTGATAATATCGTTCAAAATCAGGAGCCTTTGGTGCATAATATCGGAGTTGATAAGCCTTTAAGCGATGCGGAAAATTTGGACACAATTTATTTGGGTAATATCAAAGAACAACTTTTAACCCCTGAACCGGGGCAACTTGTTACTGACAAAATTGCTCATGAGGGGCAGGCAAATAAGACTTTTCAGCAATACAAAACATTGTATTATCAACAGATGATTGCAGGAACTATGCGTCATTTGCTTCCGACAGGGATAGCAGGACTTTTTATATTGCTTATGGTAATGGCGATGATTTCAACCGATGATACAAGAATTTACAGTTCGGCATTGACCTTTACCCAAGACGTGATTGTGCCATTAAGCAAAAAGGAGATCAGTCCTGAAAATCACATTAGAATTTTGCGGCTTGTATCAATTCTGGTCGGCATAATTTTCTTTGTCGGTTCAATGTATATGGCTCAATTAGATTACATTAATTTGTTTGTAACAATTGTCACTATGATGTGGATGGGCGGTTGCGGTCCTGTGATGATTTTCGGACTTTACAGTCGATTCGGTACGACTGCGGGGGCTTGGACTTCTTTGATTACAGGGATGTTGCTTTCTATCGGCAGTATTGCAATTCAGCGCAACTGGGCGGATGTGATTTATCCCTATTTGCAAAGACGGGAAATGGTTGATACTGTCGGCGATATTCTGTACAAACTCTCTTCGCCGTTTCACCCCTATATCGAATGGACAATGAATCCTGAAAAGTGTCCGATTAATTCCTATGAGTTCTATTTTATGACCATGGTAATTACTTTGATTCTCTATGTTGTTGTATCTTATGCAACTTGCAAAACTCCGTTTAATTTGGATCGCATGCTCCATAGAGGCAAGTACAATTTGGACGGAGAAAACAAAAATTTTGAGCCGATCAAGGGGAAAAATATCTTTAAAACCTTAATCAGTATCACCCCGGAATACACCAAAGGCGATAAGTTTATTGCATGGGCGTTTTTTGCATATTCGTTTATCTACCAATTTGGAATTATTTTTCTTTTTGTGTTGATCTGGAACTTGATTTCGCCGTGGGAAATTGAGTGGTGGAGTCACTATTTCTTTATCGTTCAATTGGTTGTGCCGGGGATTATGGCATTTGTGTCAATGTTCTGGTTCGGTATCGGCGGTACGAAAGATATGATTCAACTCTTTAAAGACTTGGAAAAAAGAGTAATTAACCACCTCGATAACGGTATGGTTTCAGGTTCAGTTTCATTGGCAGATAAAAAAGCCATGGACGAAATTGATAATGAAAAATAATTATGGAGAATCAAAGATGAAAAATTTTGCATTTACTCGTTATGAAAAAAATCCGATTTTGGAAGTTAAAGATGTGCCGAATGGTGCGGCATATTATATTTTGAACCCCGGTGCTGCGAAGTTCAAAGACGAATATATTTTGATCGTCGATGTTTTTCACCGTGAGGGCGGAATTATTTTTTGGATTGCCAGAAGTAAAAACGGAATCGATTTTAAATTTGATGCAAAGCCGATTAATTGGCCTGCATGCGGAGACGGCTGGGTTGAGCATGGTATGTATGACCCCAGAATTACTCAAATTGGTGAAGACTATTTTATTGTCTATAACAGCCATAATAAATCACGCGGAACTCGTTTGGCGATTGTTAAAACTCGCGACTTTGAGAACTATGAACACGTTTCACTTATGTCGCATGTTAATAACCGCAATGGGGCATTATTCCCAGAGAAAATTAATGGACTTTATTGCTGTTTCAATCGTCCCTTTGCCGGTGATGAACACTCTGCTTGCGCTATGGAATTATCTTTCTCGCCCGACTTGGTATTTTGGGGCAAAACTCGTGCATCACTTATGCCGAGAGAAACTCATTGGGACGGTTTGAAGGTCGGAACCGGTGCACCGCCAATTAGAATTAAAGAGGGTTGGCTTGAAATTTATCACGGAGTTACAACTACTTGCAGCGGGTCGATTTACAGCCTCCATGCGGCAATTTTGGACTACAAGGAGCCGTGGAAAGTTCTTGCAAGAACTAAAGCCCCTTTGCTTTTCCCCGAAATGCCTTACGAGCGAATCGGTCGTGCGGATAATATTGTTTTTACTTGCAATGCACTCTTGGAGGGCGACAAGGTTAGAATGTATTACAGCTGTGCCGATAATTGTATCGCCTTGGCGGAAATGCCGTTAAGTGATATTGTCGAAGCCTGCTATGCAGATTATCAATATTTACCAAATATGGATAAAATTTATGAAACATTATAAATGATAAAGGATTAAGATTATGAGAATTACAGCAACTTTTTTGGATGAAATCAGTCACGATATCCCACATCAGAATTGGGGATTGGAAGAGTGGGATAGAGATTTTCAGGCAATGAAGGCAATCGGAATTGATACAGTGGTTTTGATTCGCTGCGGCTGGAAGCGACAGATAACTTTTCCGAGTGAGGTTTTGAAGCGGGAAAAATCTGCTTTTAAGCCATCAATTGATTTAATCGGTATGTTTCTTTATTTAGCGGAAAAATACGGTATGAAATTTTTCTGCGGAACTTATGATTCAGGCAATCCCTGGTGGCATGACGATTATCAAGTCGAACCAGAAGTCCAACTTATGACCGAAGTCAATGATGAAATTTGGGCTAAATACGGTAAATCTCCTGCTTTTGCCGGGTGGTATTTGTCGCAGGAAATTGCAGGTGATGATACCCATGCAACCGAATGTTACCGCAAAATGGCAAGACACCTCAAAGATATGTCAGGCAACCTCCCTATTTTGATTTCTCCCGGAATCAAAGGCGCAAAAGCCTACAACGAAAATATGGAAAAACTCGGCAAAACTATTGACCCTGCCGACCATGAAGCTCAATGGGATAAAATTATGAAAAGTCTTCAGGGATTAGTTGATATTATTGCATTCCAAGATGGCCATGTAGAGATTGAACTTTTGCCGATTTTCCTTAAAATCAATAAGAAACTTTGCGATAAATACGGTATTGACTGCTGGACAAATACTGAAAGTTTCGATCGTGATATGCCGATTGACTTTTTCCCGATAAAATGGGATAAACTTCGCTGTAAACTTGAAGCAGCCGAAGAGGCCGGTTTGTCAAGAGCAATGACCTTTGAGTTTTCACACTTTATGAGTCCGAACTCATGTTATATTCAAGCTCACGGTTTGTACAAGCGTTATCAGGAATATATTAATGGAGAGAAAAAGGAGTTTTATTTATGAAATTTTATTTAGACGGCAATGATTGGGAAGCGGATTATTTTATCACCAATCGAGAATATGACCACTGGTTGCCGAACTGGTGGGATATAAAAAATATGTATTTGGATAGTGCCGAGAGTGCTGAATTTCCTCGTCCGAATAGTCAATACAAGGCGGCTTTCAAGTGTTCAATCCCGGGGAGTGACCGTACGACTTTGTTGGAGAATAATGTAATTGCCGATCCTTATTTCGGGCGTAATATGGATTATTCTCGCTGGTCGGAAAATTATTCATGGGCGTTCCGCAAAACCTTTATTCTCCCCGAAAATATACGAAATAAAAAGCGTTTTCAACTTAAATTTTTAGGAATTGACTACAAAGCACGAGTATTTTTTAATCATCAGGACTTGTGTGAAATTACCGGCATGTTTATCCAGCATGAATTTGATGTAACTGACTTTATCAATCGTGACGGAGAGAATTTTGTGGCAATCGTTTTTGACCCAATGCCGAAAGCAAGTCCGAATCACTCATCACTTATGACTCACAAGCCTAATGAATATGCAGATTATCATCGAAGTCAGATGAGTTGGGGCTGGGATTGGATGCGAGGCATGGTTGCAGCAGGATTGTGGGATAGTCTTTATTTAAGTGCCAACGATGAAGCTCGAATCAGTGATTGTTTTTTTCAGTGGGACGGTGAAAAAATTTCTCTTGAAGTTGATACTGTCGCCCAGAAAAATGCTGAATTTGATTTGAAAATCAGTTTGGAACCCAAAGGTTTTGAGGGTAAAAAAATTGAATTTACTGAGAAATTGAATCTTATTCATGGTGAAAATCACTCTGAATTATCGTTTGTTTATCCGAATCCGGAATTGTGGTATCCCAATGGGGCAGGAAAGCAACCGCTTTATAAATTGACTTTGGAAATCGAGGGGGAAGTTACTGAAAAAACGGTTGCATTCAGGACTTTGGAAATGCGGAGAAATCCGAATTCGGCGGATAAATCTTATAATCACACATTTACTATTAACGGAGTAGAAGTTTTTGCCCGTGGAGCAAACTGGGTGCCTGCTGAATTGATGTTGTCCAGACTTAAAGCAGAAGATTATGATCGATTGGTGCGTTTGGCTGCCGAAGCAAACTGTAATCTTTTCCGTGTTTGGGGCGGCGGTATTATCGAGAAAGAATATTTCTATGATGCTTGCGACAAGTACGGAATTATGGTTTGGCAGGAGTTCATGCACTCATGCAGCAATTATCGTAAGGATGCAGAGTATGTGGCATTTAAGAAAATTGAGGGAGAGGCAATTTTACGCAAAATCCGCAACCATGTATCAGTTTCGATGATTTGCGGCGGCAATGAAATGCTTTATTATGGCGAAATTCCCAATAGCCCTGTTTATGTCCAGTACGAGGAGTTAACTCGCAAGTTTGCTCCGCATTTGCCATTCCATGTGACTTCTCCTAATCTCTCAATTCCCGGCGAAAGACATCATGGGCCATGGTCATTTACAACTCATGAGTTTATCAATAACCACCACCGCCAGTTTGTTTCTGAAATCGGTTGTAATGCTTTCTGTGAATATGAGAGTATCAAAAAATTTATTCCCGAAGCCGACTTAGATAATCCGAATGCGACCAGTTGGAAATATCACTTCAATCCGCCTTGTCGTTGTTTTGATTGGAAAATTCCGCAAGAGTTTTTCAATGCAGAAACTACTCCTCAGAAGGCGCAGGCAAGTATGTTTGCCCAAAGAGATATGCTTGCAAACTGGATAAATCATTGCCGCCGTAAATTTCCTGTAAGTAGCGGTTGTCTTTTCTGGCAATACAATGAACCGTGGCCGACTTTGGCATGGAGTTACATTGACTACTATACTGTACCGAAAATGGCATATTACCGCTTGGCGGAAGTGCAGAAAAATACCGTGCTTTCAATCAAAGATAACGATTGGTGTTGCAAAAACGGTAAATTTGAGGGTGAACTCTATATTATGAGTGATTTTGATATTGATGATGTCAAGTCTGAATTTAAACTTGTAACATTTGACGGCAAAGTTTTGCTTGCCAAAGAATTCAACGGCAGTTATAAGCGTGGCGGAGCTAAGTTAGCCGATTTAAGATGTGAATTACCTGCTGATTTAATGGGTAAGCTTGTTATTGCGGAATTGACCTTGAAAAAAGGTGGAGAAGTTATTTTTAACGACTCTGTGATTTATGGTGTACCTGATTATAAGCAGGTCTTTAATTTGGAAAAGCCGAATTTGGCGGTTGCAACCCTAATTGCGGAAGAAAACGGAGAATCGCTTTTGACAGTTTCTATTCGTAATAACGGTAATTATTCTGCGTTAATGCTCAAAGCGGAATTGCCGAATGTAGATAATAGAAAAGTCTTTTTCTGCAATAACTACATTACTGTCAATGTCGGTGAAACTAAATTAGTCAAAGTGAAAATTACTGTTGATAAAGAAGATGTTAAAACACTGAAACTTTCAGCATGGAATATGGAAGAAAAAATTATTAAGATTGTATAAAAAATTATATAAAAAAACGGGACTTTTTTTAAGTCCCGTTTTTTTTAGAGATGTTTCAGTTGGAAAATATATTTATAATAAAAATAAATTAATATTGCACTCCAACCGTGACACATGCTGCCGGAATAATCAAATGCAGCAGCACCATCTGCTGTTTCCCAAAGAGTAGTGGTTTTCCCTTCTTCAAGCATTGGCGAAAATGTATTAAGCAGTTGTTTTTCCAGGTAAATTTTTGTTTCTTCATTGTAATTTGCCATCACTTCTACTATATAAAACAGTGAAGATAATGTTGCTTTTATAAATTCACCATTCATTAATTTATTAATTAAATCCGCTTGTTTTGCTTGTGGAACAACTCCGGTATATATTGCCAAGTAA
>JAFTJQ010000066.1 GCA_017456285.1 Lentisphaeria bacterium
AACGCCGTCCCCACACCCCTACGCAAGGTCAGCGACCTTGACCAAAAGAGATGCGAAAATTTTTCAAATTTTCACATCTCAAAATTTTTTATCCATATTCATGGACGAAGGCAACAACTTTTTCAACCTCCTGCAATTTTTTGCAAAATTGCAGAAAAGTTAAAAAGTTTTCGCCTCTCGACACCTGCTTTCAAAAAATCCGTTGAAAGGTCGAGAGGAACGTTGGGTACGAATTATCCGATAGATCTGTCCCAAGCAATTTCCTATTTAAATGCCAGAGTATAGATTTCGCTTGACTTTGTCATAGTGATTTTTACTTTGAATGGCTGATTCGGCAACTCATTGCTGCCATTTGCCCAAATAATGACTTTTTCGGTATCATCACCATTAAATTGAGCAGTAAAACCATCGATATTTTTACCATTCTCATCAAGCAAAGTTATGGTCATTTGACCTTTAGCATTCAAAATCAATTTACTATTTGTCGCAACAAATGTACGGCTGATTAACTCCGCATTATCCTTTTTCGCAGTTACGGCAATCCAACCGTCCTCACGAATTTCCGCCAGACCGACGCAGGCATTTGCTTCATGCATATCCTTTGCCAAGCCTTCCCAGCCGCCGATTTCCTTAAAGAAAGCCCACTCCTGCGGCAGATTTCGTCCGCTGAAACTGCGTTCAAGCAATTTGGCGGTAATATGGCTGATGTCATCATGGTAAGTATTATAGAAGTGGGCTCGTCTGTGCGCACTACCCAAAGTGTAATAATACTTGCCATTATGCTTTTGCGGTACGGATTCAAGGAAATTCATTCCGAAAAGCCAATTGCCGGGTTTGCCATTTTCAATGAAAGGTTTCGGATTATCCAAGCGATGCCAGTTCAAACCATTGCGGCTGTAAATTACTTCGGGATAAATCTGCTGATTACTGCAATGATAAACCCAGATAAATCCGAGATAAAAACTTTTCGCAATTCGCTGATAATAAGCACCGTAATGCTGGTAACTCCAATGGTCATTCAAATTAGGTACGGTCAGATAACGGCTCTCCCAATTTAATCCGTCATTAGAGTAAAAAGTTTTCATTACACGATTGATTTCAGGCAAGTTATCATACTCGACCGTGTAGGGACGGAAACGGCGAATTTTACATGCTTTAGCGGCAAAAACGGTTTTGCCGTCTTCGGACAAATACTGCGGTGCGAAGTTATCATTGCCGTCGTATTCCATTTCCAATTCTTCGCCTGAATATGAGAATTTATCAATCAAAAGCGGTTCACGGGTCAGGACAATCCACTCACCTGCATTCTTTTCCCAAATCGGATAGAAACTCCAAGTTTTCATTCCGAATTTAGTAATATCCCCTCTTGACGGCGGAAACCACTGGACACGGACTTCATTCAGAGGCACTTTACCGTCTGACTCCTGATAAAATCTCAAAGTCGCTTTGTCAAGCGGAGTTTTTGCTCCCCATTTCGGAGTTGCTGCCGCAGGAATCGGCTCGAACGGTGATTTCATTATGCGATTTTTTACACCGTTAGGAGCTTCATCACTAATAGTCCAATTTACTAAATCCTTGCTGGAGGCGTAATGGTATTTGCGATCTTTCCCGGAACGAGTTGCATCCGCAAAATAGATTACAAATGTTCCGTCATCACGAATATCCAAAGTATAAGAACCTCTGGCAGTTTGAACACCTCGCTCGGGTGCAAGCGGAGTTGTTGCCTGATAAGTTTTGGCAACAGAGCTTTCAGTTTTCACATTTTTGCGAACGGCGAAGTGAAAATCGTCAATCGGAAAAATTTTGGCATTTTTTACATCGATAATTCCGCTCGGTGGAGTTGCTTTAACTTCACGACTGACTCTCAAGCGGCGGTGAAGTTCGCCTTTAATCTTATTCTCTTTATCAAGTGATTTCAAGCTGAATAGATAATTACCATCAGCAAAATCAGCAATATCAAAGGTGAATTTATTATCCCCGTTTTTAATAGTTACCGCTTCTTTTTTGATAACTTTCTTACTTGATTCGTCGATCAAAGTATATTCAGCAGGAAAATCCGCAACTTCGTCAACCATTTTCAATGCGACAGTTGCTTCTCTCTCCTCACGGTAAATTCCAAGCTGAAAATCTCCCTGCAATACTGCGGTAAGTGCTTTCGCCCCAACGAGTTTGCTGTCAGCAGAGAATAACTCAACTTCACGGATATAGGCATAGCGATTGCTCTGCGGCAACAATTCGGTTTTGCCTGAACGCCGTCCGGTATCCGTAGATTCAATCAAAGTAATTCGAAGTGCTTCCGCTTTAGCCGTCGGAAAAGCATGGAGGAAATAATAATCTTTATTTGAAATACATCCGCTCTCCAGATAGTTCGGCTGATTTTTCCCCTCGCCTACCAAATGGTAATAACCGTTGCTCAAAATTTCAACTTTATAGGATTTTATTCCGGTCTCTCCCGATGGATTACCGGCACAAATGATATTACCGGGATAGATTCTAACTAAATTAACCATTGCAGGTTCAGCGAGCGTAATCTCCAAAGTTGCAGGCATTCCCACAACCCCTGCTCCATTAGCATCGGCAATATTTCCGTCAATCACCTTTTCGGCATCAATCTTTTTCTTATTTTTGTCGATAAATTCAGCACGACCGCCATTCATGGCAGAAATGACATTGACCCGATTGAAATCAAAGGAAATATTCGCAGGGCGAATTGCGACATCATCGACATAAGTGACACTTCCGACCGCACTGACGGAGGGGATAAATTCTGCTTTTTTGACGCCCTCACGAGCTAAAACACCGCTCGGAACAGTTCCTATCAGCGATTCTTTGCCATCAACAAATAAAATTACATCAATATTTTCTTCGCCGACATTGAAAGAAATTTTGCCCCATTTCTCCGCAGGTAAAGACAATTTACTTACATGATAACGCTTGCTATCCATGTCGTATAAATAGAGTTTGCCTGACGCATCACAAAGAAGTGCCGCCGCATTGCCCTTGCTTGTACCGCCGATACCGATTGTAAAAGCGGACTTGTCAATACGCTTAAATGAAGCTTCAACCACACACGGAACTTTAATTGTATCCTTATTGACATTCACCACCAAAGGACTCTGCCCGACGCTTTTATCCATGCGGATAATTTTGGCGGCATGACGTCCGCTTAAAGCATTTTCAGTGGAAATAGTAGTCGCACCTGTTTTGGTAAAAACACCCCAATTGCCATTATGATCATTACTGCGATCACGGGTGTAACCGCTTGATGATAAATCACTAAAAAACTTCTCATTTTCAAAGTCCTGATAGACATACGCCACATCTTGTGCCATAACTCCGCAACATGCAATAAAGCAAGTTACCCACAACAATAATTTTTTCATAAAAACTCCTTTGTTTTAATTATTTATTTTGATTTAACGTTATCAATAATTACGTTCAAATTACCATTTTTATTGACAGGCATAAAGGTCATTGCACTGATAAAATCAGATTTTTTACGAACAAAAACACTTGTCTGAGATTTGTTACCTGCCGCATCAGTAATAACAAGTTTGAAATTTTCGGCTTCAAAAATCACTTCCGCATTGTACCAGACATCATTTTTTACTTCAATGTCGGTAAGAACTTTTTTCACCGCACCGTTTTCGATAGTTTCGGCATAAACTCTGCCATTCTGTACGCCCCAAGTCATTACATAAGGTTTCGTCCGCTGTCCGATTTTATGGATAAATCCGCCATTATCGGCAACTTTGAAGTCAAAACCTACAGAGTGATTTTTATCTCCTTCCCATGCGAAACGATCACCGCACCAAGCAGTTACCGGAGTTGCGTAAACTCCTGCACCTTTGCCGTTTTTAGCGGCAACCAATTTTGCTTTTTTGTCGCTGAAAAATCCCCAAGCAGATTTGCCGTTATTGTAATCCCCATTGATTACATGCGGAGTGCGATTATCAAATCCCTCAGTGAAAAGTTCCGGATAATTAACTCTTGCCATATCTCTTTTAGTTACGGGGATATTTTTCGGTGATTCCCAACCCCATTTCAAAGGAGCATTGGAGTTATAGGCAGCAGAAACAATATACATTGCAGTTTTCGCAGATTTTTCAGGAGGCACATTAACGATTAAACGATGACCTCTATTATGTTTAATTAATTGATAACCGTCACGACTGTCTTTTTTCAAGCTAATCCCATTTAAACGAATATCCAATAAATCAACATCGTATTCTTTGGCAATTTGAATATCAAAAGCCATTGAAATACCATTCTGCGGACACTTTGCCTCTTTGACATTAAAATTTGCATAGACCTTACCGACTCTTCCCTCCGGACCCAATTTAATAAACTGGTCAATCACGCTCCATTTTACCGTATCGGTATCAGGGCGATTCTTAAAAATTCCGGTTGTTTTGGTATCATACGACCAAGTCGGTTTCAAATTACCGATAAACTCTTTCTCGCCATTGCTTCCGAAAGTAACTACTCTGAAAATTCTGTACGATACCGGCGGAGCAACTGCAAAAGTCTGCATTTCCTCAATTTTATTCCAAAGTTCAACCCTGCTTACTCGCTTTTCCCCCGGAGTAGTTCCCCATGCTTGCACCATAAATCCGCCCCAGTCAGTTAAAATATTATCAACCGGGAAACTGCCGTCCAAGTTTGCAGGTGCATTCATGCCGTATTCAAGTACGCCACGCAATCCCTCAACTGCCATTTGCTCATGTGAAATTTCAAAGATCAACGGCAGAGTGTGATACTTCAAATACGGATACAAGTCGGTATAGAAATAATCTCCTGAATCACGAAATCTCTGCGGAAAAGCCTTTCTCGCGTCATTTACCGCAACCAATCGCTGAATTTCCTCATCCAAATCATAGCAGGGAGTTCCGCTTTTTCCTGCCATATCCCGCACATAATTAATCAAATCAGTCGCCCACGGTTTCAAAACGTGATTACTGCCGGCCCCACCGATATATTGGGTCATAATAATTCCCGGGTAAAGTCTGCCTACTCCATGGAAGTCAAGCAATAATTCCGGCTTCATTTCATCCAAAACCTTGCAGAAAGTCACGATTTCAGGAGTATTTTCAGGTTTTTTCGGCACTAAATTTTTAATATCCCAGTGATTTCCGCGACCGCCGGCATAAGGATCAATTCCCTTGCTGTTCTGCGGAGTTTCAGAGCGGAAATAACCAAAAATATTTCCGCAGGGGATAACTCTGATTTCATAGTTATCGCGATATTTTTTTGCCTCATCAGACACCAAAAATTCCAACGCCGCCATGGTACTATGAAGTGCTGACCTCTCGCCGCCGCCATGATGAGCAACTATCAATATTTTGAATTTTTTATCTGACGGAATCGCATTATTGGTGATTTTCATGCAGTAAATAGGATCATTTTCCAAAGTTTTGCCCAGCACATCAAGTGTGCAATAATCAAATTGTTTAGCCCAATATTGCAAAGAACTCTCAAACATGCTCCAATCAAGTTTATTGCCCTTAGCCAAATTTGTTCTGCCCTCATAACTCTCTGCGGCAGTTCCGATTGCCGAATAATTTTCTTTCGCCCATGGGCGTGGCATATTTTTCAAATTCTCCCGCAGTTGTGCCGCTTCATCGGCACAAACAAAACTGATTGCAGCTGCTGCAATTGCCAAAAAACTAATGCTTTTTTTCATAAAAACCTCCTAAAAAAAATGCTATTTTATACAAAATAGCATTCTTTCTTAAATATTGCAAATAAAATTCACATTTTTTTTACATTTTTTTCAAATGTATTACATTGTAAAAAAAGAATTACAAATTTACAATCTCCCAATCACCTCCCATAACGGCAGTAATTTTGTTGCCTGCTCCGTTAATAAGCATATCATCCTCATCGGCGATGTCTTTGAGAGTATTTTTATCAAGTTGTTCCACATGACCATCACCGAATCCGCCATTACACTTGTCGCCGTGACGCAAGTGAATACCGGTTCCGGCTTTCGTTGCCGCATAAGCCCAGGATTTAGCTTGCTGCTGCTTCCAATTAGCACTCTTATCAATACCATGGGCTGTATCTGCCATAACCAAACAAGATCCAGCCGATTTCAAGCGTTTAAGTTGAATTACATTAATATTCGGCATAACTACACGCACATAAAGATTCATACCGTAAATAATTTCACCTGAACCGTCCGGATTATTTTTTGCAACACCTGCCCAATAAGCATTTAACGGTAATGACGGACAGCGTAGAGCTTTGTAATCATTAATAAATCCGGCAACTCTCAAGGCATCAGCCCAATTAATTTGTCCAAATCCTGCATCCGCAGAGATATACATTAAATCATCATTGTCATTTGCATACATAGTTTGATAGAGCAGAGCCTGTTTCATATTGCTTTTGCAAGCAGTAGTTCTGGCTTTTTCTCTGGCTTTATTCAATGCGGGAAGCAACATTCCTGCCAGAATTGCAATGATGGCAATTACGACTAAAAGTTCGATCAAAGTAAAGTTCAACAATTTTTTCATTTTTTCCTCCTTGTTTAAATAATTTGTTGAAAAATCCACGTTTTTTCCCAATGCTTAACTTCCCAAAAAACAAAGGAAAAAAAACGCGCCGATAGAGAAATGCAATCGATTGCATTTCTTTTATATTATAGCATAAGATTTCAAAATGTCAATACCCTAAATAGAAAAAAAAGAAAAATTAATTTAGAAACATAGCTGTTTTATTGCATGGAGGGTTGAATGCATTGATAGATAGCAAAATGCGATCCTTGCGGTGCAGAATTCCGGATTTTTCGCTACGCTCTCTCTGAATGACAAGTTTGAAATCGCTTTACCTCTGCAGCAAAACAAACTTCCGTCAGGCAGAGGAGCGAAAACGATGAAGCATCCAGAAAAAAACAAGCATAGCAACTATGGTACATCGGAAGAAATAAGCTAATTTTGTCCGGTCTATCGGATAATTCAAGCACAGTTGCTCTCAATTTATAACCCATAACCCACAAAAAAAGAGGCTGAACTTTCATTCAGCCTCTCTCAAAAAATTCACTAAATTATGCCAGGCATTTTTTAGCAATCTCAACTGCTTCCGCAAGAGTTGTATTAACATTCTTGTCGCCGATTACAGCGTAAACCAAGTTTGCATCAAGTTCTTTCGGACTGTAAGCAATTTCGATATTGACTTTGTTTTCCAAGCCGTTAGCTCTGACCATATTGACAACTTCTCCGAGGAAAGCCTGTCCCTTTGAAGTATCGCCTTTGGTGCTGAGAACTACACAGATGTCGGTCAATTTCTCATCTTTGCCACGCAAGATAGTTGAACGAGCGTCAAAAATCAAATTGCGGTTCTGGTAGTGGGTATGCAAAGCTTCGTGAGCTTCATGAGAACCTGCATGACCGCCCATGCACTCATTGTAGCACTCTTCAACGAGGTAGTTATCCTGTGACTTCTGCAACTGGCGTTCTTTATCAGTCTTGTAGAGACCGCTTGCACGTTTGGTGCGGAAATTATCAACGGTTGAAATCGGCTGACCGCCACCTGCTACGCAACCGCCGGGGCAAGCCATAACTTCGATGAAGTCATAAGCAACTTTGCCTGCTTTCATATCTTCGATAAGTTTTCTTGCATTACCGAGGCCATGAACGACAGCGACACGGACTTTAGTTCCGTTAACATCATATTCAGCCTCTTTTCTGCCCTCAAGACCACGAACATCCTTGAAGTCAACACTTTCAAGTTCTTTACCTGAAATTTTTTCAACCGCGAAACGGAGAGCAGCCTCCATAACACCGCCGGTTGCACCGAAAATTACACCTGCACCGGTTGAGAAACCGAGCGGCATATCAAATGCTTCACCTTCCAAATCCTTGAGATTGATACCCATTGACTCGATCATCTGAGCCAATTCAATGGTGGTAAGAACATAATCAACGTCAGGTCTGCCCTCATGGGTGAATTTATCAAGTTTAGCTTCAAACTTTTTAGCGGTACAAGGCATGATTGAAACAACTACCAAGTCTTCATCCTTAACATTCATTTTCGCCGGCAAAGTTTTGCGGGCTACTGAACCGAAAATCTGCTGCGGAGAACGGGTTGAAGATACATTCGGCAACAATTCAGGATAGAAAGTTTCTACAAACTTGATCCAAGCCGGACAGCAGCTGGTAAACATCGGCATCGGCTTGTTGTTGCTGATTCTATCCAAAAGTTCAGTTGCTTCTTCAAAAATTGTCATATCAGCAGCAAAACAGGTATCGTAAACTGCATCAAATCCCATAAGCTTCAAAGCTCTGACCATTTGACGGGCAACATTTTCACCTGTTCCCATTCCGAACATATCGCCCAAACCTACTCTAACCGCCGGAGCTACCTGAACAACAACTTTCTTTGACGGATCGTGGATAGCATTCCAAACTTCTTCGGTATTAGATTTAGGTACAATTGCACCGGTCGGGCAAACTGCCGCACACTGACCGCAGTTTACGCACTCAACATCGCAAAGTCCACGTTCAAAAGCAGGAGCAACTTTAGCATTTGAACCACGATTAACGAAGTCCAAAGCACCAACAGTCTGAACTTCGGCACAGACACGGACACAATCACCGCAGAGAACACACTTATTCGGGTCACGAACCAATGACGGAGATGACTTGTCAAGCGGTTTCTTTTCAGTCAATTGTTTGTAACGAACATCGCTTACACCGAGTTTGCGAGCCAAGTCCTGCAAAGTACAATTAGCACTTCTTGAGCATGACGGACACTCACGATTGTGGTTAGCAAGCAAAAGTTCGACATTGATTTTTCTCATTTTGCGGATAGCCGCAGAGTCGGTCTGGATAACCATTCCCGGCTCGGGTGCAGTTGAGCAGGAAGCCATGATACCACGGCCCTGAACTTCAACCAAGCACAAACGGCATGCACCGTAGATTGACAATTCTGAGTGATAGCAGAAAGTCGGAATTTCGATACCGATTTTTCTGATCAGCTCCAACAAATTACGCTCGCCGTTGATTTCAACTTCACGACCGTTAACGATAACAAAATTTTTCTTATCCATTTTAGATTAACTCCCCAATTATAAACCGATGATAGCATTAAATTTACAAGCTGCTTTGCAAGCACCGCACTTAATACACTTGTCAGCGTCGATAACATGCGGCTGTTTGACAGTTCCGCTGATAGCACCGACAGGACACTTTCTGGCACAAGCGGTACAGCCTTTGCACTTTTCAGGATCAATTTCCGGACGAGCGAGGGCTTTGCACTCACCGGTCGGACAGACCTTCTTAAGCACGTGGGCTTCATATTCATCACGGAAGTAACGCAAGGTTGAAAGCACCGGGTTCGGAGCAGTTTTGCCCAAACCGCAGAGAGAAGCCATCTGCACAGCTTTAGCAGTTTCTTCCAAAAGTTCCAAAGTTTTGCGGTCAGCACGACCCTCGATAATATCATCAAGCAAAGCGAGCATCTGCTTGGTACCTTCACGGCACGGCACGCATTTACCGCATGATTCATTCTGGGTGAACTGCATGAAGAAGCGGGCGATTTTGACGATACAGGTCTGATTATTCATAACCACCAAACCGCCTGAACCGACCATAGCACCGACGCTTTTCAATGAGTCGAAGTCCAAGGGCAAGTCAAGCATATCAGGAGTTAAGCAACCGCCTGACGGTCCACCGATTTGAACAGCTTTGAAGTTGTCATTGGTGATTTGACCCGCATTATTGGTAACACCGCCGCCGATGTTGTAAACAATTTCACGCAAAGTAGTTCCGAACGGAACCTCAATCAAACCGGTATTTGCAACGTGACCGGTGAGAGCAAAAGTTTTAGTTCCGGGAGATTTTTCAGTACCGACTGAACGGTAATTTTCTGCTCCGTTCAGGAAAATACCCGGTACGCTTGCCAAAGTTTCAACGTTATTGATAACAGTCGGCTTGCCCCACAAACCTTTCTGTGCCGGGAACGGCGGTTTCGGATTAGGCATACCGCGTTTACCCTCGATAGAAGCAATCAAAGCAGTCTCTTCACCGCAAACAAACGCACCTGCACCCTCCATGATATTCAAGCGGAATGAGAAATCAGTTCCGAAAAGATTATCACCGAGCAAACCTGCCACTTCAGCATCTTTGCAGGCATTACGCATACGCTCGACTGCCAAAGGATACTCAGCACGAACATAAACATAACCCTCGTCAGCACCGATAGCTTTTGCGGCAATCATCATCCCCTCGATAACTGAGTGCGGATTACCCTCCATAACTGAACGGTCCATAAATGCACCCGGGTCACCCTCGTCACCATTACAAATAACGTATTTTTTGTCATTCTGACTTGCCAAAGTGAACTTCCATTTAAGACCGGTCGGGAAGCCGCCGCCGCCGCGTCCGCGTAACCCTGCATCAATAGCAGTCTGGCAAACTTCTGCCGGAGTCATTTTAGTTACAGCATTGCGAGCGCCGAAATAACCGCCTTTAGCGATATATTCCTCAACTGAAGATGGTTCGATCATGCAGTTAGCAAGAACCACACGTTTCTGACGATTGTAGAACGGAATTTCTGCATTACCTTTGCCTACTTCGCCGGTTTTGGGGTTATGATAGAGAAGACGTTCAATAATCTCACCTTTGAGAATAGTTTTCTCAACGATTTCACGGACATCCTCAACTTTTACTTTGACGTAAAGAATGTGTTCAGGCTCGATGTGAACCAATGGTCCCATCTGGCAGAAGCCCTGACAACCTGATTTAGAGATATAAGTTGCATCACTGCAATCATGCTCATCAAGCTCCAAAACAACATTGCTGTTCAAATCTTTGAGTTCTTTTTCAAAAGCGTCACGGACATTCAAAGAACCGTTTGCCACACAACCGGTACCGCCGCAAACGATAATACGACGTTTCAATTGACTTGCTTTTGCCTCGTAATTAGCCTTGATTTCTTCAAGGCTCAGCTTCATATTGCTCATAATATTATCCTTTATCCTTAAAAAATTAATAGTTCATTATTACTTAGCAGCTTTTTCTGCGGCGATAAGTTCATCAACAATTGCGATAGCTTGCTCCGGAGTTACCTGACCATGAACCTCACCATTGACCACCATAACCGGAGCCAAACCGCAAGCACCGAGACAACTGACAGTTTCGACGGTAAAAAGCATATCTTTGCTGGTATTATTTTCAGCATTGATATTGAGTTTGGCATAGAGAGCATTCAAAATACCGTGAGATTTTTTAACGTGGCAGGCAGTTCCGTCGCAGAGGCGGAAAACATATTTGCCTTTGGGGGTAAGTGAGAAGTGAGCATAAAATGTTGCTACTCCATAGACACGAGAAGCGGGCAAATTCAAACTATTTGCGACATAAGAGATTACGTCTTTTGACAAATACTTGAATTCCTCCTGGATCTGCTGCAAAATCGGAATCAATTTTGCCGGATTGTATCCATTTCGCTCCAAAATTTGATTGACCACCTGTAAATTGTCAATCATACTGTTTGTTTGTTCGTTAATTACTTGCATTTTTCCCTCGCATTGTTAATATTTTTTTACAACAAACACCTTAATATTCCAATAAAACTAATTAATATCATAATTTTGTGAATTAAGTTTCACTGACAGCAGAGCCAAACCGCCTGCAATCACCTCTCTTTGCACAATCACACTGTCAGGTACTTTCAGTGCCACATTGGCAAAGTTCCAAATCGCTTTTACTCCGCCTGCAACCAAGTCATCTGCAACCTCTTGTGCAAATGGAGCAGGCACGCAAATGATACCGATTTTTACCTGCAATCTTTTGCAGAGTTCAGAGAGTCTGGCAACCGGAAAAATCTCGCAATCGTGAATAACCGTACCGATTTTATCCCCGTCCGCATCGAAAGCGGCAATAATTTTTAAGCCGTTTTCCTCAAATCCCTCGTATCCCAAAATAGCACTGCCGAGTGAACCGGCACCGACTAAAACGGCTTCTGAAGTCATATCCCAATTTAAAAAACTTTTGATTGCATCAATAAGTTCCTTAATTTTGTAACCGACACCCGGTTGCCCTGTAATTCCGGTAATAGCCAAGTCCTTGCGAACGACAATTTCGCCGATATTCATATATTTAGCGAGAACGGGAGTAGCGACAATGGTCTCACCGCTTTTTCTCATTTCAATCAATTTATGTAAATAAGTCGGCAATCGTCTGATTGTCGGCGATTTCAAAATTTTATTTTTGCTCATAATAACTTCTCTCACTAACTTTTTTTAGTTTATAACAATACTTATTTCAAAAGTTAGATATTTTTTTACTTAACTTTTAATATTATATCACAACTCTTTAAAATTTCAAGTCAAAATTAGATATTTTTTTATCTATTTTTTTATTTTTTTGGAAGTTTTTTTAATTATATTCTGAAATTCAGTTGCAATTAACAATTTCTAATTTCGATATAAGTATTAAATTTCGGAACTGCAACGAGAGAACTGATTACATCGCATTTGATACAAAGCAAATGGCAAATCGGACGCTCAATTTCATGCAAACTCTCATAATTCCCCTGCCCTTTAGCTATTACCAGATCACTGTTATACAGGTGGTACAGAAATTCTTTACCGCTTTTCCTCAAAGAGACTCCGGGGACATTATCCTCTGTGCTAACTACTTGAAAATCATTAAGTTGAGACATTTCAAGTTCATTTATTGTAATATCATTCAAAATCGGCTTGCCCCTGACGCCCAGAGTAATTTTGTCCCGATATTCTCCCATCAAAAATCGATCAAAAACCACCTCACCGCAATTATCGGCAACATAAAAAATCGTTTTCGCCTGATCCATTAAACTTCTTAATTTTTCCGTTTTAGCTGAATCGACTTCGGCTTTGAGGGCGTTTGCGATATAACTTCTCGCTTTGTCCATAGTGAAGTCCTTATCCGCCCCGTAATCAATAATATTTCCTGCGATAACCAATTTGATTATATCCGTGAAGCGATTAGAGGAAACTTTTAACTTCTCGGCAAATTCATCATAGAGAGTTAGAGCAAACTCGGTTGAAATTCTTTTTTCTTCGGCGTAGAGATCACTAATTGCCGTATTTCGGTGCAGTACATCATAGAAAACTCCTGCAACTTCAGGCGGAGTAAATTCTTTAATATCAAGAGTTTGAATATGCTTTTCAAATTCACGCAGCGACCGTTCCGCAATCTCGGAGGGCAACTTGCCGCTTTTAAGTAATCGACGGTGTTGATGATACAAGCACTCAACACACTCTTCACGCATTTTCATAATCAGACCGTATCCCAATTATCCCGCAGAAGTTTGGCAGTCTCCTCAAGTGCTTCAGGCACACAATGAATATCCGCTAAAACCGGCATAAAATTGGTATCTCCCGTCCAGCGAGGCACAATGTGCATGTGCAGATGCTCTGCAACTCCTGCCCCTGCCACTTTACCCAAGTTGAAGCCGACATTATACGCTTCGGGGGCGAGAGTTTTTTCCATAACCTTTTTAGCCTGAACTGCAAAATCCATAAGTTCATGCAGTTCCTCTGAACTTAATTTGGCAATATCTCCCTCATGGCGATAGGGGGCAATCAACAAATGACCCGAATTATACGGATAACGATTCAAAATTGCAAATACATACTTGCCTCTTGCGACAATCAAAGGTTCCTCGATTGAATTCTCTCTCGGAGTTTGATTATCGCACATAAAACACCGATTCTCTTTTTTTGAGCGAATGAACTTTATTCGCCACGGTGCCCACAACGGTCTTTTTTCTTCACACATTTTGTCTATCCTGTTATTTTTTATCAGCATCACGCAATCTGGCGATATCTTCATCGGCAAATTTTATCACATCATGGAAACGGGCTTCATTTGAATCATCAGCTTCGACCAAAACTTTATGTGCTTCCGAAACGGTTTCAGCAGTTTCAAGCATATTTTTTTCCTGTTTCGCCAACTCCTCCCACGATGATTGCTGCATATCATTAACATTATCAAAAAAGGTAAAAAGTTTATCAACTCCCAACCCCTTGAGCAACGCTCTGACATTCGGAGCCATGCCGTAAATTTCCACTTTAGTTCCGCATTTTTTTGAACGCAAACCGATCATCGACATAACTCCCATAAAGGTACTGTCCATAAAAGTACATTCACTGCCGTCGATACAAATTTTTTCAATATTACTATTAAGACAATTTGCCAAGTGTCGGAGCGGAACAGCATATTCAAAATTCGCCCGTCCGCAGACCTTGATATTATAAACATTACCGGAGTTTGAAATTAAAATATCTTTATCTTGCATAATTAAGTTACACCTTTCTGCTGAACTACTTATTTGAAGCGATTACAGCTTTAATTCGGCGAACTCCGCGACTTGAACTTTCCTCTTTTTTGATTTTGAAAGAACCTAAATCTCCGGTATTTGCCGCATGCGGGCCGCCGCAAATTTCTTTACTGAAACTGCCCATGGTGTAAACTTTTACCTTCTCGGCGTATTTGTGTTCAAAAAGTCCCATTGCACCGCTGTTTTTAGCATCTTCAATGTCCATTTCCTCACAGACAACATCGACTTTAGCCTGAATTGCTTCATTGACCAACTTCTCGACTTCAGCCAATTGCTCCGGAGTCATTTTTTCCTCGTGTGAGAAGTCAAATCTCAAACGCTCTGCGGTAATATTTGAACCTCTCTGCTCAACGTGATTGCCCAAAACCTTACGCAAAGCAGCTTGCAGCAAGTGAGTTGCAGTATGCAATTTAGCAGTCTCCTCTGAATTATCAGCCAGACCGCCTTTGAATTTCTGTTCCGCCCCCTGACGTGAGAGTGCCTGATGTTTTTCATAAGCCTGTTTGTAACCCTCCATATCGACTGTAAACCCGCGTTCCTGTGCCATTTCGGCAGTAAGTTCGACGGGGAATCCGTAAGTTTCATAGAGGAAGAAAGCATTTTTACCGCTGATAACTTTTTTCTGAACATGAGCAGGAACTCGCTCAATAAGTTTCTCAAATTCTTTAGTTCCCTTTTCAAGAGTGGTCTCAAATTGAGTCTCTTCTTTCTCCATTTCCTCAAGGATGATCGCCTTTTTAGCAACCAATTCGGGATAGACATCGCCGAGCTGCTCAATGTACACTTCAGCGATTTTCGCACAGAAGTGTCCGTTAATCTCCAGGTTTCTGCCGTTTTTGATAGCACGACGAATCAAACGGCGAAGCACATACGGCTGGTCAACTTTGCCGGGTGTAATGCCGTCTGCCATAATGAAAGTTGCAGCACGCAAGTGGTCGGCAATAATTCGCTCACTTGAAGTGCGTTCCGCACTTGCTTCCACGCCTCTAATTTCATCTAATTTAGCAAAGGTCGGAGCGAAAATTTCGGTATCATAGCAACTTGATTTGCCCTGCAAAATTGCAGTTACACGCTCAAGTCCCATCCCGGTATCAACATTTTTCTGTGCCAAAGGCACAAAAGTACCGTCAGCTTGCTTGTTGTACTGCATAAAAACGTCATTCCAAATTTCCACCCATCTTTTATCTGACGGGTCAAAAACTTTCGGTGCCGCTTCAGTACCTGTCCAATAGAACATTTCAGTATCAGGACCGCAAGGACCGGTCTGCCCTGCAGGACCCCACCAGTTATCTTTTTTGGGGAGCTTGGCAATACGGTCGGGAGAGACGCCCAAACTCTGCCACAAATTATACGCTTCCTCATCGAACGGTGCATCTTCATCACCTGCAAAAACGGTAAAAGCCAAACGCTCCAACGGGATATTGAGGTTATTTTCACCTGTAAGAAATTCAAAACTGAATTTGATTGCATCTTCTTTGAAGTAATCGCCGAGCGACCAATTGCCGAGCATTTCAAAGAAGGTCAAATGCACTGCATCACCGACTTCATCAATATCACCGGTACGAATACACTTCTGATAGTCGGTCAAACGTGTTCCCAACGGATGTTTTTCTCCGCTCAAATACGGCACCAACGGGTGCATACCTGCGGTGGTAAAAAGACATGTCGGATCATTATCCGGAATCAATGATGAACTTTTAATCTCTTTGTGACCTTTTGAAGTAAAAAAGTCAATATACTTTTTTCTAATATCTTTTGCTTTCATTTTTTCACCTGTATATTAAACAATGTAAACTACTTAAAATTGTTCTGCTTTCTTTTTTTGTTCCTCTAATTGCTCTTTGTGTTTTTTGCGAGTCTCTGATTCATTGGGGAAAAGCGGTGCTTGAAACTCACTTGCCTCAAGTCCGACATTCAACCGATATTCAGAAACCACAGTTTCGCTCTCAACTCCATTGGTAATATTTTTCATCTCCAATGGGTAGAGAACATTATTTACGGTATCGTAGGCCTCAATTAAGCCGGTACTTTCAATTCTGCGAACTTTGCCGTCAATTTCAACTCTGAAATCATATTCGAGTTTCTCTCGCAGAAAATCCTCTGCATCAACGTAAATTACCAACTTATTTCCTGCATCCTCGGTATAACAAGTTAAGCGATAAAAAACCTTTTCGTCCATCATAATTTTATCAAGATTTACCTGCTTAAAAAGTTTTTCATAGCGGCTGCCGGGAGACATCATGTAATACAATGCTTTAATTCGCAACAGCTCATCGCCGACCAAATTTTTAATCGTTTTTTTGCGATAATCCACGCTCCATGCCGCATTGCCGTTAAAAATAAATGCACTCTGAAGCTGATTGAATTTCAAAGTCGTAACTTTCAAATAATGCGGTTTCAAGTAACGGATTTGAATTTCATACAAATCATCAGAGAAAATTCCCTCATACTTCAAAGTTTGGCACTGATAAAAAGAATCAGCCGCCGCAAGCACCCCTTTGGGATCCATTGCCTGCTCCATGCGATCCTCTAATTGTGAGAGGGTCATATCATTCTCTAATACTGTTACACTACTGCACCCTGTGAAGAGACAAATTAACAGCATTAAAATAATTATTTGCAGATATTTCACAACCATTCCTCGCTTTATTTCACGTTTTTAGATAAGAGCCAAAGCCTGATCAAAGTCAGCAATAATATCGTCAATGTCCTCAATACCTACTGAAACACGCACCAAATCAGGGGTGATTCCTGCGGCAATAAGTTCGCTGTCCTTGAGTTGACGATGAGTCATACTTGCAGGATGAAGCACTCCGGTACGAACATCGGCAACATGCACCACAATTGCCGCAAGTTTAAGTGAATTCATAACTTTTTCACTTGCCTCTCTGCCGCCTTTAGCACCGAAAGTAAGCACCCCGCTGGCACCTCGCAGATATTTTTTCACCTTCGGCTGTTCGACACTGTCGCTTAAGCCGGGATAATTAACCCATGCAACTTTTGGGTGATTCCGCAAAAATTCTGCCAGTTTAAGGGCGTTTTCGTTGTGACGCTCCATTCTGACGTGCAATGTTTCCAAGCCCAAGTTTGCCAAAAAAGCATTCAACGGAGCCATAGACACTCCCATATCACGAACCGCCTGCACTCTCAATTTGACGGAGAATGGGCATGCGGCGAAATCTTTGGTGTAGATAAGTCCGTGATAACTCTCATCAGGCTCGGTCATTCCGGGGAATTTACCGCTTGAAACCCAATCAAAACCGCCTTTTTCAATCACAATACCGCCGACGCTGGTTGCGTGACCGTCGATATATTTGGTAGTTGAGTGGGTAACAATATCCGCACCGAAGTCAAAAGGATTGCACAAAAACGGTGTCGGGAAAGTATTATCGATAATCAAAGGAATTCCATTTGCATGAGCAACTTGCGAATAGACTTCAAAATCTGCCACAATCAATGCGGGGTTTGCCAATGATTCGGCAAAAATCGCTTTGGTATTTGGGCGAACTAATTTTGCCAATTCATCTGCTGAAATATTGGTATCAAAAAAACTTACTTCAATACCGTATTTAGAGAGGGTGTTGGTAAAAAGCGAAACTGTCCCGCCGTAAAGACCGCCGGTTGCCAGCACATGATCGCCAGCTTGAGCGATATTCATGATTGCGAAAGCATTTGCCGCCTGCCCTGCATTAAAAGCAACTGCCGCAACACCTTTTTCCAAAACAGCCATTTTTCGTTCAAAGGCATCGACAGTGGGATTCGCCAAACGGCTGTAGAAAAAGCCTTCACGCTTTAAGTCAAAAAGGTCGGCAACGCTCTGGGCATTGTCATATTTAAAGGTGGTACTCTGCACAATCGGCAGAATTCTCGGCTCTCCGTCTTTAGGCTCATATCCTGCTTGAATAGTTTGAGTAGCAAATTTCCAATTTTTCATCATTAAACCTCATAAGTTTTTGATACTGTTAAATTTATGCATGCAAAACAATCACTTGCACAACTTTAACCGCAATTTTTCTGTAATAATTCACTAAAAATATAACTCAAAAAGCAATTTTTACAAGGAAAAATCAATTAAATAATTGAAAAATCTCAAAAGCGTGCTATATTAAAGGACTCGTTTACGAGTTTGTTGATAAAAGTTGAAAAAGCAATAGTAATATTTCCTGATTTCAGGAATTTTTGATATAACTATAAAGTGGGAGCTATATGCAAAGAGAAATTACAGTTTTGAACAAAATGGGACTGCACGCACGTCCGGCAGCACTGATAGTTCGTTGTGCTAATGACTATCAAGCGGAGCTGACGCTTGCCAAAGACGGTGAAATTGTCGATTGCAGAAGCATTTTAGGACTTATAACCCTCTCTGCCGGAAAGGGTTGTAAACTTACTTTGCATGCCGACGGTCAAGATGCAACTCAAGCATTAGATGCGATTGAGAAACTTTTTATCAACAAATTTGACGAGGAGTAATCAATTTTATGGTTCAGCTTGATACACAAGAAGCAATCTACAACGTAATTCCCGTATCTCCGGGAATCGCTATCGGCAAAACTCTGTTTGTAGCGTCCGCAGGTGAATTACACCAGAATATTGCCAAAAATACCATTGCCGCCGATGCAGTTGAATCGGAACTTGCAAAACTGTACGGCACTGTAGAGAAAACCAAAGAGAATATCCGCAAACTCGGCAATGAATTAAAGGAGAAACTTGACGGCAGTCAAGCAACAATTTTCGACGCCCACTTGATGATGATAAGCGACAAATCCTTGCTAGGAGAGGCGGAGAAAGGTATCAGAAATGAATTAAAAAATGCGGCGTGGGCTTTTGCCGATGCGGCAGAGAAATACGCTTCCGTCATGGATGCGATGCCAGACCCCTACTTGAGTGAGCGGGCTTCTGACATTCGGGATGTAGCCAAACGCTTTTTGGCAGTCTTTTACAATACGGGCGACTCCGCAATCAATGATCAGGTCAGCGATCGCAGAATCATCATTGCCAATGAATTAACTCCGTCTGAAACCGCTAAATTTGATAAGAAAAAAATTCTCGGATTTGCCGTTGTCAAAGGCAGTGCAACTTCGCACACCGCTATTCTCGCACGTTCAATGCAGATTCCTGCAGTCGTCAATATCCCCGAAGAACTGAATAATTTAGCAGGCGACACGGCTGTGATTATCGATGGATTTGCAGGGAGATTGATTGTAAATCCCAAACCGAGAACTCTCGAAGCCTATCGCTTAAAAGCGGCAGAGGCCAATAAAATTTACTCCCGTTTGCTTCAGGACAAAAAATTAGTTGCCGAAACTACCGACGGCTTCGTCGTCCAGCTGGCAATTAATCTCGAAGACGCCGCAGACGGCAGTAAATTAAGCGAATATGGAGCAGAAGCAGTCGGCTTATTCCGCACTGAACTGCTTTTTATGGGGCGTAATACCCTGCCCGATGAGGAGGAGCAATTTGAGTTATACAAAAATCTCCTGACTTCGGTTGAGGGCAGAATGGTCGTCGTCAGAACTTTAGATGTCGGCGGAGACAAAAACAGCACTCTTATCTATAAAAGCAACGAAGAGAATCCTTTCCTCGGACTTCGCGGTATCCGCTTGTGTCTGCAAGAGCGTCGGGATATTTTCCGCACCCAGTTGAGGGCATTGCTGCGGGCAGGAATTTACGGAAACTTAAAAATTATGCTCCCCATGCTCTCTTCGGTTATCGAAGTCCATGAAACCAGAGCCTTAATCGCAGAAATTCAAGCCGAATTGCAGGCAGAAAATATCGAACACTTACGCAAAGTATCTTTAGGCGGCATGGTGGAAACTCCGGTTTGTGCTTTAATGGTGGAACACTTTGCGGCAATTCTGGACTTTTTAAGCATCGGAACCAACGATTTGGTGCAGTACACCATGTCTATCGACCGTGTAAATGAAAAAGTTTCTTATCTTTATCAACCTGCCAGCCCGGCGGTTTTGGAACTTATCCACCGCACTGTAAAGGCGGCGAAAAGAAATAATATCTGGGTCAGTGTCTGCGGAGAGATGGCAGGTGATCCGATGTACACACCATTGTTGCTCGGACTTGGGGTTAATGAATTAAGCATGGAGCCGAATTCACTCAATGCCGTTCGGCGAGTAGTCCGTTCACTCTCCATGAGCGATGCGGAGAATATGTGCATCAAAGCAATGAATTGCACCCGCTCAAAAGAGGTTCGGGCTCTAACTATGGAGCTTCTGAAAAAATCTGCACCTGAAGTTGCAGAATTGCTTCTTATGCAGCAATCTGAATAATTTTCTCACTTTTGCCTCAGTTGCCAAAGATAAACCAAGCTCGACATTCAGAGGCGATACGCAATTATCACGCCGAAAAATCCGAAAAAAAACAATTATTCGTGTGTATTTGATACTTAAAGCGGTACGACATCAGTTCCATGCTGATGTTTGGAGTGGTTAAGCAACTTGATCAGCAAAAAAAACGATAAAGTCTCAAGAAAAATTTGCATTTTTGCAAAAATCGGTTATATTTTTAGCATTATGGAGACTCAAAAAACAATTTTAATTACTGCCGGACCGACCCGTGAGAAAATTGATGCGGTACGCTTCATTACCAATCGCTCGACGGGGAAAATGGGTTACGCCCTTGCCAAAGCGGCTGTCAATCAAAACTTTAGAGTGATTCTGATTTCAGGCGTCACCAATTTGCCGAAAGTTGACGGCACAGAATTTATTCAAATCGAGAGTGCCGCCGAAATGGCTGAAGTGGTAAAAAAATATGCCGACTCGGCTGACTTTATCATCATGTCGGCTGCGGTTGCTGATTATCGCCCGAAGTTTGTTCATGCCAATAAAATGAAAAAAACTGACGGCGACTTAACCTTGATTTTGGAGCGGACGGAGGATATTCTCAAATATCTCGGAGAGAATAAAAAGCCAAATCAGCTCTTAATCGGTTTTGCCGCCGAAACTGACGACTTAATCGCTAATGCCAAAGGCAAACTTGAGCGGAAAAACTTGGATTACATCATTGCAAATGACGTCAGCAAGTCAGATCGCGGCTTCGGCAGTGACAATAATGCGGTAACTATTCTCAAGCGTGACGGCAGTCGTGAAGATATTAATTTGCTTGACAAGTCGGCACTTGCGGAAATTCTTATCACCAAAATCTGCGGTAACTAATTAAATTATTTTGCTTCGGTGAATTTGAATGAATAACTATTGCTTTCTCCCTTAAAGACGATTCGATAAATCGGTTCATCCCAGCCGCCGAATTCCTCAATTTCCATATCGGCTCGCACCAAATTGATATTATTCCAAGTCAAATCGACTTCGCCGAGGCGAATTTTATCCTTTTTAACTATGGGCTTCTGAATAGTAAAAAAAGAGATTTCGACGGTAGTTTTTTTAGCTGTTTTTAAGTTATCACAAATTTCTGCAAAATCCTCTCCGCAACGGAGTTCACGCTTGAAATCAATAATTTCCGCCTTTTCATTATAGGCATTTTTTAAATCACAGACGCTTGAGAAAACTCCGTTAGTTTCGGTGATTTCAGCAATCTCGGCATAATGTTTCTCATTATTCTCCTGCTCAATTCCATTGATAATCGGAGCATTGTGTCCATTGCCTCGAGTGTACCACAAAGTGTAACGATTTTCATTAAAATCATTAGCTGAATAAGGCCCCGTACCGACATCGATGATAATCGGAGCATCTTTGTAATAAATTGTAACATGTCCGAGGTCATTGTGGTTGTGGGGTTCATTATTTTGTCCGCCCTTGATTGACCCGAAAAATCCGTTGGTACGCAAAATTGCCAGACGGTTGCGGAAAAGCGTGGGCTTGATAATTGCAGTACTGCTTTCGGGCAATTGGGTCGGATAGTTAAAAAAGATATTCAAGTTATCGTACAGTAATCTATGTGATTGTGATGCGGTTAATACGTCGGCATTCAGAGCTTTTCCCTGCAAAATCGCTGCCATTTCCGCAGAATTAAGACGTTTGGCAATGAGGGCAGTAAGCAATTGATTCGGTTTGGCTTTCGGGGTTGAATCGGAGTAGGTAATTATATTTTTGCCGACTCGAATTCCGGCAATGAAAGTCAACATGCGATAAATTTTTTCTTCTTGATAGATTTTTTCAGTGGAGTTCGGCACAGCTTTGTCCAGTGCTTCAAGTGCATTAAAAAGCATTCCTGCAGACATGGGGAAGTACATTGCCCCCTCGGAAGAGAAGCCGCTGTCGTCGAAGCTCTTGTAGTAACGTGCCAATGGATAGAGCATCATTTGGATATACTCCGCCCTCAATTCAGGTGTCGGAGCAGCCAATAATGCGGTGATAATGCAATTAGATGTACACCAAGGAATCCAATTCCACGGCCATTCGGAGCGATACCAATAATTCAGTTCTGATGTTTCAGTATTTAATAAATTACCGAAAGTTTCAGCAATAACTTTTTGATTGATTTTATCGGCAAAACCTGTTTCAATTCGGTCGAGTTCATCGCCGATAATACTGCTCATTAATGCCAGCATCGAGGCGGTATCGCCTGCGAATAAGTCGCATTGGTGGAGCGGAGATAATTTTTTGTCAATCCAAACCGAGTGAGCAGGCAAGCACCAAGTTTTTTCATCTAAAATCGCTTTAGTGTAGACAATAATTGACGGCAGATATTTTTCTTTGTTCGCAGTTAAGCACAATGCGAGAACCAGATAACTCAAATTTTTTCTGCGTTCAAAATATTTTTTTTCAAAAACCGTTCTATTGCCGTCAATAACAAATCGGTAAAAATCTTCTTCGGTAAGTTCTATCGGGGTGGTATTTAAACACTCATCTGCCTGATGGATAATTTCCGTGACAATGACTTTATTTAAGCGGTTATTTTTAGCATTTTCCCAACTTCCACGATCGGCAAATGGCGGAAAAAGTTGAACTTTTTCTTGAGATTTCAGACGTTCAAAAAAATCATTCGGCAAGCGATCGTTGAAAAAATATAGTTCAGCATTTTCGCTTTTTGGCTCAATTTTTAATAATTTATTAGTTTTTTCATCGAAAGTTATTGAATTACTGCCGAACATAAATACTGCTCCTGTGATTAACATTGTCATAATCAAAATTATTTTATACATATTGACGTCCTTTTTTATTTTACCTCCAAAAAACTACAATAATATAATAGTAAAATTGTAATTTTCAATAGACAATCTTAAAAAAAATACAAAAAAATATTACACTTTTGAGGCGGAAAATATTATTTTTTTCTTTTAATATATATTTTATTAATATAAAAAATTACATAATCCGCTAAAATTACACATAAAATACAAATATCAAGTTCAGTAAAAAATTTCTCTGAATATATATTTACGGAAATCAAAAAACATTTATGATTGAAACGACCGCTGCAAGGTCATGACTGCGGTGGTCGCTGTTATAACTATAAGAAGCCTGCGAGATTTTTGAGCGAGAGCGAACACTGTGAAAAAATAAAAAAAGAACATAAAAATCCAATCGCAGTATTTTTTTTGTTTTGAAAATGCGAGAGGCGAAGCTGTAAATTGGTCGAAGTGTACTTGAGGTACACGAGCTTACCAATTTCAGCAAGCCTATCCTTTTTCAAAACAAAAAAAAGCAGAAGTTGAAGCAGGGCAACTCACAAGAGTTGTGAGCGAAGCGGTATTTATTTTTTAGAAGACAATCGCAAATTTATTTGCATGGATTATATCTAACTCGAACTGGCGACATTGCCCGTCAGGGCAAAGCCCGAATGAAATGAGGGCAATCACACCGGCAGAAGTTGAAGCAGGGCAACTCGCAAGAGTTGTGAGCGAAGCGATATTTATTTTTTAGAAGACAACCGCAAATTTATTTGCAGGATTGTCTTCTAAAAAATAAATAACCCTGCTTCCCCCCAAAAATCAAGACAAAAAAATGGAGCGAGTGACCAGATTCGAACTGGCGACAATCACGTTGGCAACGTGATGCTCTACCAACTGAGCTACACTCGCTTGTTTTAATATGTTACTTAATATAACATTTTTTTGTAAAAAGTCAAGTAAAAAACAATAAAAAATCACAAAATTTTCCATAAATATCTTAAATTTCACAAATTCCCGACAAAAAAACGACTGCCGCAAAACTTTTTAGTTTCGCAACAGTCGTGAATTTTTTGTAAATTAAGTTGCTTTCAAAAGCGAAAGCAGTCTAATTACATAGCCTGTTCAATTGCAACTGCAACTGCAACAGTAGCACCTACCATCGGGTTGTTACCCATACCGATAAGTCCCATCATTTCAACGTGAGCAGGAACGCTTGAAGAACCTGCAAACTGGGCATCACCGTGCATACGGCCCATGGTATCAGTCATACCGTAAGAAGCAGGACCTGCAGCCATGTTGTCCGGGTGGAGGGTACGACCTGTACCGCCGCCTGAAGCAACTGAGAAATATTTTTTGCCGTTTTCAGTAGCCCATTTTTTGTAGGTACCTGCGACGGGGTGCTGGAAGCGGGTCGGGTTGGTTGAGTTACCGGTAATAGAAACATCAACGCCCTCGTGACGCATAATAGCAACACCTTCTGAAACATCGTCAGCACCGTAGCACTTAACTTTAGCTTTATCACCATTTGAGAAAGCTTTTTCAGAGATGATTTTCAATTCACCGGTGAAGTAATCATATTCAGTTTCGACAGCGGTGAAACCATTGATACGGCTGATGATGTAAGCAGCATCTTTGCCCAAACCATTCAAAATAACACGCAACGGCTCTTTGCGAACCTTGTTAGCGGTACGAGCGATACCGATAGCACCCTCTGCAGCAGCGAAAGATTCGTGACCTGCGAGGAAGCAGAAACACTTGGTCTCTTCACGGAGCAACATCGCAGCCAAGTTACCATGGCCCAAACCGACGTCACGCTGGTCAGCAACTGATCCGGGGATACAGAAAGCCTGCAAACCGATACCGATAGCTTCAGCAGCATCAGCGGCATTTTTGCAACCTTTTTTAATTGCGATAGCAGCACCGAGGGTGTAAGCCCAAATTGCGTTTTCAAAAGCGATCATCTGAATACCACGGACGATTGCATCTACGTCAATGCCTTTGTCCAAACAGATTTTCTGTGCATCTTCGAGAGATGCGATACCATATTTTGCCATTGCCTCTTCGATTTTAGCAATACGGCGACTATAACCTTCAAAATTAACCATAATCTTCTATTGCTCCTTCTATTATTCCTGACGGGGGTCAATGGTTTTAACTGCATCTGCGAAACGGCCGTAAGTACCGATATTTTTCTCAAATGCTTCTTTGGGATCCATGCCTTTTTTGATAGCATCCATCATTTTGCCCAAGTGGATAAACTTGTAGCCGATGATTTCGTTATTTTCATCAAGACCGATTTCAAGGATGTAACCTTCTGCCATTTCGAGGTAGCGGGGACCCTTGATTTTGCTTGAGAACATAGTACCGACCTGTGAGCGGAGACCTTTACCCAAGTCTTCCAAGCCTGCACCGATCGGGAGACCGTTTTCACTGAAAGCGGTTTGGGTTCTTCCGTAAACGATTTGGCTGAAAAGTTCACGCATAGCTACGTTGATAGCATCGCAAACGAGGTCGCTATTAAGAGCTTCGAGCAAGGTTTTGCCGGGAAGAATTTCTGCTGCCATAGCTGCAGAGTGAGTCATTCCTGAGCAACCCAAAGTCTCTACGAGAGCTTCTTCGATGATACCTTCTTTGACATTCAAAGTCAATTTGCATGCACCCTGCTGGGGAGCACACCAACCCACACCGTGAGTAAGACCGCTGATGTCAGTAATTTGTTTAGATTTGACCCATTTTCCCTCTTCAGGAATCGGGGCGGGACCGTGGTTGGCGCCTTTAGCGACACAACACATTCTTTGTACTTCATGAGAACATTCGGCACAACTCATGTTTTCACACCTTTCTTTAACGTTAATTTTCAACAATTTAGAACAAAATAAATTGTACACTTTCAAACTTGGATAATATAGCATGTTTTTTGCGAAAAGCAAGATTTTATTTTAATTTTTTTCAAATTAAGAATCGACTTTGCAATCTCTTAAGCAAAAAAATCTCCGCTTCACCGAATTAAAACCTTATTTTATCGCCGCTTCATGAAATTCAACTAATTTACTGCGGTCATCAAATCCGTGCGGATGATGTCCCCAGCCGGGACGACGGATAATCGTGTAAGGAATATTATATTTTTTTAACTCTGCTTCAACCAAATTAATATTAGTTGCAACCTTGACCACTTGATCATCTTCACCCGTTGCAATAAACAAAGGAATTTGATAATCCGCTAAAACCTTGATTCGATTCAGAGGATTAAGTTCAGACTTTTTCAATTCATCAATCGACAAATTGTACATTCGGCTAATGTCTGCAACTCTTTCGGCGGCTGATTCATCGGGGTCAGCGGCATTGCAAACAGGGGCGTCAAGGTAAATGGCTCGAATTTTTTCAGGATAAGTCGTCGCATAACGCAAAGAAAAATATCCGCCCCAACTCATCCCGATTAAATTAACCTTATCTGCCAAACCGCAAGAAACCAAAAAATCATGGAACTTCCGCATAATTTCAAGCCCCTCCGCATTGCATTTAGTGTCAAAAACATCGATATGGGCATGGTGAAAACCTCTCGCAAGCAAATCCAGAGTACCGACTCTCTCCACAAATGCTTCCGCCCACTGGGCACACCAGCTCCAGCGGCCATCCCCTGCGGGGGTGTCAGGAATTGCAACCCATGCGGAATGCCCCTCAAATTGAAATTTATAACGCTTAAAATTGTACCAGATTTCCTCTTGCCAGTCGGGCGAAACTGTAAATTTTTTCATTTTATATTCCTTGAATTGAAGTGTTTATATTGTAAATTTAATTTCCATAATCTACAATATGAAAAACTTTTTGTCAAGTCAAAAATTCATTTTTCTGTAATATTTTATGTCCGAAAGGAATCCGAGATTCCCCCTGTAATTAATAAAAAAGCAAAACAACTCCGGCAAGACACAACAACAAGGCTACTACTTGAAGAATGGTCTTTTTTTCTCGCAAAATTGCGATACTTATAACTTCGAAGCATATCAAACATGAGCAGACCATAAGCGGATAAGCAATTGCTCCAACGCCTGCATTTGACAAGGCATCCATTCCATAAAAAAGCAAAAATAATGATGCTATAAGTTCAAAAATTTGTAACATAAAAGCATATTTCCAAACTTCAAATCTTTTTGAGTAATCTTTAACTCCCATAGCAAAAGTTTTGATTTTTTTGATATTAACTAAAATTGCTCCAATCATCATACCGATTGACCAAAAAGCAGTTCGGAATGCCCCGGACACTGCATTGGTTTCTGCATAATAAGATGGAATATTGCTGAAACATTGCCCCAAACCCGCCATTAAAAAAGCAATAGAAACCAATAACTTCCATTTACCTTGACCACTATTGTTTTGAGTCATCCCAAAGAAAACCAGGGATATTAAAATACTTGCAAAGCCAATTACCATATACCAAGATAATTTAACATCGAAAAAAACTATCCCCATGAGAAATGGCAGAATAAAACCTGCTTGCGTGATTGTCCAAATAACACCATTGGGACCTCTTTGCATAGCAAGTGACATGACATCTAATTGGAAAAAATTAAATATACCGCTAAACACCAAAACCGCAAAGCAGAAGATATATCCGGTGTAAGATGTAATACCTTGCATAGTTGCAATACCATAGCCAAAACTAAAAATAAAACTCAATAATGCTCCAAAAAATAATAACAACTTGGAGTCAATATTGTGCTTGGGGGCATTGCCCATAATGTAGCCACAGACAGTCCAACTGCAACCAACTAACACCATTGCTATAATTCCAAAAGTCATAATTAAATACTCACTTCCCGATTTTACGCAATTTAATATCTACAAACAAATAAACAATAATCCCAAAATGCAAAAAATCAATGCTATAAGTTGAATTTTCTGTAATTTTTCCCTTAAAAACAAACAACTTGTTAAGGTGAAAATAGTAATACATGATCCAACTAAAAGCGGATAACACATTCCGCCTAATCCTTTTGCACCCAATACATTCATGCCTGGGTATAGAAATATGTAAGCAAAAAATAGATTAAATCCTTGCAAAATCAGAACATATTTCCATACTTGGAGATTTTTAATGCCATCTAAAATTTTCTGACAAGAACCATTCCTTTGTTTAAACAAAGTTAGGACAATTGCCGCTATAACTATTCCAATCGCAACCATGGTTGTTCTATGAATACTGCTGATATGACGGGCTTCTTCATAGAATAATGGTATAGTCATTATAGTTTGCTGAAAAGCACAAATTGCTAAACCTAAAAAAGTAAGCAACTTCCAACTTTTTCCATTTGAAACATTATTTTTCGCCATACCAAACAACACCAATGCTGTTAATAATCCAATTATACCAACTATTCTAAAGACATTAATTGCAGCACCAAAAAAGACAATTCCAACGATAAACGGAAAAACCATTGCCGATTGGATAATCGACCAGATGATACCATTAGGACCACGCTGCATTGCCTTTGACATATTTTCCAACATGAAAAAATTAGCAAAACCTCCAAGTAAATAGCATGCACTTGTCAAAAGCAAGGTTTTAAATGAAAACAAACCAAAGTCATACTTTTGACAAGAAAGAATTATTAAGCCTACAATTATTGGTATAAAACCACCAAAAAATTGCACAACACTTGAATCTACTCCTTTTTTAGGGGCATCTCCCATAACTAACCCAACAAGTGTCCATGAGCCACCAACTAAAACCATAGCAATTAATCCAAATGCTAAACTATTTATTATTGTTTCCAGCATAATCCAATATCCTTGGCAAATATCTCTATTGCACAAAATCTCCAAAAGTAATCATCAATGGATAATCCAATAATGGCATATTCTTTAAGATTACTGCTCCATTGCTATTTCGTTCAATGTATTTTTCTGGAATTTCATAGATATTTCCATCCAACAAGTTAACTAATCTTATCTCGCCTTTTATACCGGCGGCTTCAATTGAAATAGTTGCTTCATAACTTGTAGAAAGCAATTCGGTTGGTTTCCAATAAATAAAAGCACTACTGTCATTAGGTTTACGAACACCATAAGTAATGACATCAGTTAACATATCATCATTACGGAAAAGTCGTGGAGAATAGAATTTACTTACAAGTCTTACCGGCAAATCTTCAACAGAAAAATCTTCTCTGAAAATCGCTGAAAGTACCTGCAATGTTCGATAAGATAATTTTGGTCTATATTCGCCAGTTGCCATGCCATTTTCATCAAAATCAGCCCCAAGCACACCAAAATATCCAAAGTCCATGTAACTATTTTTGTCGCCGACTTTGCCATCCAGGGCTTCAATCATATCCATACAGGAGAAAAAGGAATTAATAAAAACTCCATTTAAAGTATGGCCTAAAAGCACTCTTGCAAGACATTTAGCCTGCCGGACGGGAGTCCATGCACCGCCAGACAAACCTCCTGCCCCATCACTGCGGGATTGAGTACCAGTTTCTCCTTGAATAAAAAGCAAATCCGGATTAGCGCGCAAACAAAGACTTTTGAGTGCCTTAACTTGATACCAAGAGAGTCGCTCATCAAAAGAGTAACTATGATAACTATACGCATCAATATATTGCAATGCTCCCGTATTGATTACATCAGTAAGCCATGCAAGATCTTGAACAGTAGTTGAACCTCCAATAATTTTAACCTTTGCAGATGTTTCACGAATTTTTATTGCAGTGTCACGCAAAAAGATACCATAATCGGTACCATTTACGCCTGTTTTCCAACATGAAATATAGTCAGGTTCATTCCAAATCTCAAACCATTCTACTCTATCTTGGAAATGCTTAATTACAGCTTCAACATACTTTAACCACGCAACTTTTTCTTCCTCATTCTCAATTGGAGGACAGCCAACGCAGCCATAAACTTCTGCAGCACGTTTATTATAGAGACCATTTCCGTAACAAATACACATCCACGGGGCAATGCCTCTCAATTTTAAATTATCCACAATCGAATCAAGCCAAGCAAAATCATACACCCCTTTAACTTTTTCGGTTTTTGCCCAACCAGATTGAATACGAGCCCATTTGATTCCGCTATCTGCAACCTTGTCATAAGCATTTGCTGGATCAAAGGCATCACGGTCAAGTTTTTCAAAACCCAAACCCCATGAACTTTTTTGAACCATTGAACTTTTTACGGCTTTAACATCACCAATTTTTATAAATCTTTCCACGACTGAATATGACTCCTTAATACTATTTATTTATCATTTCCCCCGAAAAACATTCTTTGTATTATATCAATCCTCTAATTTTATGGTAAAATTATTAAAATCTTCATCATGCCATGCTAAATATTGTGTAGCAGGGCTAATAGCAAATAACGGGGAAAAAGTTCTTACTTTCACCGTTTTCATATCTTTATCAAACTCCATAAGCCTGATATAACCATCTCCGCCGTTGCCATACCAACCACCCCCCATAGCTTGAGGATTAAATACGATTTCATGCACTTTTTTCCCTGCATCATTCATGCTTGTTTGATAACCGACGCATGCACTCCAATCATCCGGGCCTGCGACATGACCGCAAAGCACCATACGGATATTAGGAGTAATTTTGACTAACTTTTGCCAAATTGCTTCACCGGCATTGCCGCCATCTTTATTGACTTGGTAATCTTCCTTTTGAATTCTTCCCTTGCTGCTGCTTGCCAAATAAGAGTGAGTAACAATAATTCCGAAATGATTTTTATATTTCGGTTGATTAAAAAGATTTTTTGCCCATTCAAGCTGTGCATCGGTCGGGGCAAAACCGATTGCGGCAATCAAAAGTTTCTGCCCATTCGGGGTTGTAAACTCATAAGCGGCATTTTCAAGTGTATAATCACCAAAATAATTTGCGCCGATTGAGCATAAAGTATTTTTCCATTTTGAGTTACGGTCAACAGGGAAATATTTGCCTAATTCGCTTTGACGGTCTTCGCTGCTGACATAACCCAAATCATGATTGCCGGTAGTAATAATATATGGCACAACATTATCTAATCGCTTAAACATATCAGAAATTGCCTGCCATTGCTGCGGAGCAGTCTGATTACCGAAAAAACCAGTTTCAAGTGAACGATTCTGCTCAACCAAATCCCCGACATGAATAACTTGTTGAATATTTAATCTCTCAACATTTTCGGCAATAAAGCTGAACATAAGATCGCAAATACCGTGGTTGCGGCTGAATTTGACATAACTTTGAGTATCCGGAAGCATTACCATAGTCCATGAATCTTTGCTTGACAATGCAGGCGAAGCGTATTTTTTGTAATCAATAAACGGCAAATTTAACTCTTTCAGAGAAATTTTGCCTGCTGCAAAACGGAAACTATCAGCTCCTCTTTGCACCTTTATTGCCAAAAGATTTTCGCCTTTTTTGACCGGGGCGGCAAAACAATGATTTAAATAAGAAAAATCATTTGTCGCATTACCTGTCGGAAAAGTTGAGTAAATAAGTTCCCCATTCATACGAGCTTCAAACCACCAATCTACTCCGCAACCCAAAAAGATGAAGCCATCTTTTTCGGCAATTACTTGATTATAGACTACCCCTTGGTCTAAAGCTTTGCCTTTTTTGTTGTTTAAACTATCTAAATCAATGCAAGTTTTATCCATTTTAAATTTTATGCCGTTTTGGAAATTTTTATCCCAGTTATCATTAGGTTCTCCTGGAACAAAAAACCAATCTTCATTAAACTTAAATTCAGTTATATTATTTTCATCAATAACACGAATGCCGTTTTGATAAGTTTGCGCATAACAATTTATTAGGACACACATACTTAAAATCCCCCATATAATAAATTTAGATTTTTGCATAATTTTTTTTAGTCCTTTATTTGATTATTTTCTATTTTTAAATCATTACATGATTTGACAGTAATTAATTTATCCATATTGCCACATGCAAAAGAATTATTTTCAATTATTACATTATCAGCATATTCCACTTTAATTTGCACTGGATTATTTGCTGTATTTTTGAAAATATTATTAGTAATTTTAATATTTTTATGGCGAACTTCGCAAGTAGGAATTCGAGTGGTAAAAATATTAATTGCTCCATTATCGCCTCCTGCCCAAGGAGTATTGATAAATGTATTATTGCTTATCGTCAAATCATTTACACAACCGGTTTCCCGCCAATAATCAATAAGGTCATCAACCAGCAAGGCAATACACTCCTCAAAAATATTATTACGAATTATCAATTTCCCATTATCCGAAGCGCGAACCTGCGGACAATGATAGAGGTGATTATTTTCAAAAAGAAAATTTGCTGACAAGGTGTCATTTTCCACCAAATCACCTTCCCCGACAAAAAAGAGTTCTCTATCCATCAGCAATTCAAAACTTTCATTATCCGAAATATTTATCTCCTCAATAATTGCTTCCCCGACAAAATTTTGAGTATCTCTATTATAAAATTGCAGTAAATTGCCAACATATCCGATTTTGGTCCCCTTATGAGAAAAAAGACCTTCATTAAGAATTAATTTCTTCCCATCAACTTGAGCAACTTCCGTATAAAACCCATGAATATTAAGAGCATCATCAATAGTTTTTTCGACCCGTGAATTGCGCACTGTCACATCTCCGTAACAATGGGTAAAAAACATTGAGTCCGCAGTAAGTGAAAAAAAGTCATTTCGTGTTGCAGGCACTATTACTTGCAATCCGTCAATAAGAATATTTTTAGAAAATTCTCCAACAATCCCCATTCCCCCGCTTCTGTACATTTTAACATTTTGAATTGCAATTTTTTCACATTCATACATTAAAATATTAATATTGGCTCTGGGTTCATAATTGAAAAAGACAAGGTCATTAATATCAAGCTTCAATCGACGTGAATTCGAGCGGTAATTAAAGCGTATTCCGGCATCAGTTTCTTCTGCATCCGTTTCAATAAAACTTGTCGCTAACTTACTTTTATCCTGATCATCTTCCCCTGCAAAAATATAATCCCACGGGGCTTTGCCGATGATGGTATTCCCAATTAAAATAGGCAAATCTGCTGTTGAAAAACTGTCACTGCCGCTTGCAAAAACCACATTGCCTTTTGCATTTATGGAATATTGAAAAGCGTTTCGGTCAATCGCAAGTTCAAAAGAATTTTCATCACTGTTTAGCACTGTGCCCTGACAGTAACGACAGAAAGAAAAATCAATAATGAAATTTTTTAGTGTGATATTTCGGCAGTTTAATAAGGCAAATGGAAATAATCTATCGGTGAACATGAATGTAGAACCATTGCCGTCAATAGTCAAATTTTCTATTTTATCCAGCAAAAATATAATATTTTTTTGTGATTTGCTTAAATACCCCACCGGTATTTCTTTGGCAGAGCAGCCGGTTTTGTCAAAGGTATAAATTCCTTTTGCAAAAGAAATTGTGATATTGGCATTTTTATCAAGTGCCTGAAGCACATTTGCAATATACGGTGTAGCATTCCCCTGTAAATTCGGGATATTAATAATTGTATTCATAGGTAACTCCTGATTTATTGATTTGCTTTCATTTGCATACAATGCAGGAAAACTCCTGCACTGTCAATATCCTCTGCAGCACTCTGCAAGTGTAAATAACTTATATTAACTTCTTTGCCGAATGGCGGAGCGACAGTGCGGCTGTACGGCAAAATAAGTTGTCTGCCACTAACTAAAATTTTTAATATAGACCCCTCAAGATCATATTCCATCTGCAAAGAAAAACGCTTTGCTGTTTCGGCAATTTTCTCTCCATTTACACAACCATCGCCGTCAATGGCAAAGCTGAATGGAGCATAATCTTTTACATACTCATCGCAAGGATTCACCCAGCGGTCAAGGAGAGAAACTCTGATTCCGCAATTATTTTGATTCAGAGTCAAATCAATTGTTACAACTCCTTTCGATGAAGCAGGAAAATTCCATGCAACACCCTCTCTGTCAGAAAAAAGTCTTTCATCGGCATGGCGTCCGATTAATAATGCTTCACTCCATTTATCGTCAAAAACCGGCATTAATTGCGCTCCGCTTCGACGATTCCATGAGCAATGCCCTGCGCCTCGGCAGCCTCCGGAATAACTTTGGTAATAAATATGGGTTGAAACATTTTGGAGCCCGTAACGGAAATCTTCTTTTCGTTCTTTGACATATAGATAATTTAAGTCAAAAATAATCAGTTGTGATGATTTTTTGTGTTGTCCGCAGTGGAGCAAAATTTTATTATCAGGCAATTCCAAAATTTGATTTTGGTGTACACTTTTATCAAGGAGATACCAAGAACCGTCAATTGAACGAAAATCACCGTTATTCCGTAATGGATTCAATGCAAGTTCCCTAAAGCCGAACCATGATTTGCCATCATCTTCAGAGATTGCACCATGTACAGCATCACGATTGGTAAAAACATCTTCAAATACTCCATTAAGTTCTTCTGCCGACAAGCGATATTGTTTAGAGTGGTCAAGTTCAGGCAAGGGACAAGTATTATTCCAAATTGCCAATAATCTCCCATCGGAGAGAGTATAAATCCCCGGCATAGTCGCAACTGAATAAAATATTGACGGTTTCATTTCAGACCAAGTTTCGCCGCCGTCTTCGGAAAAACATTCATAATGAACATCCTGCGAAGTTCTTAAAAGCATGATAATTTTCCCGGAAGCAGTTTCCGTAAATGCAGGCTCTACTCCGGGGTCTAACCACCTGACCCCGCAATGTGGGTAACGAATTTGAAATTCAGGAGGCGCAGGTAAAATTTTGTATCGCCAAGAGACTCCGTCATCATCAGAAAGCAGCACTATCGGGTGTTTTCGTTTATCTTCACAAGTAATTTGCCCGACATTGATCCAGCGTTTATGCTTTTTTAATGGCAAAGGCAGTCTTTGCAAATGTATCGGGAAATCACAAATTTTATGACTTTCCCATGGACCGTCAGGAGAGTTTGAACGAAAAACAAAAACCCCATCCTCTTCTTGCCAATTTTTCTGAATTGCGGCAGAAATTTCATTTTCTATGCAAAAACAAGCCCTGTTAAGCTCTTTGTGCAAAGTCAACAAGGTCAAATAATCTCCACTCCACGGGGAGAATACAGTTGCCCCGACAGAATCATCAGCAACTTCCTTAAGCAAAAAACTTAACCCATTATCTTTGGACGTAAGCATAGTAAAAATAACTTTATTGCTTCCGTTTTCATGCATAAAAAATTTTGTTCCGTAAACTCTAATTTCGCCGTCCGCCGTCATCATCATCGAGCGGTCGGCAAAACGAGGTGCAGTTGTAATTACTTCGGGCTCAAAAATTTCTTTATAAATGCTTGAATTTTTCATTGCTGTTGCTTTCAATTAAAAATTACTTTTAATATTGGCGAACGAGATCGGGATTATATTCATAATCACGTTTTAAACCTGCCGGGTACGGAGTTTCCCAACCTTTGCCGCTGCTTATAGTCGGGCGAAGTCCGATTGTAAATGGAGCAGTAGTAATTCCGCCGCCGCCGGCTCCGTCATAAACTCTGACGACAATTGAATTTACACCGTCTTTCAAAATTGCACTTGAGAATTTATATACTCTCGGAGAACACCAAGCCATGGGATTTTCCTCGCCGGTTTTACCGATTAATTCACCATTGACATAGACCTGGTCATGGTCGTCGATTGCACCGATAGAGATGTAAATATTTTCCTGTGATTTCAAAATTTCAGGCAATTCCAAATCCAGGCGATACCAAGCATAACCATTGTAATCATAGCGGAGAAATTGCTCAAAAGCTCTGCCGATTTTAACTTCGCAACCATCAGCGATAAGCCCCTGCTGCCAGGTCAAAGTGCCTCTTTGACCTTTTTCAACTCCTTGCTGCAACCCGACATTATCCGGGTCGATAGCAAAACTCCAAGTGTACGGAACTAAATCTAAATTGAAATCGCCTGATGATACGAAAGTATTATAGATAATTGAATTATTCGCTAATTCCACATTTGCATTGGTCAAAAGTGCGGAAATCATTCGGCAAGTTTTGCCCTGTGCCGGAGTTTCTCCGAACATATCAGGAGTAACAGAAACAAAGACAAATCTTCCTGTACCGTGCGGCAAATCAACCAAAACTCCGGGCATCACAGCATTTGCCTGTTCGGGAATTTCAGCGAATACTGGCAATTCGACTTCATTATGGTAGTAGAAGTCATTATTATCATAACCGCAGAGATAAAAATTATCTTTTTTGCCATTATTTCTAATTGCCTTGCGGAATTTTTCTTTTGTCAATTTCAAAGGGAATGGCAGCCAATTTGAATCAAAGCTGTCTATCGAATTGAAATAAATTATTTTGCCGCCATTGTAAACAAATTCAGTTAAAAGAACAGCTTGTTCACGCAATTTGCCGAAATCGGGGTCAGAGATAATGAGAGTTGTTACATTATGTAGTGATTCGACAGTTAAATCATCAATTTTTGCGGCTTTAATTTTTAATTTAGCAATGTAGTCTTCTCCCTTTTTATTGCCGAAAAAAGCTGTTTTGTATTCAAATTTACCACGATTATCCAAGTAAGAAATCATGCGGTGAAACAGTGTAGTTGCAACCGGGTCAAATCCTAATCTCGGCACAATTTCCAACTGCGAAGCAAAAAAACTTGCATTGGCGTGACGGTATTCCAAAAGCGGAGTTTGATACATATCAAATCCTGATACTAAAAGCGATAAATAGTTGCCGTGTGAAGGACGGCGGAAAACATAACCTGCCACCATATTGCGGTTTCCTGCTGCCGACCAGCCATATCCCGGAGGATTAATTTCGTATGCTTTTTCAATTGAGAAATTACCTCTCCAATTAGCAAAATCACTATCTTCAAATCCCTGCAAAATTGGATGTTTTTCGGCATTGATAAAAGCTTCCCTGCTTCGAACTTTCATCATCTCAGGTGCTGAAGATAATTGCTGTTCCATAATTAAAATATTTAAGCCATCTTCACAAACCGTATTGAAATTAGGAATATTTTTGCAGCGAGATAAAGCCTCTCGCCCAACAATCAAAGTTCCTTGTTTCGGTAAATTATCTAAATTTTTTAACTCAACAAATGGCAAATTAATTTTTTTAAGATATTTTTTCACTCCGTTAGTCGGGTCATAGACATACAAGGAGTTATTCAACTCCAAAGCAGGTGCTTTCGGGAAAATCTCAATCGGCAAGTTTGCATAGAAATTCTGCTCACCTGCTTGCAAAGAAGCCCGCAAAGTTGCTTTGATTTTGTTCAAAGTCTTTGGGAGTTTAAATTCTACTGCAATTTTTTTACGTTCACCCTGCGGCAATTGAATATTAACATCTTGACTAAAAATCTCATTATTATTAACATCACAAAGAATGATTTTACCTGTAATATCTTTATCATAGTATGAATCATTAATAACAAGCAAGTTTTTCTTTAATGTTGTACCGCCGAAGTAAGCATGGTCCAAACCGTATTCATCAACCCCTGTTTCAATAAATTCCGCAAAAAGCACATTTGTTACCTTCTTGAATGGAGCAGTACTCAATGTTGGTTTCAATTGATAAGGCACATGGAATATCCCGAATGGTGGAGTATATGGACCTATAACCGGAGATTCTGGGAAAAATTCCAATTTTGACAAGTCATCAGGCAAAGTTAATTTTTGGGGAGTTTCCTTCCCTGCAAGTACCAAATGATAACTCTGTACAGTACCGAAAAATCCGACTCCGTTTACTCCGGAAATACGCCAGCCGGGAGTAATAGTTTCCAGTGATTTTTGGAAAAGATAACTGTAAAAGTCTGCCGGAATAAATGAGAAACCATATTCATCACGGTCATGACGACTGCCCATTAAACTTCCTGGCCAAACATCAAGTAAAACTTTTGGCGAATAGAAGTTTCTCCATGTGTAACCGTCATTCCCTGTTAAACGGGCAAAGTTTTCTGTACCGAGAGTTTTCGCATTGAAACTGTCAAAATCATAGATGTTGGTCAAAGACAATGGATATGGGATATTGTGTTCCCCTGCAAAGAATGGAATATCTTTTTGCAATCCGTAACGACGGAATAATGCACGCATTTCCGCAAATGGAGCGCCCCAAGTGTGATAAATATGGGTTGAATAAGCAGAACCTACTTCGCCTGAACCTCCTGACATAATCAATTTGGTTGGATAAGCTTTCTTCCAGACAGCAGCGATTTTATTTAAGCGCACTTTTCTTTCTCCACGGTCTCCCTGCAAGTTGGGGTCGGGGGTAGTTTTGGTAATAATTTTACCATCAGCATTGAAGCTCGGATAGCTTTTGACACCTGATTTAAGCCCGATGTATTCGGGGTTGGTACTGCCTGCATGGAAGTTGAACCAGATATCAACAATGAATCCTGCATGTGACGGGTGGTTGTCAAATCGGTCAGAATCTAAATTCTCCTGAACTTTTTTCTTGAAAACTTTAACTGCTTCTTCATCAGACATTTTTAAAAGGTCATCATAAGGAAGAGTACAAGTACCTAAAACCATAATACCTTCTTCATCGTAAATATCCAAAATTTCTTTAGGCATCATTTCATGGAAATAAACAGTATTTAAGTTCATTGCTCTCATGGTTTTAAGTTCACGGCGAATGTATTCTGCAGAAGCACGATAGTCGCAGCTCCAATAGTAAGCGGTATCGAAAGCAGTATCTCCAAAAAGATTGATCTTTTTGCCGTTCAAAAGATAATCGCCTTTGTCACTTGAGAAATCAGATACCCCGAAGCGAATTGTATTTTTATCAATTACAGTGCCGTTTTGAGTAAGCTCCAAGTCCATGTAATAAAGATTTGGAGTTTCAGGGCTCCAATATTTTGGCGGCAAATAGTTGACAGTTAAATTTTTTGCAAAATTAAAATTATCAGTATAAACAATTTCATCAGTTTCGGCATCACGAATAGCGATATTTAAACTGCCATTTTGTACAGACGGTTTGCGGAATCGTAAATTCAAGCATTGCTTTTTAACATTGGCATTGACGATTGCATCGCCGAAGTTTTCAATGCCTTTTGACAATAAGTAAACATGCCCTGCCAAACCGCTTCGCTGTTGATTCAGGTCGCCCGGGGTATGAATTTTAATTGCAAATTGATTGATTTCGCCATATTTCAAGAACTTGGAAATATCAAGTTTGACGGAACGAGTTGTAGTGAAATTTTCAGTACCGCCGGCTCTTTGTCCATTAATATAAATATCAGCTTCCATATCGACTCTGCCGATATAGAGTTCGACTTTTCTGCCCTGCCAGTTTGCAGGAATATCCATAGTTCTCTTGTACCAGGCAGTACGAATTTCACCTATCGGAGTTTCCATGAAGTTGGTTACTCTCTTGCCATCATTTGTATGGATAAAGTTGGTAATATTTCCGCCTCTCCAGTGACCCGGCACAATAAAGTTCGCCCAAGTATCGGAATTTTCGGGAACAATTTTAGCAGAATTTTCCAGCATCGGAGCAAATTGCCACATACCATTTAATGAAACGAGTTCACGAAATTCATTTTTTTCTTTGTAAGCAGCTTCATAGGAATAATTTTTCTTTGCCGCCATATTTTCGATAAAAAACTCATTATCTACAGAAAATGTCCGAACCGGTACATTATCGTTCCCCTCGACCAATACCTCGGCAATATTCAAAACAGTCCCCACAGGCAAAGCCCCTAAATTGCAGCAGGGCAAACGGAAATTACCTTTGGCATCGGCTTTCGCTGTAAATTCCATAGTTTCAGTAACCCATTTATTTGGTTTCGCAAAAAATCTATGAGTTGCATCATGGCCTAATGGCATCCAATTAGGGTAATTTTCAATTACTTTTGCTTCAAAACTAATATCTTTGTTTGCTTTGTAGGTTATAGTAATTTTGTATTTCAGCCCCTCATATAATCTGATAGTTTCAGGGAAAACCAACTGTGAATTAAGTTCATTTGCAGTATTCTTTTTTACTACAAGCTGCATAGATCCTTTGAATTTTTTTGAGGGAGCAGCAGCTGAAAATGTCTGTGCAATTTCACTTCCATTCATGCACCAGATTGGAGTTTTTTCCAAATCTGCTTGATTTGAAAAAGTAAATTTTGCTAATTCTTTTGCGGACAGCAAAACTGAAAAAAAGGCAAAAAAAGCCCAAATAAATATTAGTTTTTTCATAAAAATTATTCCTGTTAAATTATTAGTTTTTAATTGTATATTGTATTTAGAAACTATTGAAGATTTCAATAGAGAAATTTTAAAATCAAAATTTTATGCTCAAATTTATATCAAAACGGATTTGAGAAATATATTTATTATATGCAATTAGATTTATAAAAACGGGCATACAACAGCAAAACTATTCTATGCCCATTGATTTTTTTGGTAATAATGATTATTCTACATTTGTGCTGCCGGTAACATTATCAAACAATTGCTGTCCGGTAAATTTAATAGAATCTGCACTGCCATCATTGCGGACATAATTAGTTCTGTCGCTATGACGGAATGATGGATTAGAATTGCCACCTTCTGCTTGGATATGAGTCCAATTAACCTGAATAGGCCAAGTCATTCCAATACCACCAAATGAGACATAATATGATTCACCGAAAAGTGGTGCATCAGAGTTCATACTTTCCAATCTTGCAGAATATCCTGCTGGATCGCCACATTGTTCTGAAACCCACATATTGCGCTTTGATAAATACGCCCCCATCCATGATTCATTTGGGTGAGCATATGGGGTGTAAATAGAAGCATAATTTTCAACACCTGAAAGCGACATACTTGCACTTGGGCAAAGGAAAAGAGTTTTGTTTTTAGGTTGCCATAAAGCAGAAGCTTGACTTCCCCACGCATTAGATGCTCCAACATAAGGCATAACTAACATCATTTCATTAGAGTTCCATGCGTATTCCGGCAACATACCCTGATTGTCATCGACATACATCATGATACCAGTTGAAATTTGTTTCATGTTGCTCATACATGAAGCAGCACGAGCTTTTTCACGGGCTTTGTTAAGTGCCGGAAGCAACATTCCTGCAAGAATCGCAATGATAGCAATGACCACCA
>JAFTJQ010000067.1 GCA_017456285.1 Lentisphaeria bacterium
AAAAGCGGAAATTCATTGGACACTTAATGGAGGACATAATGCCTTTGATAATGCTCCGGAAATTCCATTGAAAGGTGTCGGCCCCGGAGTTGCATTCGGGAAAAGCATGATGCATAAAACAGGAGTTCCCCAAGGCTTGATCGCCTCCGCTCACGGTGGAACTGTTATGAAGCAGTGGAATCCTGAATTAAAAGACATGGGGGAAAATTCTCTTTATGGGGCAATGTATGAGAGATTTATCCTGAATGGTTCAAAAATTGCCGGTGTTTTATGGTATCAGGGATGCAGTGATTCTTCGCCTGATGAAAATGTTGAATTATATACCCAAAGAACTTTGGAATTATTTCAGGCAATACGTAGAGATTTCGGAAATGAAAAACTCCCGATCGTTTTTGCACAACTTGCCCGGACTGCGGCGGCGTATGATTTAGCTTTGGACAATCGTTGGAGCAAAATACGGGAGAAGCAGAGGATTATTCCCGGTTTGATCGATAACTGCATGATGGTGCCGACAGTTGATTTGGAATTGGATGATTCTATTCATTTGAGCGCAGAATCTCAAGCAATTTTGGGTAAACGAATGGCAGAGGCGGTTTGTTTTATTCAAGGAACAGGTTCTGAAAATCCGCCATTGGAAATCGGCAGAATTGAGTATGTTGAAAAGAAAGAATATCATGAATATTTGACAATTATTCATGTAAAAAATGTGGCAGGTTTTCTTCATAGCGGACAATCGCTTGCTGCAACCTTTTCCTTGCATGAAGCAGGAAGTGAAAACAAAATAAGCGTTCCTCCATTCAAATGTGAGCTGGTTGGTGACAAAATTATTTTGACTTCATCATCAACTTTGGGGTGCAAAGTTGCTTACGCTTTCGGCTGCAATGCTATCGGCAATATTTACGATAGTTTGAATCGTCCATTGCCTGCATTCGGGCCGTTATTTTCGCACGATGTTTATAGAAGTACGCCGCCTTTGAACGACGTGGAAGTTTCAGAAGCTGTCATGGGAGAAGATAATTTTGAAGCCCTGTATCCTGATAAAAATAAACTTGCTTCATTGCAATTCAGCAAGGTAAAAAGTTCGAAAACTTATTTGGAATTTGAACGGATTTTGGAACAAGGCGACTATGTGCGTTTCATTAAATGGCGGTGTTTATGCAAAAAAGCAGTCAAATGCCGTATTTTATTCGGCAGCGACTCCGACTTCCGGCTTTTCTGTGACGGCAAAGAACTGTTGTCGCAAAAAAATGTTGCCAATCCCGTGATTCCTGATGAATTTATGGCAGATGTTTCATTTGAAGCAGGAACGCATGAGTTCACAATGGGGCTCAATGGCAAAGCAGGTAATGCCTGGGGATTTTGTTGCCGCTTTGTTGACTGTAATGATATTCTAACCAGTCAAAATGAAAAATATGAATCGGATAATTTACCGGTATTTATTTGAATAATATTTTCAGGAGAACAAAATGCGTGAAATCACACTTAATGGAATTTGGGATTTTTTCTATAATCCGCAAGAGTTTGAAGCAGAAAAAACTGCGTTGCCAAGAATTAAAGATTATTCAGGAAAAATGGTAATCCCCGGATATTG
>JAFTJQ010000068.1 GCA_017456285.1 Lentisphaeria bacterium
ATCTCATCAATAAAAAGAATATCACCCTCCTGAAGCGAAGTAAGCAATCCTGCCAAATCCCCCGGTTTCTCAATTGCAGGTCCGCTTGAGGACTTAACATTACAGCCTCGCTCATTGGCAATGATATACGCAAGCGTGGTTTTGCCCAGTCCCGGAGGCCCTGAAAGCAAAATATGATCCAACGCTTCATCACGAGATTTGGCAGCCATAACAAAAAGTTCCAATTGCTCTTTGATTTTCTCCTGTCCCGGAAAATCCGCAAATTTCAATGGTCGCAATGACTGCTCTGCGACGCTGTCTTTTTTGTTCAAAGTTGAACTAATAAATCGTTCTTGCATGATAAAATTAAAAAAAATCCTTTTTTATTGGCAGTTTTTAACTAATTTGCCTTGTTTTTTTCAAAAACTATGTTAAATTCTCTATGATACATTTTAATTGTATCAATTTGCTTATATATAAAATTAGATGTGTTTTAGAAAAAATCAAATATAAATTGAAAAAAATGAAAGGTTTTTTATGTCTGAACAAGAAATTTTTAAATTATGTGCGAATAATATCCGCACATTGAGTGCTGATGCTATCCAAAAAGCAAAATCAGGTCATCCCGGTATGCCGTTAGGTTGTGCAGATTTCGCATTTACACTTTTTGCTAAATATCTGCGTCACAATCCGAATAATCCCGAATGGCTCGGTCGTGACAGATTTGTCCTCTCTGCCGGACATGGTTCAATGCTTCTTTACTCATTGCTCCACCTTTTTAATTACGGTATAACCATTGAGGATTTGCAGAACTTCCGTCAATGGGGAAGCAAAACCGCAGGACACCCAGAGTACAAAGAGTGCCCCGGAGTTGATATTACTACCGGTCCATTGGGAACAGGATTAGCCTCTTCCGTCGGTATGGCAATCGGTCTCAAAAACTGTGCCGCTCGTTCAGGTTTGGATCAAACTAACCTCGCAAATCAAAAAATCTACGTTATCGCAGGTGACGGCTGTATGATGGAGGGAGTTTCAAGTGAAGCCGCTTCATTGGCAGGTCACTTGGGCTTGGATAATATCATCTGCTTCTACGACAGCAACCGCATCACCATTGAGGGCGGTACCGACTTGGCATTCAGCGAGGATGTCGGTGCCAGATTCAGTGCTTACAACTGGCGTGTAATCAATATCGAAAATGCTAACGACATCGCTCAATGTGATAAAGCCCTCGCCGAAGCTCAAAATAGTGATGGCAGACCGACTTTGATTATCGGCAAAACCGAAATCGGCTTCGGCTCTCCGAATAAACAGGGCAAATCATCATCTCACGGCGAACCTTTGGGTGTCGATGAAGTCGCTTTATTAAAGGAAAATATCGGCATGCCGAGCGATTCATTCTGCGTGCTTGACGAAGTTCGTGAATTCTGTAATAAACGTGTCGCAGAATTGGTTGCCGATGCTGAAAAATACGATGCTGAATACAAAGCTTTCGCCGCTGCAAATGCCGAAGGCGCAGAACTTATTAAAAAATTAACCCGTCAGGAGATTCCTGCTGACCTCAAAGAACAGCTTTTCTCGGTAATTCCTGCTGACGGCAAAGATGTCGCAACCAGAAATATCGGCGGAATCGTTCTCAACAAAGCGGCAGAACTTATTCCTGCATTAATGGGCGGCGCTGCTGACTTGGCACCGTCAACAAAAACTTACTTGAAGAACTTGGGTGACTTCTCCAAAGATGACCGCACCGGACGCAACTTGCATTACGGAATCCGTGAATTTGCTATGGGCTTATCAGGCAATGGTTTAGCATTATCAGGAACAGCAATTCCATTCTGCTCAACTTTCTTTGTTTTCTCTGACTTCCTCAAACCTGCAGTGCGTTTGGCATCTTTGATGAACTTGAAACAACTTTTCATTTTCACCCACGATTCATTCTATGTCGGGGAAGACGGTCCCACCCACGAACCGATTGAACATTTGGCAATGTTCCGCACCATTCCGGGCGTAACAGTTTTCCGTCCTGCTGAATCATACGAAACTGCGGCGGCTTATGCGGCGGCACTTAAAAATGACGGCCCGTCATTGATTTTGCTCTCTCGCCAGAACTTACGCCCCTACTCTGCTGAAATGGCAGAAAAAATCGATGCAGAAAAGGGTGCATACATCATTGATACTGATGAAAATATCGACGTGCTTTTGATTGCTTCAGGTTCAGAGGTCAATTTGGCTCTCGATGTCGCCAAAGAATTGCGTGACATGGGTGCAGGCGTCAGAGTTGTATCTATGCTCTCTATGGAACTTTTTGACAAACAATCTGATGAATACAAAGACTATGTGCTTCCCTATGAATGTCAATGCCGTGTATCAATTGAGGCAGGCAGTACCTTCGGCTGGCACAAATATGTCGGCAGTGACGGTTTGGCATTCGGGCTTGACCACTTCGGAGCATCTGCACCTGCAGCAGTGCTTGCCGAGAAATTCGGTTTCACTGTCGATGGCGTTGTAAGAGCGATTGCACAGCACTTTATCAATCCCGATGATCTTGCTGATGACTGCTCATGCGGATGTGATTGCTCATCAGGCGATTGCCACTGTGGAGACTGCCACTAATTAAATTAAGAATTAAGAATGCATAATTAAGAATTAAGAATTAAAAATCAAAAATTAAAAATAATAACAACATAAAAAAACAACATAAAGGAGTAAAACAATGAATTTCTTATCAATCATCGCAACTGCAGCACAGGAAACAGCAACAACTGCAGCACAGCAGCCGGCACGTGAGAATGCTTTATTGCATTTTTTGCCGTTTATCATCATCATCGTTCTCATGTTCGTTTTCTCAATCCGCTCACAAAAAAAACAGGCGGCAAAAAGAGCTGAAATGATGAATGCTATCGTCAAAGGCACTGAAGTTTTGCTTGCTAATGGCATCTATGCAAAAATCGCAGAAGTCGGCGACAAATACTACATGGTCGAAGTTGCACCGAATGTAGTAATCAAAGTTGTAGAACAGGGAATTGCACAGGTTATTCCGCAAGACAATCCCATTGCTAAATAATAACCCATTAAAAAGTTAGGAAAAAATATGAATAAAAAACCGATTTTAGGGCGTACACTTGTTGCCTTGGTGATTATTCTGCTTTTTGCTATCTCCATGCACCCTTTGGCAGAGCGTGACTTTTTTGCCACCTTCAAAGGCATGGTCAAGCAGGAGAAACAGAATGAACTCGCCGTGCTTCTCGCTGAAGCAAATAAACTTAAACAAGAAAACACCGAACTCTATGACTCACAAGCACTTGAAATGGCGGCAACCAATCAGGGTGCTGACTTAAAAGAATTCATCAATGCAGGCAAAAACATTGAGGATAATCGTGACGTCGTAAGCGAAATTCGCAAAAAGGCTTCAAGTTCAATCCGTTTAGGCTTGGACTTGGCAGGCGGAGTTGAGTTTATTATCGAACTCATTCCCGATGAAGATTTTATCAAAAAAAGTCAGTCAAGCAAAACTGACGGCGAAACTTCTGAAGACATGAAAAAACGCTTGGAAGATGAATTTACCGTCTATCGTGACAGAGCGATTGAAATTTTGCGTAAACGCTTGGAAACTAACAAAATTTACGAAGCAGAAATCGCTCCGACCGGAAGCAAATTCATCACTATCAAAGCTCCCGTAACTTCAAAAGATGAAAAAATCAAACTTCTTAATTTGATTCAAATCAATGCAAACTTGCGTTTCCGTTTGGTTCACGAAAACAGTCAAATGCTCGTTCAGCAGTATCTGGCAGACAAAAGCAACTTCGTCGCTCCGATCGGTTACGAACTTATGAGTGTTACAACCTTCCGCAAAGGCGACACTCCGATTGTTGAACACTACCTCGTAGAATCACGTTCGCAGATGGACGGCAAAGGAATCGTCGAAGCATTCCCGACCCGTGACCAATTCGGTCAGAGAATGATCTCTCTCCGCTTCAATGCTGACGGGGCAGAGAAGTTCGCTAAAGTTACCTCAAAAAATGTCGGTCGCCAGTTGGCAATCGTGCTTGACGGCAAACTCTATTGCGCTCCGAATATCAAGGACGCTATTACCGGCGGTCAGGCAACAATCAGCGGTCAATTCTCAAATGAAGAATTAACCAATATTTCAAATGCTTTAACTTCAGGCGGTTTCCCCTTTATCATCAAAGTTAACTCTGTATTTGACACCGACCCGAAACTTGGGGCAGAGAGCATCTCAAATGGTATCTATGCGGGTATCGGTGCATTGTTGGTAGTGGTACTTTTTATGATTTGGTATTACCGTTTAGCAGGTTTAATTGCTTGCGGTGCTTTGGGAGTAAACGTAATTTTGGTTTTGGGTGCTTTAGCGGCATTTGAAGCAACTTTGACACTCCCCGGCATGGCAGGTATCATTCTTACTATCGGTATGGCAATTGACGCAAATGTGTTGGTTTTTGAGCGTATTCGAGAGGAGTTGCAATCAGGCAAAGGCTTGGCAAGTGCAATTGATTACGGATACAGCAAAGCATACTCATCAGTTTTGGATGCAAATATTACCACACTTTTTGTGGCAATTATCCTTATGAATATCGGTACAGGTCCGATTAAAGGATTTGCAGTAACTTTAAGTATCGGTATTATTACCAGTTTATTTACGGCACTCTTTATGACCCGTTTGGTATTTGATTATTTGCTTCGCTTCACCAACATCAAGACCTTGAAAATGATGCAATTTCTCAAAAAGCCGAAGTTCAATTTCCTCGGCAAATCAAGAATTTTTGCAATCATTTCTATTGCGGCAATTGTATTGAGTTTGGTACTTTTCACCATTAAAGGCAAATCAATGTTGAGTGTGGACTTTACAGGCGGTACTCTCGTTAACTTCAATTACAGCCAGCGTGTCAATCCGCAGAGCATCGAAAAAACTCTCAAAGCAGAAAAAATCAATGCTCAAATCTCTTACAAAGCCAATGCAAGCAATGACCAGAAACTTGAAATTTTGATTCAGTCAGGTGCTAACGATGTTTCAATGGAAAAGATTGAACAGCTCCTCAACAAAAACTATCCCGAACTCAAACTTATTAACGGTAATGAAACCCGTATCGGTGGTTTGATCGGTATGGAATTCAGCAAAACTGCGATCTGGGCAATTATTTTGAGTTTTATCGGAATTATTGTCTATGTTTCATTCCGCTATGAATTTTCATACGGTATGGCAGGTGTGCTGGCTTTGGTACACGATGTAATAATTACTTCAGGCATTTTCATCCTCATGGGCAGAGAATTTTCATTGACAGTGATTGCGGCATTGCTGACAATTATCGGTTACTCAATCAACGATACAGTGGTTATTTTTGACCGTATCCGTGAAAATGTCGGACTTCATCCGTCAGACAGCTACAAAGATGTAGTTAATTTGAGTATCAATGAAACATTGAGCCGTACCTTAATTACCAGTATTACAACACTTTTCGTTGTCATCGTACTCTGCATTTTCGGCGGTGTAGCAATCAACGACTTCGTGCTGGTAATGCTTATCGGTATTTTAGTTGGTACTTACTCATCAGTCTGTATTGCTTCTCCGATTGTCGCTGTATGGCACAAAAAAATCGGTAATAAGTAATTCAAAAAAAAAATAATTAACTCTTCGAGAGTTCAGAGAGGGAAGATACATTAATAGTATCTTCCCTCTTTTTTTTTGCCTTTTCGAGCAAGCAAATAGGAGGCATGGATGCATGGAATTAAGAATTAAGAATGCATCCTCCGTCACCCAAAGTTATGGAGGACAGGGGAATTATGAATTACGGCAGGTGTCGCTCTTTCGGAGCGACTACATTCGAGCCTGAACGGCTCGTAGACTGGATGCTTCGCAGGACATTCGTCCCGC
>JAFTJQ010000069.1 GCA_017456285.1 Lentisphaeria bacterium
GCCATGAAGCGAAGCCTGACGGCTTCATGTTTTTTTGCCCATTTGGGCAAAAAATTCATACGGAGCGTAAGCGAAGTGCTTCATATCGGAATGAAATGGAGATGCTTCATATTGTGGAGCTTTAGCGAAACAATGCTTCATCGTCAGGCGTTTTTTATGAAGCATTTTGCGGCATCGCCGCAAAATATGAAGCGCATCTTACGATGCATGAAGCGGCACGTTGTGCCATGAAGCGAAGGTGCGACGGCTTCATGTTTTTTGCCTTGAAATCAAGGCAAAAAAATGGTCGGGATAGCGAGATTCGAACTCGCGACCTTTTGACCCCCAGTCAAACGCGCTAACCAGGCTGCGCTACATCCCGACTTTTTTAACGTCTTAATAATCTACCACATTTTTGCAAAATTGCAAGTCGTTTTTCTCAAAAAATCAAAGTTTTTATTGTTTTTCTCTATCTATTCCCTCATTTTTGTCGAAACAGAATCAACAATTTGCAAATAATTACGCTCCTTAACTTGAAAAAAACAAAAAAGAGTTTATTGTATTAACAGAATTTTTTTGAAACTTAACGAAAGGACTTTTACTTATGGCTTTAGCAGATAAAATCGCCGAAAAAGCTTATCAGGCAATGAAAGAGGATGCTGTTATCATCAGTGCCGCCGACTTCAAAGACGGAAAAATTTTTAAGATGCAGGTGTATTTTTGGGATGAAAAAGAACCGGCAAGCGATGTTATTAAACGCAACGACCTTCTCGAAGCTTGCCCAGAAGCTATTTACCTCATTAATATTAATGCTCCCAGTGAGCGTGAACTTTTAACCGAAGTCCTTTTAACTGAAATCGAGGAGGAAATTTACTTCAAAATTGCCAATACCGACGCCCCCGATTCCCCTTGTGATGACTTGGGCAATATCGTTAATGTCGCCTACATGGAAACTTTTGAAGCAATTTCGGCTCTGCGTGACTAATCTCAATGGCTATGAAAAGATTTTTAACAATTATTTTTGTTTTATTTTCCTCTGTTCTTTGGGCATTGAACTGCACTCAATGCGGAAAGAAAATCAGGGGCAACTACATTATTTCAGAGGGCAACAACTTCTGCTCCGAAGAGTGTTTTCATGCCACCTTGCCGCAATGCAGTTACTGTCAAGAGACTTGCGTAAATGGTTATGTAACTTTTTGCAATCAAATTTTCTGCTCCGAGCATTGCATGTATCAAGTTTATTACTGCGACTTTTGCAAGCAGGGCAGTATGAAACTACTCAATACTGAATATTTTGACGGCAAAACCATTATGATTTGTCAGGATTGTTCACAAAATAACCCCAAATGCTACTTCTGCACCCTGCCGACTAATCACAAAAAATTATCAAAAAACTTTTACATCTGCCACCGATGCGAAAAAACTTCCGTAACCAATCCGCAAAAAATCAGCAATATCTTCAAAAAAGTTCGTTCCGACTTAGCAAAACTTTACAAATTTGAGCCGAATCACCATATTGATTTAATTCCGATTTCAGCAGATAAAATGCAGGAGATGACCCGTGATTTATACATTTCAGAAAGCAACCTTACTCAAATGGGACTTATGAGTTGCCAATATTTCTCGAAAATGCAAAACGGCAGAAAAAAACTCGTTATAAAAAACTGCAAAATCTATTTTGTTGAAAAAATGCCGGAAATTATGCTGTATGAAACTTTGGCACACGAGCTTACTCATGACTACTTGCGGCACAATGTCGGAGAGATTGCCAACTTGACCAATGAAGAGGGTTTTTGCGAACTCGTTGCATCTCTTTACAATGATTATCGTGGCAAAAGTTTCCTGAATAAGCGGAAAGAATTTAATTCTGACCCCGTTTACGGCGGTGGTTATCGCAAAATGAAACAACTTTTCTCGCAATACAAAAATCTCAAATCAATTTTACCGCACCTGAAATAAGATTAATCGGGCGTTTTTTACTCAAAAATAGATTTTTTTTCAAAAACTGCACAGATTTTTTTGATTTTTTACACACCTTTGCTATTGCTTTTTTGCAAAACATCTGCTATAATATATGCAACAGATTTTTTTAAACAATGATTGAAGTAACAACTGTCACTTCAAGTTGTTGAAAAATGTCTGTAAAACAACAATAAACATAACAAAAAGGAAAAAAACATGAAAAAATCATTCAAATTCACCCTCATTGAGTTGTTGGTGGTTATTGCAATCATCGCAATTTTAGCTGGTATGTTGCTCCCTGCCCTCAACAAGGCTCGCGAAAAAGCTCGTGCAATCTCTTGTGCAAACAACCAGAAACAAGTTTTGCTCGCCATCAGAATCTATGCTGACGCCCACAATGATGTATTCATTGTCCGCAATAATAACAGCAATGGTTACAATGGCTGGTACTCTTGGTCTCGTTGGTTATATGTTAATGATTTAATTAAAAATGTAAAAATTATGGAATGCCCGTCAGGTACTCCGTGCGGCGGAGCAGACCTTACTGCTCAACTCACTAACCTGAATAACTGGTCATACGGTATGCAACGCTACCCTGCAAAGTGGAAAAATTATTTAGGTGCAAGCGCAATTCAATATTGGGGAACTCATGCTAATGATACAAGCTTGTTGGATTTCAAAAACATGAATGGCACTAAAATGATTTTGACCGATACTGTTAATGATGCTAATGGTACTCATCAGTCTTGGCAATGGCATACTGATGATGCCTCAGGTGCGATAGCTCTCCGTCACGGCGGTCGTGCTAATGTCGGTTGGAGTGACGGTCACGTCGAAAGCATGAATAAAGCCGCTGTGCAAGATGAATGCGAAGATGTTACTGTCTTTTATGAAAAATAATTAAAGACATTGTAGCAACTCCAAAAAAACGGCGGAAAAAATCCGCCGTTTTTTTATAAATTTATTAGAAAAATATAAAATTTACAGAGAGCAAAAAATGTATCAATTAGATTATCGAGACTACTACGATAGAGTTTATGCCGCTTGGAAAGGTAAATGTATCGGCGGCATTACAGGAGCGTACTTTGAAAATCATAAAGAATTTAAGTACCTGAAAGAGAGTGAACTATGGCCAGAAGTCGTCCCTCCGAATGATGACTTGGACTTGCAACTGCTTTGGCTCGATGCCCTGCGTGAAAAAGGACTTTACCTGACATCGCAGGATTTAATTGATATTTGGCAGGAACGCTGTCGCTACAATTTCTGCGAATACGGTTTTTTTCTGCTCAATGTGCAACGGGGAATTATGCCTCCCCTGTCAGGCAGTTGGAATAATGAATTTTTCCGTGAATCCGAGGGATGCCCGATTCGAAGCGATATTTGGGGAATGATTGCCCCCGGAAATCCGCAACTTGCTGCCGAATATGCTAAAATGGATGCCGAACTCGATCACTGCGGCTTCAGTGTTGATGCGGAGATGTTTCTTGCCGCTATGACTGCTCAAGCGATAGTGGCAAAAAATCGAGAAGAGATTTTTGAAGCCGGCTTATCGGTCTTGCCCGAAAATTCAAAGGTGCGTGAAGTTTTTGCCAAAGTCTGTGAAATTCATGAAAAAATTTCCGATATTAAGCAGGCTTGGCGGTGCATTATCCGCCATTACGGAGATCGTGATGCCTCAAAAGCAATCACCAATTTGGCGATTGTCCTGCTTGCCTGGCTCAAAAGCGAAAACGATTTGGTTAAAGCACTTTACTACTGTTCCTGCATGGGATACGATGCTGATTGTACCGCAGGTACTCTGGCGGCTCTGCTCGGTGCTTGGCGGGGAAGTAAATGCTTCCCGGTCGAATGGAGCGAAAAAGCTACCGAAAATATCGTTTGCTGGATTGCAGTACGACACAAAAATTCAACATTGTCCGAAGTGGCAGTTGATACCGCTTTGCTGGGCTTGGAAATGAGCATGAGCCGCAATGATTTATGCAAATTTACCAATGCTCCTAAATGTGAAAATATCAGAACTGCTCCCGGGAAAAAACTTCGCTGGAGCGTAAAATATGCTGATGATGAACCTGTACTCTATGCAGAGAAATCAACCGATATCACTTTGATTTTAACTAATTATACCGCCAAAAATTTTTACGGGTCGATTAAACTTGACCTACCCGATAATATTATAACAACTTCGGAAATTCCGCACAACTTGGCGATAAAAGTCGGAGAATCAAAGGCGATAACTCTCTCATTCAGGCGCAAAAACCCTCAAGCCCCCTTGCCTGATAAAAATCTATTTACTATAACTTTTGAAGCCGATGACGGTACAATTTGCCGAGAAATTTTCGGCTTGAACGGTGCTCGTCAATACTTACTATATGGCCCATACTGGTCAGTTTATGACAAAGAAAAATACGATAGTTGTCCATTTTCAGGAGAGGGAAAAAATCAAAACCCTGCTGCCGTCGGCTGCTGCGGAGATGCTTATTTCCATTACCAATATCACGATGAAGAATATTTGGACGAAAAGCGTTTGAGCAAAGAAGACATCCTTGAAGAAGTTCCAATGTATTTAGAGAGCGGAGTTGACCTGCTTTCCGGAGACGACTTCGGGCGTTATCATGGTTCAGGATGTTGGTATTTAAGCAGAACTTTCTCAATTCCGGAGGGTGTCAGAGTTTGCATACATTTAGGGCGTACCGGGGCTTTAAAAGTTTGGCTCGATGGCGAACTTGCTGCTGATTGTCCGAAATATCACAACTATTCAGCCAGCGAAACCGATAGAATGTTTTTCACCGCCACCGGCAAAAAACAGCGTATTGTTATTAAATTAACTTCGCCGGGAGATGAAAGATTTTTAGCGATGTATTTTCAACATGTTGACCACGATAAAGTTAGAGGAATTTCATATTTACTCGACTCTATGACTGATTATGTGCCGCAAAATTATGTCGATTTCAAATAAAAATAATTTACATAGGAGATAATTATTTATGAAACTTAAACAAATTTTTCTCGTATCTATTTTAGGCATAATTACCGCTTTAAGTGCAGAAGACCCTTTTGGGACAGTGATTCTTAACGGCGGAAAAATCATCCCCAGAAGTTTAACTATGGTCGCATCAAGTAGCGAACACATGAATTTCTGCTTCGCTCAAAACTTCCCCGATGGCTCAATTTATATGAACCATTCCGAGGGTATTCACACCATTAGAGAGTACAGCGTTTGGCGCCGCTCTTTTGATAATGGCAAAACATGGATGTTACTTTGAAATTCAGGATATTGCCGAAAGACCGTATCCGATTTTGCACTTGGTATTCAAAAGTCAGGCATCACCATACAAATTCGCCCATTACTTCAAAGATATTGAGGAGAATATCAGCAAAATTGAAGCCGCCTGGGAAGTCCGTATTTCCGATATGAGTTTGGATAATCCGCAATTCAGAGTGCTTGTGGGTTTCGCTAAAACCAAAAGCTTCACCTATGTATGCATCGGCAAAAATCACCTTTGGATTTTAGACAATAATAAACTTGCTAAAATTCCTTTCAATGCAGGAAATAATTTTAAATCTTTCATTCTTAAATCCGATGCCAATACAAATACATTCTCTCTCCATGAGGACAACAACCCGAAAGTTTTGTATAGCGGCAAATTGACTCCCGATAAAAATATGATTAACAAAATAAACTTCGGAGATGGTTCAGGACTCATTCACGGAGAAGTTGATTTATCATATTTCGGCTGCAATATAGAATAACAAAGACAAAAAGCAACCGAGCAAAATCGGTTGCTTTTTTTCTCTCAACTTAACTCTTGTACCACTTGGGGATACCATGATTGCGGAGGTAATCAAAAACTTTTTTGCGACGACTCACAATAACTTCCCGATTGGCAATCAAATTTATATCCCGATAGGGCAAGCCTGCTGTGGAAAATCGAGTAATTTTGTAATCTTTTTCACTCAAAGGATTAATAATTTCACTCGCCGACAAACTGCTGATAGTTCCTCCCTTTTTGCGGCCTACGGCAGGAGTTTCACCGACAGTAAGTTTAGCTCGAAGCAACGCGCCTCGATAGGCAAAATTGGCTGAATAACTGCAAATAACTCCGTTTGCTGTCAAATGTTTTGCCAATTCACGCACAAAATCATAACTCCAAAGTTCGATATTGCAATCAGGCGAAAACCCGTCATGAAAAACCATATCATACTTATTTGTCAAACTTTTAATCGTCGTTCTCGCATCAGCCAAATACATTTTAATAGTGAAAAAGTTTCCGCTGACTTCTCCATTTTCAATCAATTGCTCAAGCAATTTTAATTCAAAACTTCCCTCTTCATAGATATTTTTTGCCGCAATCAATACCCGCTTATCCAATTCCAGAGAATCAATAAAAAGATGATTTGATTTCAATTTCTCCGCTTCCAGTGCCGCCCCAAAAGCATTTACTCCAAGCCCGAAACCGACATCCAGCAAGCGGCAATCGGATTTTTTCAGCCGCTCAACAAGTTTGCAGGGAATAATAAACTTCTCTTTTGCCTCACTCGCAGCACCGACCATTGAGTGAAAATTCTGCTTGAACATCGCATTGTACATGGTAAAAGAACCGTCATTAGTTTTTATTTTAACGAAATCCTGATTTTCTGTCTCAGCCTCTTCAAAATACTTTAAGAAAAATTCTCTGAACTGTCCTTTTTTCATCAACCACTTCGGTCCGACAATATCCTGCAAATCACTGTCCGCATTCAATCTCATAATTAAGATATTTTCAGGTAATTTACGCAAGAATTTTTTAGCAATTTCCGCATATTCATACTCATTAAGAAGCGGAGTAATCTCCCGGTATTCCGCAAAATTCCGATACAATGGAGTGTTTTTAAGCAGCATTAATTGATGAAGTTTAATTGCCTCAAATCCTAATTTCGCTATATCCTCGGCACTTCGGAGCATGGTATTTACATCCTCCCCGGGCAACCCTAAAATTATATGACAGCCGATATGGAGATTCTGAAAATTTTTAATTCTTTTCATGCAATCAATTACACACTTGAAATCATGACCTCGATTTATTCGCTTCAAAGTTGCATCACAACTTGTTTGAACTCCCAACTCCAACCAAATTTCGTAGCGGCTGCTTAAACTTGACAGGTACTCCAAAACTTCGTCAGGCAATGAATCCGCCCTCGTCCCGATTATTAAAACTCGGAAATCCGCTTCACTTAAAACGGTCTCATAGAGTTTTTTTAGCCTCGCCAATGGAGCAAATGTCGATGTAAAACTTTGGAAATAAGCAATATACGGCCCCTGATCATTATATCGCTCAAAAATATACTTTTTTCCTGCCTCAACTTGCTTAATCAAATACTCCGTCTCGTTAAGTTGTTCATAGGCAAATAATTGCTGCAAGTGTCGCGCTTTGCTGCCGTCCTCGGAACAGAATATACAACCGTCTCCGAATTGATTTTTTCGATTCGGACACCCCAAATTAAGGTCTATCGGCAAACGATAAAGCTTCTTTCCATATTTATTTTCAATATAATTACTAAAAAAATTCAAATTCTTCATAGCATTTTCTCAAATTTAATGTACATTAATGTAATACAACTTTTTTATTTTGCAAGAATGGATTATTAAAAAATGTCAGACAAACAAAAAAATTTTTTGAAAAGCACATTAGGTACGGCTTTTGCAACTTTCATCAGCCGAATTTTAGGTTTAATCAGAGTTATGCTCGAATCACGAGTATTAGGCGGCGGTACTGTCGCCAGTGCATGGGGATTTGCCTTTACTATTCCGAACATGTTTAGAAGGATATTCGGAGAAGGCGCTTTAGGCACGGCATTAATTCCGATTTTGGTGCAATTAGAGGCACAGGAGGGAATTGAAAAAACTCGCAAAAACTTGGGAATTGTGTTTACTTTTTTGAGTTTAATTTTGGCAATCATTGTTCTGTTAATTAGTGTAATTGCCATTATTTGCGAAAAGTTTGTCACTACTGAACATATAAAACTCGGACTTAAATTATTGCCGATTTTAATGCCTTATGCGTTTTTTATCTGCCTGGTCGGTGTGGCTCAAGCAATTTTGAATTGCCGAAAAGTTTTCGTCCTCCCGGCTTATGGGGCTTTAATCCTAAATTTCATGCTCATCAGCACTTTAGGGCTATTGGCTTATTGGCAGAAAGATTGGAAATTTGTTTTAGATTCTTTAAGCACTATGGTATTAGCCGCAGGAGTAATACATTTAGCGTTGATGATAATTTTAATGAAATACTATCGAATTTTCCCGGATTTCAAATTTTCTGAAATTGCTAAAAAACCGATTTTAATGACAATTTACAAAAAAACTCTGCCGGGAATAATCGGCGGAAGTGTATTGCAATTAAGCCTGTTAATCGACCGCTTTTTGGCAATGTTTATCGGGACAGAAGCACTGCCCGCTATGACTTATACAGAGAGAATTGTCTATCTGCCGATCGGAATTGTTGCAATTTCTTTCGGTTCGGTACTGCAAGTAAATATGGCAAAATCAGTAGCGGCTAAAAATAATCAGGAGATTATTGATGATTTAATTTTCGGATTGCGGCATGTTTTTTTTCTCTGCGTACCGCTGACATTTTTTATTTTGCTCTTCCGATACGATATAATTATATCGCTATTTTACAGCGGTAATTTTACAATGAACAATGTGCAAGCAACCGCTTGGGCGATGCTTTTCTACAGCCTCGGAATATGTTTTTTCTGCACATTGAAACTGGTAACTCCGTTATTTTTTTCAAGAGGAGACATGGTAACTCCGCTCAAAAGCAGTATTGCGGTTTTAATTTTCAATGCTATTTTGAGTTTCACGCTCATGTTTCCCATGCAGCAAGGCGGTATAGCATTGGCAACTGCAATTTCAAGTTTGGCAAATAATGCGATACTGCTTTGGATTTTCAGCAAACAATGTTTCCCTATTCCGCTTAAACGCACTCTCAATGCTCTGGTCAAAGCACTAATTGCAACTCTAATCGCCCTCAATATCTATTGGGCAAGTCGGATGTTTGATTTAGCAAGTTACAGCCAGGCAATCAGATTTGTAATTTTAATCGCAGAAGCAGGAGTTTTCGGGATAATCTACTTGGGCTCAAGTGCGTTACTCAAAAATCAGGAACTTTCTGAACTTTTCAACCATTTACTGCGGCGTCGCAAAAAATAGAATCTTTTCCGTAAGTTGAAGTTATAAATTTAATCCGCAGGATAAATTTTTACATTCAAGGCTTGAAGTTTTTCCAGCAACCGCTCATAACCACGGTAGGTAACATTGATATTATTAATCTGACTTACCCCCTTGGCACAGGAGCCTGCTATAATCATTGCCATACCTGCTCGAATATCAGGGCTCGGCAGATTTGCCGCATAGAGTTGCGATTTACCTGAAATTACCACTCGATGCGGATCGCAGACAATCGCATTCGCCCCCATAGCAATCAGGCGGTCAACGAAATAAATTCTACTTTCAAACATTTTTTCAAAAAATAATACCGTCCCCTGAACTTGAGTTGCCGCCACAATCGTACAACTCATCATGTCAGAGGGATACTGCGGCCAAGTACCGTCGGAAATACAAGGAATTTGACCGTCAAAATCTTTCTTTACACAGGGATTCTGATTGCCGGGGACAAAAATTGTATTGTTTTCAGGGTGCAAATCAATTTGAACTCCGAGCCGTTCAAAAACTCGTCGGGTCATCCAGAAGTGACGGGTAGTTACCCCCTCAATAGTAATTTCACTATTATTCGCAACCGCAAGTGAAATAAAACTTGCTCCCTCAATATGGTCAGAAACGACTGTATATTCACAACCATGAAGCGAATCAACTCCCTCAATCGTTATGACATTACCGCCCTGCCCTGAAATTTTAGCTCCCATTTTATTGAGCATATCCGCCAAATCAACCACATGCGGTTCACAAGCGGCATTGTACAATGTAGTCGTACCTTTTGCCAAAACTGCCGCCATCAAAATTTGTTCAGTAGCAGTCACACTTGCTTCATCTAAAAATAATTCACGACCGCAAAGCCCATTTGCCGCAGTGAAATCATAGCAATTTTCGCTATTAATCGACGCCCCTAAAGTTTTAAGTCCGTAGATGTGACCATCAAGTCTTCTCCGTCCGATTACATCTCCCCCCGGGGGATAGAGAGTTGCTTTGCCGAATCTCGCCAGAAGCGGAGCGGCAAAAAGAATTGAAGTGCGGTTTTTGTTGCAAAGTTCACGAGAAATTTCACTTTTATCAACCTTGCGATTGGAGATAACCAGCCGATTATTGCTGAAATCATACTCTGCCCCCAACGCAACGGCAATATCAAGCATTGTCCGTACATCCAAAATATCAGGAACATTATTGAGAATCATCTCATCATCAGTCAATAAAGTTGCGGCAATCATCGGAAGTACCGCATTTTTGTTTCCGCTGATACGGACACTTCCCTTGATCTCTGAACCGCCCTCAATTTTTACCGAATTCATAAAATTGCTTTCCGATCTGTTTTTTAATTAGCAACGATATTTACCAAACGACCGGGGACACAAATTACCTTGCGAATAGTTTTAGTTGCAATTGCATCGGCGACAGCAGGATCACTCAAAGCAACTTTCTCCATCTCTTCTGCACTGAGATTTGCTCCCATCATCAAGCGGGCTTTTGCTTTGCCGCAAACTTGAACGAGAATTTCAACTTCGTCAATGACCAAATATTTCTCATCAAATTCAGGCCATGCTTCGTAAGCAATTGTATTCTCGTGTCCGAGTGTTTCCCACAATTCCTCGCCCAAGTGCGGTGCAAAACAGCTCAACATTTTAACAAACTTCTCTGCCATTTCACGGGGAAATTCACTTACAGTAGCATATTCATTGACGAAAACCATCATCTGACTGATTGCAGTATTGAAGTTCAAAGTCTCCAAATCCTCTGTAACTTTTTTCACTGTCGCATGGAGCAAACGGAGTTCATCTTTGGTAAGTTCACGGTCAATAATTTTAGCTTCACTAATCATGCGGTGTGAGCGTTTAATAAAGCGGAATACACCCTCAACGCCTTTGGTATTCCACGGTTTAACCGCTTCCAATGGCCCCATAAACATCTCATAGAGACGCATTGAATCGGCACCGTACTCCTTGATAACATCGTCAGGATTAACGACGTTACGCAGTGATTTAGACATTTTAGCAGGAAATTCAGTAAGTTCCTCTTTGGTATCCTTGTGGAAAGGCTTACCGTCGATAAATTCAACCTGATCAGTCGGAATCAAAACTCCACGAGTGTTTTTGTAAGAAATTCCGAGAATCATACCCTGATTAAGCAATCGCTTAAAAGGCTCTTTGGTTGAAACCAATCCCAAATCATAAAGAACTTTGTGCCAGAAACGAGCGTAAAGCAAGTGCAATACCGCATGTTCCGCTCCGCCGACATACAAGTCAACCGGCATCCAATAACGTTCCTTTGCCAAATCCCATGCCGCATCGTCATTGCAGGGGTCAATATAACGCAAGTAATACCATCATGAACCTGCCCACTGCGGCATGGTATTATTTTCACGCAAGCCCTTGCGTCCGTCCTTGCCGACATAGTTAAGCCAAGTTTTTGCTTTGCTCAACGGAGGTTGACCGTCCGCACTCGGTTTAAAATCTTCCATTTCAGGCGGGCAAACAGGAAGTTCGCTCTCATCGACCAACTCAATTGAACCATCCTCATAATGGATAATCGGGAAAGGCTCTCCCCAATAACGCTGACGGCTGAAAAGCCAATCACGAAGTTTGTATTTAACTGCAACTTTGCCCAAGTTGCGGGCTGCAAGCCATTCTGCGGCAGTTTTTTTAGAATCTTCAACATTGAGTCCATTCAAATTCAAACCGTCATCATTGGCACTATTAATCATTTTTCCGTCACCGGTATAACAGACTTTGCCTGCTAAAATTCCCTCAACATCAACGCCTGCTTCAATCGGTTCCATAATGCACTTAATCGGCAAACCGAACTTCTGTGCAAACTCAAAGTCACGAGTATCGTGAGCAGGAACCGCCATAATCGCTCCGGTTCCGTATGAACTCAAAACATAATCGGCAATCCAAATCGGAATTTGAGTATTATTTACGGGGTTAATCGCATAAGCACCGGTGAAAACTCCGGTTTTAGTTGTAGCAAGTTCGGTGCGGTCAAGTTCGCTTTTTTGAGAAGCTTCATACTGATATTTTTTAACCGCATCCATCTGCTCTGGAGTGGTGATTTTTTCAACCAACTCATGTTCGGGTGAAAGCACCATGTAGGTTGCTCCGAAAAGGGTATCGCATCTGGTAGTATAAACAGTAATTTTTTCACCCTTTGTAGTCGTAAAAATTACCTCTGCACCGGTTGATTTGCCGATCCAGTTACGCTGCATTTCCTTGATTCCCTCGGGCCAATCAAGTTCGTCAAGGTCATTCAAAAGACGCTCTGCATATTCGGTAATTTTGAGCATCCACTGCTTCATCGGGCGTTTCTCAACTGGGTGATTTCCACGCTCTGAACGGCCGTTAATAACCTCTTCATTGGCAAGCACTGTTCCCAATGCAGGACACCAATTCACCGCAACTTCGTCCAAGTATGCCAAACCTTTTTTGTGAAGCTGCATAAAAATCCACTGTGTCCACTTAAAGTATTTACTGTCGGTGGTATTAATTTCACGATCCCAATCGTAACTGAATCCCAAAGCCTGAATCTGACGACGGAAGTTATTTACGTTTTTCTCGGTGGTAATTGAGGGGTGAGTTCCGGTTTCAACTGCATACTGTTCAGCGGGAAGTCCGAATGCGTCCCAGCCCATCGGATGCAATACATTAAATCCTCTCATACGTTTGTAACGGCACAAAATGTCAGTTGCAGTATAACCTTCGGGGTGTCCGACATGCAAACCTGCTCCTGACGGATACGGGAACATATCCAAAACGTAATATTTGGGTTTATCGGAGAAATCAACTGCCTTGAAAGTTTTATTCTCCAGCCAGTATTTCTGCCATTTTTTTTCGATTTCGGTAAAATTATATTCTGCCATTTTCTTCATCCTTATATTTTAATTATTAAACAAATACTTATTCAAAAAGTAATATACAATCAACTGCATTTAATTCAAGCAAATAAACAAGAAAAAAAGCATATTTTTGAAGATTTTTTCAACACCTCAACTCTATGCTTTCATAGTTCTATGCCGCCATAACGCTATTTCAAACCAAACGGCATTAGCTTACAATTTTTTCCACGCATTCAATACCATTCTCGGAAATAGTCAACAGCGAAGCGGCAAATGGACTTTCACACAAAGCGCTCTGAACAAAAAACTGTAGATTATTCTCCTCAAATAATTCTATCCCCTGATGAAAATGTCCCGATAACGCCCCACGATAATTCAATTCCGACATGAGCTGCAAAATTTCTTCGGCATTGTCATAGGAATAGATACAACGCTCTCTCGGCAGCAACGGAGTGTGCTGAAATAAAAATTTGACCCCGTCAAACTCGGCATTTTTCCGCATTCTTTTTAAATCAGATAAACTGCGGTTCGCATTATAATTCGGAGTTTCCGCATCGTCAAAAGCAACGATTCTCACAAAATCTATATCCGTAACTTCCTTAAATGGAAAATACTTAACAAATCGCTCTTGCGAAATATCGTGGTTGCCTCTGATTACCACACACTCCATATTATCAGCAAGCGACAGGATGTCTGCAATAATTGCAGTCAATCGCTCCGCCTCCTCCGCTTCGGGAAAATTTATTAAATCTCCGCCGACTAAAAGCAAATCTGCTTTTACTTCGGCATTTATTTTTTTTACCGTTTTTGCCAAAATTGACGGCATGTACTCCCCTCGCCTCTCAGGGCAAGCACTATTCGGAAAAAGTGAATAATGTAAATCACTGATAAATGCAATTTTAACTAAATCTCTTGCCATTTTTTACCTCATAATCATTTTACGCAATCTGTCAAATGCCAAACACATATCCTGAATGGAATTTGCTCCGCTTTTCAACTCATTCTGCACACTGCTCAAGCGAGGTGCTTTTCGTAATTTTTCAGCATACTCATCCCAATTTGCCGAACCGCTGAAAATAAGTTGGTGATTATCATTATAACCGTCATTATCGTGCAAGTGGCAAGTAATTACATAGGGCAGCATTTTATCTAAAGTATATCCGTCAAATTTTAATTTGCCATGCCAAAGACGTTGGCGTTCAACATCATTATTTTCATCACGTTCACGCTTGATCATGGTGTCTGACATCATCAGAGCGTGTCCGGCATCAAAGCAAGCCCCCAATGCAGGAGATTGGATATTTTTGAGATAAATAAGCAATTCATCGGCACTATTTGACGGTTCAAAAGCATTCTCAATCGCAATCGACAAGTGTTTTTTCTCTGCTTCAGGTAAAAGTTTCTCTAAACTCTCCGTTGCTAATTTACGCAACAACTCCTTTTGCTCTTCCCAAATATTCTCCACACAGCACCAAGCTCCGATGTGCATAACATAATTTCTAACTCCGAGAATTTCGGCAATCTCAAAAGCCCGAACATGATCCTGAAACATTATTTCACGACAACTTGAGTCAACTGTATTAAGGTCATAACCTTTGCCGCACAACCCGTGGATGTCAAAAAATTTAATATTATATTTCTCGCCTAATTTCTGAAAATACTCTATTGCTTTACTATCGGTAATCATTCGCTTAAGCAAAGCGGTATTAATGGTTAAATATTCTCCTCCGTTTTCAGCAAATTCAGCAAAAATTTTATCCCATTCGCTATCACTTATTTTGGTAAAATCAAAAAAATGACTCGCTCTCCAAACTTCCATAATAAATCCTCAATTTATTGGTAAACTTTCAAAAAAAATAATTTACCTTTAATATATTTCCGAATCAAAAATTTTCAAGTTTTAGAAAATAATTATTTGACTTTTGGCAAAAAACTATTATATTACCAGCAACACCGAAATAATTTATAATTTCAAAAAAAGGAGACCTCAAAAAAAATGAAAAAACTTTTATTAGCTTTAGCCTCTCTATTTAATTGTTGCTGTATCAAAGCAAACGATGATACTCCCAAAACTTTTATCGTTGCTCACCGCGGTAACTCTTCCGAAGCCCCGGAAAATACTCTTGCCGCATTCCGCAGTGCTTGGGATAACGGTATTAATTATGTTGAAACCGACGTTTATCAGACAATCGATAATGAAATTATCTGTCTGCACGATAACAACTTAAATCGAGTTTCCCCCGGAGCCGGTGAGAAATTCGTTAGAGAAATGACCCTCGCCGAAGTAAAATCTTTCGACGTCGGCAGCTGGAAAGGTGAACAATTTGCCAATGAGAAAGTTCCTACACTTGAGGAATTTTTTGCAGAACTTCCGTCTCATATAAAAGTTTTTTTGGAGATAAAATCAGTAAATGATGATTTTCCGTTACTGCTTGCTGATTTGATGAAAAAATACAATATTGCTCAAGAGCGTATCGTCATTATCTCTTTCAAGGAAGATGCTTTGCAAAATATCAATAAACTTACTCCCGGCTTCAAAACCAATTTGCTTTGCACAATCAAAAATTCTGAAGAAAATCCCGAAAAACTTGAACTCTCCGCAGATGATTTGATCAAAAAACTTAAAGCTCTCGGGGTTAGCGGTGTCGATGCAAATGTCGGTACTGCCATCGATAAAAAATATATCAGCCAAGTTCAAAAAGCCGGTTTGGAATTTCATGTTTGGACTATTGACAAAATTGAAGTTGCTCAAAAACTTTATGATGCAGGTATCAACAGCATTACCACCAATCGTCCGATTCAAATTAAAGCTGAGCTTAAAATAAAATAAAATAATTGAACGCAAATTCAATTCAGTAACATAAAAAAATAAGGGCTGCTGCAAAATTTCAATTGCAGCAGCCCATTTTGATTTCTATAACGAAAGTAAAAGTTATTCGATTTTTAAGTTACGATAATCCGCAACGTGTTTCGCCTTTCCTGCGGTTCTCTCCAATGAATTCGGAGGTACTAACTGGATTTCAAAATGCAATCCCGTAATTGCCGAAATTTCACGGTCAATTCGATTCTTGAGTTTCTGAAGTTCATCCATTTTATCAGAAAATGTTTCAGGAAGCATCTCGACTTTGACAATTGCATTATCCAAATTATTCGGACGATAAAGTTCGATCAAATAATGCGGTGCGATGCCGCTTACTTTCAAAAGCGCTTCCTCAACTTGCGACGGGAAAACATTCACTCCGCGGATAATCAGCATATCATCTGAACGCCCCTTAACTCGACTCATTCTGCGTGTAGTACGTCCGCAAGGACATTTATCGTAGTACAACCGTGCCAAATCTCTGGTACGGTAGCGGATAATCGGACACGCTTCTTTGGTAAGTGCAGTAATAACAAGTTCGCCCTCTTCTCCCTCTCCGACCGGCTCCAGAGTTTCAGGGTTAACACACTCAACAATGAAATGGTCTTCCTGGATGTGCATTCCTCTACGGGCAGCACACTCGCCTGATACACCGGGCCCGATAATTTCAGAAAGACCGTAGTTATTAAATGCTTTAATTCCGAGTGCATCCTCGATTCTTTCACGCATCTCTTCAGTCCACTGTTCACCGCCGAAATGGGCAAACTTCCAAGCGAGATCGCTTTTTTTAAGTCCTTTTTCCTTAATCACTTCCGCAATATTGAGAGCATAAGACGGCGTACAGATAACTGTATCTACTTTGGCATCTTGAAGCAGCATAATCTGCTTCTGGGTATTGCCGCTTGAAGCAGGAATAATTGCCGCCCCGACCTTCTCAATTCCGTAATGAAGTCCGAATCCTCCGGTAAAAAGTCCGTAACCGAACGAAACTTGAGCAATCTGGTCAGATGTTAATCCGCCTGCAACCAAAAATCTGGCACACAAAGTTGACCAAGTATCCAAATCTTTTTTGGTATAACCGACGAAAGTCGGTTTGCCCGTTGTTCCGCTTGAGGCATGGATTCTGGCAAGTTCACTTCTCGGCACTGCAAAAAATCCGAAGGGATAATATTCTCGCAAATCAGCTTTGGTTGTAAACGGAAGTTTTTTCAAATCATCCAGTGAATTAATTGAATCACTATCAATTTTAAGTTCAGCAAATTTTTTCTTGTAGAAATCAAGCACTGACGCCCTTTTGACAGCATCTTTCAGGCGTTTCAGCTGCAACGATTCCAATTCACTGCGTTCCATGCACTCCCATTCGGGCTGATAAATTTTATTTGGAATTACAAATTCCGACATTCTTCAACTCCTATTTGAAAAGATTAAAAGCCTCGATCGCTTCAATGTTTTCTTTTTTGAAAATCTCCAACGCATTAGCAGGATCATCAAATCTGAACACCATTACCGCAGTTTCATCATGTCCGAAAGTGAAAGCATACATATACTCGACACTCAACTGATATTTGTCAATAACTTTAAGCAATTCAGCCAAACCACCGGGATGATCAACTACCGGCAAAGCCACTACATCGGTTACTTTGACAATAAATCCTGCCGCTTCCAATACTTCTTTAGCCTTTTCCCACTCTTTAATTAAAAGACGGAGAATTCCGAATTGCTGGGTGTCTGCCAATGAAAGGGTACGGATACTCAAATCATTGTCCTGCAAAACCTTGCAAATAGGATAGAGTGAACCCGGTTTGTTCTCGACAAATAATGACAATTGCTTAATCAACATAACTAACCTCCTGTGTGTTGTGTATTGTTTTTATTCCTAAATTAACCACGTCCGAGTTTAAATGCTTCAATATTAACTTCATGCACTTTTTCGGGAAGAAAACGCTTAATTACTTCAATAAAACGCTCCTCGGGAATTTCTGTCAAATGCTTACTTAATGCCCCCAAAAACATCGTATTTGCCGCTTTGGGATTGCTCAATTTGTCCAATGGCAAATCCGCAGGGGTAATCAAAATACCACCCTCACGCAATTTAGAGATATTCACTTCAACTTGAGTCGGCTCAAGCACCACCAAATAATCGGTTTCACCATGAGGAATCATCGGACTGAAAACCTCCGCGCCAAAACGAATTTCACTTGAAACTGAACCGCCTCGCTGACTCATGCCGTGAACTTCACTTTTTTTGACATCATAATCCAAAGTAAAAAGTATCTCCGCTAAAATATCACTTGCTTTCAATACTCCCTGCCCGCCTAATCCGGCAAAAATTATATTAGTAACTTTCTTCATTTCACTATTTTCCTTTACGTTTAACCATACCCAAAATGCAGGGACGGCGGACGATTATCACGCTCAAATCATTTGATGCCAAACGTTTTTTCAACAATTCACAATAAGCATCGTATTCGGCTGTCGAGTCAATAATATCAACATTATCAACTCCCATTGCTTTGACCACATCCTCGATAACTAATTTTTTAGATGGGCTGTTGTCCAAGTGGAAACCTGTTCCTGCATGCTCCTGCATTCCGGTCATAGCGGTAATTGAATTATCAAGAATAATCACCACATGCCCCGTCGCAGGACGGTTATAAACCATTTCGACAATACCATTAATACCGGTGTGCCAGAATGTGCTGTCGCCGATTACACTCACGACCTTGCGAGCCTGCTCCTCCGCCATTACATGACGCATTCCGAGTCCGGTTGTAATTGAAGCACCCATGCACACGCAAGTATGCACCGCTTCATACGGCGGCAATACCCCCAAAGTATAACAACCAATGTCTCCTGCAACAATCAAATCAAGTGCTTTCATGCCTTCATAAGACTTGCGGTGCGGACACCCTACGCACAATTGCGGCGGTTTACCCGGTACCGGTGCTGCTTCAGGAGTAACATCTCCTGACAAAATTCGTCTGACCCTATTTACATTAAGTTCACCGTAGCGGTAAATCTCATTTTTGCCGACAACTTGAATGCCATTTGCCAAGCAAGTTTCAGTTACAATCGGGTCGCCCTCCTCAATAACATAACATTTTTTTACCTTTGAGGCGAAGTTTCTGATTCTCTCAAGCGGCAACGGATAGGTCAAACCGAGTTTAAGAATTGATGCTTCAGGAGCGGCATCCTCTGCGTGCATATAAGAAATTCCCGTAGCAATGATACCGATTTCAGAACTTCTCATTTTTTCAACAATAAACTCACCTGCCTCATTCAATTCAGCAATCTCTGCCAAGCGGTTACGCATTTTGCGATGTGCAATTCTGGCGTAAGCTGGAATCATCACATTGGATTTAGCATCTTTCTCGTAATTAATTACGGCTGCAGGATAATCATCCTCACGAGGCACAACCAAAGTTTTTGAGTGACAGACTCTGGTGGTCATACGGAAAAGTACCAGAGTTTTGAACTTTTCGCTCAACTCAAACGCCTTGATAAGAAAATCATAGCACTCCTGCGATGAAGCAGGTTCAAACATCGGCACGCCCGCACTGATTGCATAACGGCGATTGTCCTGCTCATTCTGACTTGACGCCAAGCCGGGGTCATCTGCACTGATAAGCACCAAACCACCGGGGACACCTGAATAAGCAATGGTAAAAAGCGGGTCTGCCGCTACATTTACACCGACATGCTTCATGGTTGCCAAAGTACGACCTTTAGCAAAAGCACCACCGATTGCTACTTCGAGAGCTGTTTTTTCATTCGGAGCCCACTCAGCTTTGCCGCCGAGTTTAGAAAATTCGTCAAGGATTTCGCTTGACGGAGTACCGGGGTACCCTACTCCCAAATTTACTTTGCAATATTGAGCCGCCATTGCGACAGCCTCATTACCGCTTAATAAAAGTTTCTTTGTCATTCAAATTCTTCCTTTTTCTTTAATCTATATAAATATAATTCAACTTATTTTTTTTACAACTTAATTTTTTCAATTGTATCCTGAATAATTATCTCCAAGTCTTCAATTGAGTTCTCCATTTTCTCTGATTCGTCCTCGCTTATTTCGTAAGCAGGGTCATTCAAAAGCCGCAAAATACTGCTTAAATGCAAAGATGCTTCGGCGATTTTTTTGAGTTCCGCCTCTATTTTAGCATTTTCGTCAATATCGGTGCTTTTCAAATACTCAAAAAAGTCGTTGCGGTTGTCGGTTATCTCCAAAATTAAACTACGCAAAGCCATTTTGTCCTTGTCCGCAACAGGGTCATAAGCAGAAATAAAATTCTCAAAACGATCCTCTAAATAATTCAGAAAAACCATCTCTTGCGCCTCGTCGGCATAACTCAATGCCTCCTTATTAAACATCCTCGCAAAAAGTTCATGAAATTCATGGTTATTCACTGAACAAAAATCAAGCATGTATGCATCAATTTCATCAAGCGACAATGTACTGCCGATCTCAAGCAAAATATCCTCAATCGAACCGATTGCCCCCTTTGAAATACCAACTCCGTCAGGAAGATTGTAGGGAGAATAATCATCGCTATCTTCGCTCTCATGGTGATGATGATGCTCTCCATGACAATCACAATCATCATCATGGCAATCATGGTCATGCCCAAAAGCACTTCCCTTTTTTACAAAAAGTGCATGACCCTCATCAAATGCTATCTCCAAATCCTCTGCCATTTTCAAAAATTCATCCAGCGAAGCACCGTTTTTGCCGAATAAAGAATCATCTCTACCCTCAAAAAATCCCCATGCCAATTGCTCATGCAGTTCCAAATAATTCGCAAATCTTTCAATAACTTCGCCCAAAGCCGCAGTATAAAAGTCAACAAACTTCTCAAGATTTTTCTCTTTGCGTTCCTTGCCCGGAAGATACTGAATTTCAATAACACCCTTATCATAATTTTTAATTTTACAAAGCAACGCATCGTCTGACTCAAAATTACAAGATTGATAAAAATCACTCATATCAAAGACATTCAAAGTAATTTTATCTCTCTCAATTTTCATCTCCCGCAAGTTTTTATTCTCTTCGCTCTCGGCAATGAAAAAGTCTGAAATCTGCTCTGCTCCCATAAGAATATGGTAGGGAAAAAGTTCCTGAATTGAATCTTTTAAGCATACAGTTTGAATTTTTTTTGCGGCTTTTTTGTCAATTAATTCAATCTCTGACGGGAAAATTTCCGCATTCACAAACGGCAAAAAACGATGACCGGGAATCAAAATATTGTCATCAATCTCACGTTCACTCGGAGTAATTACGAAACTCTTGCCATTAAAAAAAACATTTTTGGCAGTAAAATTATCATCTTCATCATAAAAAAAGCGTTCATCAACTTGCAGTGAAGAACTGATTCTATCGCTTAACCTATTTTCTTTGTCCTCAAATCCTAAAAAATCAATAATATCTTTCACGCAAAATTGCCCGTTATTTTTTTTAGCAACGGCAACTACTGCATCTTCAATTTTCGTTGTATTAACATTCTCCATTAGTAAACCCTGAAAAATCAAAATTAAAATAAAAAAATTACACAAGAGAAATATAGCATATTACACCGAAAGTTCAAGTTAAACAAGTAAAAAAATCTGATGATTTTCAAAGATAACGCAAGAATTTTGAGAATTATCAGCAAACTCATGACTGCATAGATGCATTATTCGGGGACAAACAAAAAAAAGGTCGGCACACGACTTATGCTCCGACCTTCCGAAAAGTTCTCAAAAATTTTAGTTTACCTGATAAACTCCGATAGATTCAATATCAACTACGCCTGCAACAGTTCCAGAACCATCGCCGAAATTAAATCCGTATTGTTTACCTGCAACCTTTAAGATTTGTTCGCCAATCATTTTTCCGTTTACCCAGAAAATATTTTTGCCGTCTGCCGCATTGAAATACCATGCAACATCTAACGGAACACCAACTTTTATGACGGAATTTCTAAATGAACCGTATCCGGCTAAAATAATTCTACCCGGTGCAAAGAAGAGCGAACTTGAACTAACTGCATCTGCTCCTGCATTCAAATTTAAATGAAAAATATTTCCATCTGCCCCATTCGGTTCGACCAAGGTAATTTTAGCTTTTACCAAAAGCGGTTTATTGCTTTTCAAAACTGTGTCAGCACCAATCATAGAGAGCATGCTATACACACTCTTATTATCCGCACCGTTATTAATTCGGAGTTTTCCGTCGGACATGGTCAAATTTCCGCTGGGATAATTACTGCTGAATTTTGAACCGCCGATAAGACCCTCACTTGCATTATAAGTGATAATAGGACTTAAATTTTCAGGCACTTTCGGTTCAACGTAAGTAAGTTTCTTTTTTGCCGCCTCAACCTTGTCCGCAGGTGCAAACATGCGGACTTTCAGTGACTTGACTGCATCTTTATTGCCATTAAAAACTACGATTCCTGAATTGCGGATAATATTGTTAGTTACCTCATTCAGCTTACGCATTTCAGCACTGTCACGCAACTGCATAGAGACATTTTGAATCGGAATTTCCACAAAAACATCGCCGACAAAAACAGTTGCTTTAGCAGTATCATCCATTTCGACTCGAATGGTAACTTTTTCACTCGGTTTCAAGGACATCGGCGGCGCGTCATTAAACTCAATACCGTTATCTTTGACCTTGAAATTACACATAAGTCCGCCGTTTGAAACGTAAACATCGGAAGTCCCCTTGCGATTGTCAAGTTCAAGTTCGGCTGAATAACTGTAGTTGTAATAAGCATAAATTCCGGCACAAACTTGAGTTTCACCTGCTTTAGTCACAAAATCCCACGGCTCTGCCTTTCTGGGTGTCGGCGGAGGTCCTAAACGCAAATCAACTGCGAAATCTTTGAGATTTGCATCCCCTGCAGGACGATTAACAGTCAAGTTCTTCCAATACGAAGCACCTTTGCCATTATCGCTCAATGAACCGACAATCAAACTGCAATTTGAAGCATAAGGAACACTGATGATAACTCCGTTCAAACGAGTTTTAGCATCAGCTGACGAACTCATTTTGCCTGAAATAATTGCTTTGCCATTGCAATAGACAGTGATTTTATTTTTATCCGCTTTGACCTGATATTTTTTGAATGATGTTGTGTCAAAAGGTACGCTTTTGCCGCAATAAGCCAAACCGACTTTGTTATTGCCGAAAGTAATCATTTCAGTTTTACCTGCAAATGTAACTCGAATCATTGCCGCTTCAGGAGCATCGGTATTTTCTGCTTTCAATTCAAATGACAAATCCGCATACTCATCGAATGAACCCAAAGGATAAACCAAATTGCTGTAACCAGTCCCATTGTCAAAAATTCTGTAACTATTATCAACAATTTTCTCAACTTCACTATTATTGCGATTACCTGCGAAAATTCTTCGCCACGGGAATTGGTTATTGCCTTTTTTCAGGGCATCGCCTTTCATAATTACTTGCGGAACTTTTTTATTAGAACTATTTTTGTTACGGAAAGTTACAGTATTTAAGCCCGGCTTGAATGCACTGTCAGACACTTCGTAACTGTGAGTATCGCCCATGCTGGCAATGTGCTTCAAAACAACACCATTTACCTTTACTTCCACGCTATTCGGCAAAGCATCTGCAAGCAAGGTTGCCACGGCATGAACCTCTTTGCCTTCAGCACGAAGTTTCGTAAGGTCATCGCCGAATTCCAACTTAAAGTTGCGGCTTTTTCCCGGAGGCAAAATTTTCGGAGTTACAGGGCTTAATTCCGGAAGTTCATTGTATTTTTCGCCGGTCGCCAAATTGTGCGACGGTCTCCAATGTACCATACCAGATACATGGTAACGCTTGTCATAATTTTTTAATGCTTCGAAACTTTCCGGCACCACGGCTTTGATACTCGGCTCTTCAAAGACGTTAAAGAAAAAGAGTCCGTCCATGCCTGCTGCCAAAGCCGCCGCTTCACGGGCAAAATAACTTCTTTTGTCATGGCGATACAAGCGTGGCAGACTGACGAAGCAAGGCATTGAAATTGAGGGATAGCATTTTACACCGTACTTGTGACACAACTTTACACTCTTGCCCCAATATTGCAAGTGATGATTATCTGCTGCAATTACGATGTCAAAAACACCCTCTTTCATCAAATTTTCCCAATCAAAACCGACTGCACGACTATAGCCGACGGAATCAGGAACTCGGATTGCAAAAAGAATCGGTTTCTGTCTTTCACGACCGATTTTCTCGGTTTCACGGCGAATTTTGCGAAGCATGTCGCTGAACATTTCACGCTCGCTGTCGCTTGCTTCCGCACCCCAGCCGACTGATTTGAAAAGCCCCAGCCAGCGATAGAGGTCGACATAGACTGCATCGACTTCATAATTTCTGGCGACATCAATCACGATATTCGCAAATTTATCACGAATTTCCTTGTGGGTGAAATCCCATGATGACCAAGTTGCATGCGGCGGTTGTTTTTCATAAGACCCGATAAGCAAATGTGGATTTTTGCGTTTTGATTCAGGGAATCCCGGCCAAGGTTTAGTCGGAGTATCTCCTGCATCGTGAGTATCATTAATACGGAATCCTGCCCAAAATTCGATATTGTGCTTTTTGCAGTATTCCAATTGAAGTTTCAGGGGGTCTGTACCCATTTTCAGGAGTTCCTGAAGAATATTTTTCATCCCCGGCTTTGCATAAGCCCAGGTAATCCCGTCTTTGGTCGGAACAAAAAGTTGGTCAAAAGAACCGTAAGTAACACTGAAAACAATAGTATCAACCGGATATTTGTGCATAAAAGAGGTGCGAAGCGCTAACTGTTTTTGTGGATTGACAGTTTCATTCATCGGAATTGAACCACTGAAATCATCGCCGTCATTATCGACAATAATTTTGCGTTGACGCTCAAGAGCCGCCTTTTTCATTGCAGCCCATTCGCTGTCGGATAACTCTGCCCCCTGCACGCAAACAAAAGCGGCAAAAAGCAACAACATTAAACTTTTTTTCATAATCATCCTTTCTGTTGGGTAATTTTTTTGAAATCGAAGTTACTGTAGATATTATAGCACACCTTTCTAAAAAAAGCAACTTTTTTACTGTATAAAAAATCAAAAAAAAGTGTGAGTTTTTTGAAAATAAAAAATTCCTCCGAAAATTTATTCAGGAGGAATTCAAATAATCAACAAATTACCAAACTATAATTTATGATAATAAAACGGATAATTTTTGTTGTAATCAGCTTTATCCTTAACTAAATCAGCCGCATTTTTTTCGCCTGAAGTTTTCGGAGGCTCAACTGCTGCGGCACTGCCGTCAATAAAACACATATTGATTTTGCCGCCGTGACGGGCAGCCATACCATTATTCCAACCGCTGATACAGACAGATGCACCCTGATTGCCGTGAGTTGTCGGATTGAAAGTTGAATCATGAGCGTAAAATACATCACTTGCTGACTTAACATTTTTAGCATTGATGTACTGTTCAGGTTTAGCACCTGACCACTCTGCACCGTTTACTCCGGTATAACTAACAACTCCCTGAACCCACGGAACACGATTTTCCGCCCAAGCATGGCCGTCGCAAATGGTTACACCGTAACCGTAGAGCAAAGCGATATCAGTAGCAGATGAAATCAAGGAAGTTGAGGGGCAATATGCCTCTTTTGCCGCCTTTGCATAGCTGATATACTTCAAGTAACGCAATTGAGAGTTCCAACCTGTGACAGAAGCGCCGATGTCAGGAACCCAAGTTTTGAGCGGATGAAGCACCCACATACCATTATTATCATCAGCATACATCGCACCTGCCAAAGCCATCTGCTTTAAGTTGCTGACACATGAGATTGCACGGGCTTTTTCACGAGCTTTATTGAGGGCGGGAAGCAACATTCCTGCGAGAATCGCAATGATTGCAATAACCACCAACAATTCAATTAATGTGAATTTTAATAATTTTTTCATTTTTGTTCTCCTTTTATTAATCTTTTTTTTACTTTTATCAGCAGAAAAAAATAATTTTGCCGATAATTTTACAAATAATTATTTTAATATTTCACCGAAATTGAAGTAACGGTTGTCACTGCAAACGAGGAAATAAAAAATAACTTATCTATATTATAGTATATTTTTAGAAAATGTCAATAGTTTTTAATTAAAAATTTTGTATTTTTTTTGTAATTTCAATTGATTTTTTGCCGAATTAAACTAATATTTATAATAGTTTAATATAACAACAAGGAGTATCTATGCAAAAAATAATAATTTTTACTACCGCCGTTTTGAATAATACCAACCGAACCTCTAATCAATTTATTGAACTTATCAAAGATTTTTGGCAAAATTATCAAGGGAAAATTTTCCATTTCGGCAAAATACTTTTGATAATACTGCTCATTATCCTATCAGCAATCATCATCTCAAAAATTCTCAAAAAAATTATGCTTAAACCCAATCTCAAAATACCGATAATTGATGCAACTATTCAAAAAATTTTGTATAATCTCGCCCGAAGTTCAATATGGTTTGTGAGCTTATTGATAACTTTGAAGCTAATAGGCGTCAATAGTGCAAGCATTCTGACAATTGTCGGTGCTGCGACATTGACAATCGGATTAGCATTAAAAGACACCATGAGCAATATGGCTTCCGGGCTGCTGCTATTAATTCTACGACCCTACAAAGTTAATGATCATGTTGACTGCGGAACAATCAGCGGCACAATCAAAGAAATCGGCTTATGTACTACAATTTTAAGCGGAGATGATTCGAGTTTCATCAGCGTTCCAAATTCTATGATTTTCAGCCGTCCGATTGTTAATCACAGTCGCAAAATTACGGATGAAGAAAACTTAATTTGAGCAGTATTATTCTACCGGAGTAATCGGATCGCGAAGTAATTTTCGATTACATCCCAAGGTGCTTTCACTCCAGTACAATTTCTGAGTCAATGCCAGATGCTCACGCTCAATTTCTTCATAATTAAATTCATCACTCCAAAGCATTTTCAAATTAAAAAGATGCTCGCCAAGTTCCGTTACATGGTAAAAGTGTTCCCCCTCAACGACAAAAGGCTGGTGATAAAAATATAATGTAGAGCGAACCAATGTTACTCCGATTGTACCATTTTCATCAACATCAACCGAGGTAAAATTACCCATAATCGTAAAAGTTCTGCCCTCTGCATTTGATACTGACACAAAATTTCTAACCGGATACTCTTCCCCATTAAAAGGACGCTCCAACACTCCGCCTGAAATGCCGTCCTGACGTTTGACCGCTTTGAAGTTTTCGGGGAGTTTAAACTCGATTTTAACAAGTTTCTGCTCCGCAGTCAATAATAGCTGCATAGAGAGTTCCTGCATGGCTTTATCGGCAAATTTACGCACTCTGCACTTCAAAGAACCAGATTCAGCCGCTCGATAAAAGTCAACTTTTTCACTGAAAAGATTTCCGACATTGCCATTTTGAGTGTGGTAAAGCGAAAACTTATCGGCATTAACTCTGGCAAATGAATTGACATCATGCGTCCAAGTGTCGCTTTTATCCTCATAAGCAACAACCTGATATGTTACGCCATTAAAATCATTTTTCGGTACTTCAACTGCTTGAGGAAGTTTATTTGCCGGCTCAACTGCACGAATTTTCAGTACTTTCCGAGAGTGCTTCGGCACAGTCAAATCCAAAGCAAAACGCCACCACGGCGAAGCAGATTCATTCAAAATTTTCTGCTTCGGAATAACTCTCCCTGCCTCATCAATAAACTCATAATCCGCCTCTTTCTGATTCATATAGGTTACATACCCCAGCCACGGTTCACACTCGAAAATACCGTTGTAATCCAAATTGCCGGGATTATCCAAAATTAATCGCTGCAATTCATCAGGGGCAATTTCTTTATCGTTTTTGAGGCGAATTGCATCGTCGATTAAATCTCGTGCAAAACTTCTTGCCATACCCAAATCATCATAAATATCCTCATAAGCCACTCTCGATGATGTCCCCGGCAGAATATCATGGAAAGTTGCAAATAAAACCTTTTTCCAAGCTTTTTCCAATTGATTTTCAGTATCAACGGGGAAAAATTGAGGTTCTTTTTTGTACATTGATCCAGCGTCAACCAAAAGTGTTTCAGCGTTTTTCAGTTCTTTTTTGATTCTTGAGACGGCAGAGTAACAGCCGATTGCATGGTGCTGAAGTTCGCCCTTGTAAATCGGAAGTTCCGCATCTCGAACCGCCGCAAAAAATTCATCGGGAGTGCTGAAACAAATCTCTACCCCGGGAACGCAATCAGGATGTTCAAGCAAATACTCAATCTCACCTCGAGTCGGGCCGCCGCCGTGATTACCCAAACCGACAAAACACATCGCATGACCGACCGCTTTAGCACTATCAGAGAGCGAGTGTTCAATATTGCTGCGAATGTATTCTTTGTAAGCCACTCCGGCGGTTGTATAACCTCGATGAATTCTGAAACTCAAAAGGTCTGCCCCCTGATCGGTCTGCCAATGAAAAATCTGTGAAGGCAAATCGGCTTTTTCAATTCGATTCGGGCGGTGAAAAACATAGTTCTCAATGCCGACTGCATTGTAAAAATCAGGCAAAGTCGCCATGTGCCCGAAACTGTCAACATTATAACCGGTTTTAACTCTGAAGCCGAAACGGCTTTCAAAATATTTTTGACCGATTTCACCGTGTTTCAAAATAGTTTCAGCGGCAGGGAGATTGCAATCAGGCTGAATATAAAATCCGCCGACTACACTCCAGCGACCATTCTCAACGTGTTTGCAAATTCTTTTGAATACATCAGGAGCGAGTTTTTCCACTACTTCATAAAACCAAGACTCTCCTCGGGTAATTTTAATTTCAGGATAATCATCCAAGCAGTCACAAGCGGTTCTGGCAGTTGCGATGACCTCATCCACGCCCTGACTTTTTCGCCAACCCCAAACCGGGTCTAAATGGGAATTTAAAATAATGTGTACTTTCATTTTCTCTCCTTAACTTGCAAACAAAAGTGAATAATTTATTCGTCATACTTATAATATACATCCTGCAAACAATTTTTTCAAGATAATTTACCTGGAAATTAGTATATTTACCTGCAAATGTATGAAGGCTTAAAGGCAGAATATTAAAAATTAAATGAAAAAAGTTGTTGCCTTCGTCCATGAATATGGATAAAAATTTTGAGATGTGAAAATTTGAAAAATTTTCGCATCTCTTTTGGTCAAGGTCGCTGACCTTGCGTGGGGGTGTGGGGACGGCGTTAGTCCCCACAGAAAAAACAACAGCGACCAACGCACTTATGACCATTCAACGGGAACGCCATGTATCCCCCCAAAACTATTTTGTAACAAGTTCAAATTTAAGCGATTCAAGTTCGACTTTGCCTGCAACTTGAGCTGAACCGTCGCCGAAAGTGATATAACTTTTTTTGCGATGATTTTGAATCGGAACTTTGCCTGTGCCAATTAATTTACCGTCAAGCCAAACCGCCCCTACCCCCGTAACAGGATCAAATGCCGCCCGATATTCATGGGAAACTTTGCAACTGTCAGGCACGATAACTTGACGATTCCACGGGAGCAAAAGTTTATCTTTGCCGTGGCGGACAACCATTACATAATAGTTATCCTTTACTTTGACAGTAACTGCAACCGTGAAACTCAAATCGCCGACAGTTGATTCTTCAAGTTCCCTGCTCTTCCAAGTAATTACAAACGGGGTATCGAGATTATCCATCCACTTATCGTGAATTAACTCAAAATGCTGGAAAGTAGCAGGTTTTTTTTGAGAGGTATGATCCAGAATAATTTTATTATCCTCGACACTTAAAAATTCTTTACCGTAGCGGTTGCGGATTTTTTTATCAATCGCCAACTTACCGTCTTTGGCTGTAATTTCGGTCAAAACTGTTTTCGGTGCGTCATTAATATTTTTGGCAACTTCGGCTTTACCGTCATCAAAGGTAATGGTCAGAGCGAAGTCATCAACTACCACCGCACCATCAGCCACAGTAATATTTTTCCAATCAGAATAACCTACACCCTCTCTTGACAATGAGCCAAAAAGCACCATATCAGAATCCATCCACGGAGTTGATTGAGAAGCCCCGACTAAATTTTTGCCTTTTTCTTTGGTTGTAGAAATAAACGGAGCAGTCAAAAGGAGTTGACCGTCAGCTTTGAGGGTAATCTCTTTGCCGTTTGAAGAAACCAAATAGCGGTGAAATTTATCAATGGTATTAAATTCAACGCTCTTATCGGCATATTTGAAAGTGATTTTATTTGGTTCAAAAGAAACAACTTCAACCTTGCCACCTGAAACAACTCTCAAAACTGCAGTATCTTTTTCACTATTTTCGCCATTCTGCATGGTAAAACCGACCGCAAAAGCCCCATTACGCTTCGGCAAAGGATGGCTGAAATTCGGAGAAACAGTATCGCTGTAATCATTAATTCTGCAAGCACCGTCAGCCATTAATTCTGCTTTTTTGCCGTCATAAGCAAAAAGCCGACGCCAGAACTTCTGATTTTTTCCGCTCAAGTGATAGTTTCCGCGATAGATTTCAGTACTTTTGAACATCGGGAATTTAGAATTTTCGTCTAATGAAATTACAAAATCATTATCGCCTTTTTTGAGTAATTCAGCTGGAATTTTTACTGAAAAAACTTTATTATCCATGACGGCAGGGAGTTTTTTGCCATTAACGGTCAAGTACAACTTTGCCTCTTCATTGGCTCTGCCGGAAAAGTATGCCATAACTTCGGGGTTGCGTTTTTTGACCGCAGGAAGTGTCAAATCATCACCGATAGAGAGATTAAATTTGTAATTCTGCTTGTTGGTGATAAGTTTGGGGTTATGCGGTTCCAAATCAGGCAAGTTATTAAAAGTGCTGCCATATCGAACATAGTGATCCGGCTGATAACCGCCAGAACCTCGAACCCGCAAGTAATAGACTTTATTATGAGTCTGAACTCGTTCAGGATTGGTGGTCATAACTTTTTTGACACCGCTTCCCTCCTTATTAAAAAAATAAACTCCGTCTGCACCGCTTGCTATTACCTGACTGATTCGGGCGTAATAAGAGTCATCGCTATTGCGGCTTGCAACGGGAAGATTTTTCTCACGGATTCTTGATTCATCGAGAGAAGCATAAAATTTGACATTATATTTTTTTGCCAAATCGACACTGGTTTTCCACGGATTCAACTGGAAGTAACTGCTGGTAATCAGAATATCGGCAAAACCTGATTCCAGCCATTTTTCCAAATCAATACCGATTGCACGGCAGTAACCGATTGAATCAGGAACTCTGATTGCAACCAAAACCGGACGATTGCGTTTTTTACCTGCCTCGTCAATAACGGAGCGAAGTTCCTTTACATAATCGGTCAATAAGTCCAACTGCTTCTGGGTTGCATGTGCCCCCCAGCCGACTGTTTTAAGCAACTGGGCGTGACGCATAAAGTCAAATTCGAGACCGTCAGCATCGTATTTTTCAAGGAGTTCCTTAACCGCATTTTTGAGAAGCTGCCGAACTTTCGGGTTTTCATAGTCGTAGGCAGTCCATGAACCAAATGGCGGTCTTTTTCCGGGAGCAGAACTGCCGAAAATAGCATCAGGGTTATCAAGTTTGAACTTAGTCATCATCCAGTGCGGTTTTTCAAGTGTACCCACGACATCGTGGGTATCATTGAAACGGATTGAGATAAAAAATTCCTTGTTGTGCTTTCTGCAATGTTCCTCGACAATCGCCAGAGCAGAAGTACCCATAGCATCTAATTCAGGGGCAATGTGGCGAGTATTCGGCACATGTACTTCCCAAGCCCCCTGAATATCAATAAATTCAACACTGTCAAGTTTACAGGCATAAGAACACAAACTTGTACTCAAGGCACAATAAGAAATTGTATCAACATCACTATTGATAGTATTATTAATACGACGTGAGAGAAAACTCTCTTTGGTCAGCTTCATATCTTTTGGGAAATAAGTAATGTCGCAACCGTCAGTATTGTAAATAACAGTGCGTTTACGATTGAGTGCAGCCTGTCTTTTTGTCTCAAATTCATCGGCAGTTGCAGCAACAACAATAGTTGCCAGCAACAAAAGCGAAAAAAGTTGTTTAATTCTCATAATACTATCCTTTCTGTACTTAAATTAACTAAATTAGTTGTCCCAAAATTAGTATAATCTATAACTCACAAAAAGTCAATATTCAAAACAAATTTATCAACAAAAAAGTTGTATCATTGTCCTACTGCTTCATAATACAACTTCTTTTTTTGTGGGGACTCCTGCCCCTCCCACGCAAGGGCAAAAAGCCTTTGCTCAATAGAGATGCGAAAATCAAAAATTTTCACATCACTTCAAGTTGCTTTCAAAAAAAATCCCACTTGAATTTCAAGTGGGATTAGAGGTTTTTGAATGGGTTTTACTCGGTTTTTTCGACGAAGCCGTCGTCATCATCGTCTTCGGGATTATTAGTACGATTTTTTAGCAGAATAAACATTTTTCGCAAGTCCTTAAATGTTCCAAATGTCATCCAAACCGCGGTTATAGGTGCCAAAACTGCCTGCAATATCAAGTTAATCCAGAAAAACTCAAACCACCAATCATCTTGCCACATACAGATATAATTCGGGAATAGATACCCCAGAGCATTCCATGTAGTTATTACCAAAAATGCCAAACCCCAGCCGTACACCCAGCAGGATACACTCAAGGAGATAATTTTATCCCGAAGCGTAAACTCTTCGTCAAATCCCAAAAATAATCGCTTATACCATGCGATATGTTCCGCACTTTCGGATTTGATTGCCTCCTCGTCCTGGTATTCGCCACGGTGGAGCATTTTCGCCATATTAAACGGTTTCTTGCAAGTAATAAGAGAAACTACGATAAAGGTTATTTGTGCACAAACGCAATTCATTAGACTCAAATATGCCGAGTTTATCGGACACTTATCTGTTGCCGCAAGCAAGGTTGCGTTATTCGGGAAAACTTCAAGCAGCAGCTCTCTGACGACCGCCCACATTCTCGCATCTACCAAGAGAATTGAACATAATGCCAAAACAATTCCAACTATCGTACCTGCCCAAGCACCCTCTTTAGTTGCTCTTGACCAATAGAGTCCGCCGATAATTGCAATTCCTGCCCCTGCCCCGAAGATCATACCGGTAAGCATCTGGAACATTTGAATATATTCACTCTGTTGATAGAATACGCTGAATAGAAATGCGAAAATTGCCACCCCTGCCAATGAACAACGAAGCATCAGCAAATGAACTTTCGGCGACAACTTTTTACCATAAATCGGCATCACAACATCCTGTACGAAAATTGCTCCCCAACTGTGGATATAGGTTGTATCGGTTGACAGCATGTAGAAAAACAAAACCGCTGCGACCATTCCCTTGAATCCAATCGGCAGAATGGTTTCAAGTGCTTTCGGCAGCATCATCTGATCAATGACCGCAGGTGCGAAGTTACAACTCTCTTTGAGATAAGCAAAAATTTGTGCCGACTCTTCTTTGAATTCGGCATTAATAACGATTATCAATCCCCCCAACGCAAAAAGCAGATTAAAAAGATTCAAGGAAATCGTTCTCCAAGTTGAAAGAATATTACCCATTTTCGCTTCGTGCGGAGTAATTGCTGAACCATTATACCCCTGATTGCCCTGCCAAGAACCGTAAGTGGTAATCAGGAAAAACACATTAATCAGCCAGAAGAAAACATTGAAATCAGAAATTTTGGCAGTATCAAACGGATTGATAAAACTTTTCCCCGCCTCCTGACTGCATAATGCCTCATGAAACTGTGCCTTGTCAAAAATTACCAGCAGCAGAACGCAGACAACCACGCACATCACATAGCAGAAAAGTGCCTGAACTGTGTCAGTAACCATATTTTGAATCTGTCCGCCGATCATTGAGATTAAACATGCTCCCCCTAAAAAGAAAAATATCAGCAATGGATAGGTCGGTATTCCGCACAAAGTCAAGGGCAGATCCAAAAAGCAGATAAAGAAATTAGAGGCAATCGCCGGGAAAATTCCATAATTTACCACCCCTGCAAAAAAGCAGACAATTCCCATAAAAATTCGGTATTTTCGTTCATAGCGGATTTCAAAAAACTGTGCCATGGTCAATGCTCTCGTTTCGCGGTAACGGTAAAAAACATACCCTGACAAGGCCAAAATTGTCATGATAATTACTGTTCCGTGGTGCCACCAATTAATCGCCCAGCCTGCATGGTAATAGGATTGCGACACCGCCACTACCGTAATAAGTCCAACCCCTGCCATACCATTACCGCTGGTAATGAGATAACGTCCGCCGGTTCGCCCTGCCACCAGAAAATCTTTAACTGTTTTCACATACTTCTGGGTGTAAAAAACCGTCCCGACAAGCACCAAAATCGGCACAATCAAAATCAACCAATCAATTAAGACCATTTTTATCCTTTCTTTACTTTTATATTTTTAATTGCTGTTTTTTTGATACAATAATTTTCTTGATAATCGGGAGTTCTGCCGCCAGTAAAAACATTCGCAACCTTACCGAAAGTTCCCGGAGAAACTGAACCATTTATCAAAATTTCTTTATTCACATGAAATGGTCCCATGAAGTTTCTCAAATTGGAAATAAGTTCAAACTCTAACTTATTTTTCCCATTTTTAAGCAGATTTGCCGGGATCTCTATTAAACTCGTATCGTGGTTATCGATGGCGACGAAACTATCATTTACCCAAAGTTTAGCGGCGTTTAAGTTCTCAAGTTCGAATGCTAAAATTTTGTAATCTTCGGCATTATTTGTGATCTCAAATTGAGTTTCAACTCGCATTTTCCCAGCCCAAAACGGCAGACTATTCCGGTGTAAATCCTGTAATTTTTGAGTTTTATCAAAATTACAAAGAGTCATTTTTCTATCAGCGATTACACACCTTGCACCGTCATCAATATAATTGCACTTGACCCCGAATTTTCCTGCCAGATAAATTTGCTCAATTTCCATATCGAAACTTAATGAATTAACTGCGGTTTCAAAATATTTGCACTTCTCAAGCTGCTCATAAACTTCTTTACTTTGGTTAAAGACCGTATGGAGAGTGAGAGTATTTTTCCCTTTTTGCAAAAATTTCTCATCCAGTCGGCACATCTGCAAACTTTTATCAAAAAGAAAGCCTCCCTTTTGCCACTCAAATTGGTGATTATTGAGTTCAAAAGTGAAAATATCAGGTGTTTCAACGACAACATTAATCTCATTTGACAACTCAAAATCATCATCAATAAAAAATTCAAACTCCAAATCACACTTTGTAGAGTTACCCCTTTTAAGTAATTCCCATTGCACTACTGAAATATCATCAGCAATAAACTCGCCGTCATTAATTGAATAACGGACATTATCCAACGGCAAATAATTCTGCGGAACTTCCTTAAAATAGAAATTATCAATTTTTATCTCTGACTTATCTCCGACAGTTTTTTTCGCAACTTCCGATTCGATTGAATTTTTATCCGCAAAAACCCAAATTGCCTGCGATGGCAAAATTTCCAACTCATTTTCGGCAAAAAACGGCTCTTTCGCTCCAGTAAGTTCATCAATTTGATATAATCTACAATTTTTTTCTTTCGGAAAATGAATACGTCCCTCAAAACTTCTTTCCTGACTGTGATTAACAATCATATACAAATTACCATTCTCGTAAGCAAAAGAATTTGAGCGAATTTGAGATTTTTCTCCCTCAACTTCAATAATTCCCTTAATTTCCTCATCTAAAAGGGGTAATGAATTAAACCATGCAATTTCATCCTCGGTACATTCAAGTTCCCCAACTTTTTTCAGCATTCCATGTGTCCGATAAATTTTTCCCTCAAATTGCCGCAAAAGTTCATAAGTTCGCTCCTGCAAGCGGTCAATTTTAGGAAGAATTATTGTATCATAACTGAATTTACCCAACTTCAAAATTCCATTTTCAATTTCTCCGAAACACTCCAAATGCGGTTCAAAACCGAAGTGAAACGGTACTTGCATATCGCCTAAAAATTCAGTAATTTTTTCAGTTGATTTGATAAAATTTGCAATTTTTTCCTCATCATTATTGCCATGATAATTTGCCCAAACTGAATTTTGTGCATGAAGCAATAGAGTTGAAACTTGCTCCTCCCCCTCGGCAATAAATTGATTCGTGCGCGAAAACTCGTCATTCAAACTTTTTAATTCCGCAAAATACGGTACATGCACACCGAATGACGGCGGATAATCACGCTTGCGTAACCCCCTTAAGCTATATGCGAAAAGGTGGTGGCAAAGAAAATTCACCCCGTGAACTTGCAAAATATGATAATAATAACGCATATTATCGAAACTCAAATCCCAGCCCAGACACGCAAAAACTTCGACCATTCGCCGACTTATACCGAATTGTGCCGCCACACTCGTCATCTGACGAATCAGAAAAGCATTGGGTGCAATCCGCCCCAAATGGTCAATCCCCGCAATATCGAAATATGGATAGTGAAATGAAACCGCTCCGCTGCTGTAACACTGCTCGGCATAATTAATTTCCTGCACCATGTGTCCGGTGAGAATCCAATTATGTTCTCTGCACCAATTGTGAATTTTTTTGGTATAATTTTCGGCAAAAAGTTCGCCTGCAAGTTTATAATATTTGCTTCTGAACTCTTCACACCCCTCAAAATCATACCACAACTTAATTAAATTATCGAAAAGATTTTCACCGTATTTTTTCTGAAACTCATCGGCATAATATTTTGAATAAAATGCCCTGCCGATAACAATTTGCGGTTCATCAGTAAATATTCCCTTAATATTTTTTCTGATATTTTCGGGTAAATTATCGTAATAATATTGATGGGTATTTTGGATAAATTGAGTAGTTGCTTCGCTATTAAAAATATCGACATAGCATGGATTAACTTCATAAGCAACAATATAACAATTCTGTGTATCACTTGAAATATCCACCCTTTTGCCGTCTTTTTTGCGGTAAACTGCGACAATTTTTGAAAAATCCCCCTCGAATTTATCCTCGTAAACGCTCAAAAACTTCTGCTGAAAATCTTCTCCGAGACCATTTACACGCCCATCAGCATAACCGCTCGGCCAGCCGTTTTCATCATACAGATAAGCATCCATGCCAAATTCAGCGGCCTCATCGACGCAAGCAGAAACACACTCTAAATATTCCTTGCTCATATATGGAGTTTGCAAACCACCCCTTGCGTGCATGAAAAAACCGCCGAATCCTGCTTCATGCATTGAACGGATTTGAGATCGTAATTCATCCGCCGACAAGCGGTCATTCCAACTCCAAAAAGGAATCGGTCTCATCGAATTATCAATAGCTTTATCAGGGGTAAATAATTTCATTATCTCTCCTGCAATCTAATTTCATGTGAAGTAAGAACTTCCCCATTTTCAAGGACGATACTTACACGAATTAAGTTTTTCAATTTCTCGACATGGAGCATACTGAATTCAATATCGCTTTTGAATGGACCGTCATTACACACTACGGCAAAAGGCAGTTTTTCCGCTTCGGTACATTTTTTATCACTGCCGAAAAGCTGTGCCTGATTTGAATTTGCAGGGGTAATCGAAGCAATATGGGTGTGCCCTGCAAGAAGTAAATCGGCTTCAGCAAGCGGTTTTTCGCCGATAAAAACGCCATCTAAAATCATTTTTACTCTCTGACTGTATCGGGCTTTGGGGGCAATTATCGGCATGTGACTTAAAATCACACATGCTTCGGCACTTCGGAAACTCTCACTTTTAACCAACTCTCTCAAATACAAATTCTGCTCTTTCGCAAGTTCAATCATCTCTGCAAAGGGCCGATCATCTCCGCAATCAATCACCACAAAAATCACCTCTCCATAACGGAATGAATAGTAACTTTTGCCGCTTCTATGCGGATAGACTTCAAAGAAACTCAACGGCGAATACCCGTAAGTCTCATGGTTGCCGCGAATGTGGAATATCGGTCGATTTTTGGCAAAATCAGCTTGATTTTTGACAAGACAACTGTAAAAATCATTTTGAAAATCGGCATAATCAATCATATCTCCTAAATTTACTGCAAAATCGGCAGATTGGGTTTGAGGTAAATTCATAAACTCCCGGAGTTTACCGCCAAAACTATGGAAATCAGTAAAAAGCACAAATGAAAACTCTTTTTTATCCCTTTCAGGCACTGAAAAACTTTGCCAATTATCCTCGTAATTTTTCCAACTTTCACTCCCGTAATCAAAAGTTTGAACTTGATATTCGTAACTTTTCCCGGCTTGCAAATTGGTCAAAACTGCATGATGTCGAGTGTAAACACCTGCCGAAGCACCATGGGCAAGATTGCTTTTGACCGTGAAAATTTTGTTGCTTCCCTTTTCACGATAGAGCACTCTGCCCCAAACTTGATGAAAAGTTTTCCAACTGACTGTTACTTGATTTTCGCCCATATCGTGCAAATAAGGGGGGTATTCAATCGCCCAAATCGGGGCAGAATATTTTTCACAAAGTTGCTCGTACTCACTGCGATTTAACTTTTTATCGCAGAAAAGAGCAAATTTAGCACTTGCTGCCGAATTGTAATCGCCTAAAATAAGTTCTCCGAAGCGTTCAATTCCCTTAAATCTGCTTCCGACCTGCGACCAGACGAGTTGTTTTTTCTCATTTTTTTTGTAACAGCCGATATTGAATTGAGTTGTGTGATTGACAAACTTCAACTTATCAAGCGGAATTTTAAACTCCAGCGAATAAAAGTTATCGCCGATACTGCTTGCAACTTCCCATGAAGTTAAATCATAATCAGAAGCAAACTTTATCCCTGCGGGATTTGAGGCAACTTGATAACGGTAATCATTATCAAGCACCAATGAACCGAAGAAAATTTCAACCACATCGCCAGCCCACAAGTTTTTATTATCAGCAGAACTGCAAATGTCAGCATTTTTTTCAAAAACTTTTACGGCAACATAGAGAAACTTGCCGTCTGTAAGCACCCTTGCTTCGCCCTTTTCAGGGGTAAATTCTTTTGCTCCATGGAGCAGAAAGTCGCTAATTACTTCCGCTTGACTCCACGCACTTTCAGTAATTTTCCCATCAAGGACAATATCGGCATTTTTCAAATAAACTGCCGCAATACTTTTCCCCTGCAAAGATACTCCGCAAAGTGTAATTACACTAAAAAAAGTTATCAAAAAAAATTGCTTTAACATCATTAATTTTACTTTCTATTGCTTAGAACGCCAACTAAAATCATTGCCATTGCAATCGGTGCATTAGTCCAACCGCTGTAAATGCTTCCAGCTCCACCCTCGTAGCAGTTTCCGCCGCCGTAAGATTTTGCCTGACAATCATACATGCCACGCCAGCAGCCTTTGAGTTCAACTCGTTCACTGCCGTCATCCTGAATTGAAGCAAGGAATTTACCAAGTTTCTGTGCTGTTTTGAGATACTTCGGATTATTCCAAGCCGCTAAAGCCATACCGCAATAGACCCAGTTGACGGTGTAAATCAAATCAACCAAGTGTCCGCCGATCGGGGCTTCGTAATGCTCTGCCGGTGGAATACCATACGGATTTTTGTCAATTCTGGTCATTAAACTATTGTAAATTTTATCCGCAAGTTTTTCGCCTGCTTTGGCATGTTTCGGGAAAAACAACATCGCGCCTGCCAAAATCATTAAGTAACCCAATTCGCTCGAATTAGTAACATCTATTTTTTCGCTTATCCAAGCAATGTAGCGGTCAATCGCTTTCTGACACTCCTGATACTCAACTGATTTTTTATCAGAAATATCCTGATAGAGTATGAGTGAAGTCATAACCGGCACCGCCCAGTGCGGCAATTCCAAACGCCCTGCATAGACTCGATTCGGGTCTTTTTCTGAATCTTTCATCTCTCCCGGATTGTTTTCGTCAAAAACATTATTGAAAACTCGAAGCAAGTCAGCGGCAAGGAGTTTACCCCATTTAGTCATCTCATAGGTGCGGTCAAGTTCCTTATCCAGTTTCGCCATAAGCAACTGAATAGTGCAGACCCAGCCATTATCGTCAATCCACAAATTGAAGTTGCGTTGAATGTGAGTCCAAGTCCAACCGCCGATAAGTGAACGCTCATCCATGCGATTCAATAGACCGCTTCGAAAATAGAGAAAGTCCAACAAATCTTTGGCAGTTTTCGCATCCTGCTTTCTATCCATGTATTTACCTGCCAGATAGTAAAGCAAAGCGACTTCAAAATTGCAATCACTGCGTCTTTGCTCCAGCACTTCCAAACCGTCAGCGTATGAAGTTACCACAGGGAAATGGTCGTGAATCTCCTGCAAAGCAGTGTTGTTTTTTGTTAAAAGCAATCTCTCTCCGACACCCCATGTGCCTCCTCCCGTCATAATCGGGGAGGAGCGAAACCAATTCATATTGCGGATGGCACTACGAAAATAAGTATTCATTTTATTTTGACACCTTTACTAATTGTTCCATTAAATCAGCCAATTTGCTTTTGAATTTAAGCAAATCCTTGTCAGTAATATTGCAAGTACGGGCATTTCCTGACCACTCAAGTTTGAGCATATCCAAAATTTTCCTGCTTGCTTCATGGTTCGGATTTGCTTTGGCAAGTTCCTCTGCATAAGTCAGGTAACGACCGTCATTATAACTCTCACGCAAAAGTTCCATTCTCAATGACGGAATAAGTTGATTATCCTCACGATACATCAATATACCGTCCGCAGGGGCTCTGCGGGTTGAAGTCCACGGCTTTGTATCATAAACCATTCCGGTACCGTAGTGGAGTTCCCAGAGGAAAGTTGATTCAAGTCCCAGTTGATACATTTTGTAGAAATGCAATCTCAAACCGACATTATTGGGATAATTCATCATATTGAATGAAATTGGTGAAAAATCATTATTCCAATACCAGCCGACACGCTTGCCGCGGGATTTCAAGCCCTCAATATCGCAAAGAACATTGTCGCCGGGGAAGTAGTTGCTATTGAAAATAAAGTAATCGACTATCTTTTCACCGCCGGGGACATCATCTCCGTGATTCGGGAAGCAGTAGCAAGTCATGAGCTTCATGCCTGTCAATTTTTTAAGTTCAGTAAGCAAATTAATAAGTTCTGAATTATCCGGCTTCATTTTAAAAACTCTCTCCAACTGCCACGGAGTTTCAAGTTCGTCGTAATAAATATAAGTCTCTTTGCTTGCTTCGGGCTTAATTTTTTTGACAATTTCCGCATCTTTTTCAAAGAATGGGAACTTATCTCTGACAAATGCTTCGGCACTGTCAAATTTACGATTTTTGACATACGGATAGATGTTTTTCAACCAGCCGTAGTACCACGGCAGAGAACCTGAAAATACCAAATTGAACTTGTCATACATCGCTTCCCATTCAGGATAAAGTCCCCATTTCTCCTCATCAAGCCATTCGGGACGGCTGTTTCCGGTATGAGGCATAAATCCGTAGTCAATAATGATATTACGCATAGTGTGATTCAATTCATCTTCGGTAATATTTTTGAATTGACCATACTTAATCCACGGCTTTGCCATGTAAGACATAAAGACAAACATCTTCGGTTTAGCGGGCAAATTAAAGTTGCGGACTTTCAAAGTTACCGGAACTGTAATTTCTGAACCGTCGCTGTCTGCAACGACGAATTTTCCCTTGTAAATACCGGCTTTGGTATCTCTCGGCACTTTGACGGTTGCAAAATAACTTATTGAGTTATCCGCCACGGTCAAGTCGGTAGTTAAATGCTTACTCAATGGGTCGGGAAAAATTCCCTCTCCTTTTATTTCAAAGTCAAGTACCCGATGAACGCTCAAATTTGCTTTATCAAAATTCTCAATTGAAAATTCTTTCACGGTCAAATTTTTAACATCTTTGTCAAAAGGCATAACTCTAACTTGAAAACTTGCAGTTTCATCACCTGCGGCATCGAGTGAAACGCTCTGGGGAAGCGGCATTTTTTCTTCCAGAATTTTTCCGCTTGCTTCTTTATTCATAGATGAAGCAGTATAGAGGAAAAAGTTTTTCTTGAAAAAATCTTTTTTATTCGCATTCGCCACTGCCATGAAGCGGTGAAGAGTCTTTTTATTTTCTTCAAGAACTTTGGCAGGATTCTGGGCGTTTTCAAGTTCAGCTTTTAAATTCTTAAAATATTCAACTTTGGTTTTTGCATAGAGTTTATCAAGTACCTCAAACAGCCCTTTAACTGAATTTCCGGCATAACGGTATTCAGGTGATCTCCAAAGCACCTCTTCGCCGTTGCGAATTTCGAAGTAAAATGGGATGCTGTGATTAACATAAGTAAAATTAAAATCCACCTTATTTACACCGACATCCAATTTGATTGTGCCGATTTTGCTGTCAATTTTAGCACTTCTGCAAACATACAAATCGCCTGCGATAGCATCTTTGCCCAAGTTGCGAAGTGTAAAAGTCTTGCTGAACTTAAATGAATCAGCAGTAAAAATATCAGGCATATCAACTGCGACAGATGATTTATTCAAAATCACTTTTGCATATTGACTCCAGTTGTGGAAACTATCTCCGATTTGAGATGCCGCAGCATACTCATCAAATTCCGCATTGCCACGACCGATCAAAGCAACAAAACTTCTATCAGGGTAAATCGGCACTTGTGATAATGGAATTGCCATCTCCATGAACCATCTGCCCTCACCATTAGAGACGGCGACTTTGACATCTTTCATATTGATAGTAACTTTTTCCGCATTGCGGTTATGGAAATCAGTTTGACCGAAGCGATCAACGAAAATCGCCTGACATGAACCTGAAGCCGCCCCTACTCCCGCAGAGAAAATTCCGGTGCTGAAAGCAAATTCCATACCGTCATTTTCCCAGCAGAAACGTTTAGCTGTGCCTCCGGGGACATTGGGATTAACTGCTTCAATTCCGTAATATAAATAATTATCATCAGCGGCAAGTTTTACATAAGTCGGATATTTTTCTTCGGTGCGGTTATATTGAGCGGCACATTTACCGAGAAGAAACATCTTAATATTCTGTGAATTTTTCCACAATGGTTCATCAAGTTTGCCGTCAATTACAATTTCACTATTACTATAAGGAACATTTACTGAACTTTTTTGTTCAATCAAAACCTCTCTTGCCAAGCTATGTTGAGCAGCAAATAGTCCCGAAAAAAGACAAAGTCCCCCTATAACCCTATTTAAAATCTTCATTTTTTATTCCTTTTTATAAGTTTTTTGAACTTATTTTACTTTAAGTCAACCCATTTCCAGTCGTAGAACATCGGCTTCCAGTAGGTGTATGATTTCTCACAAACAACTTCGCCGTCCAAAGCCTCGGTGTGACCGTCAAACATCAGGAAATTAATCTTGCTGTCGTGACGATTCTCCATCGGCGACCAACCGCTTCCGGCATGGACAGTAGAGTCATTGACATCATAGTAACCGCCTCTCGCAGAAATAAGGAAAGATGATCTGCCCTTGACTGCACTTTTAGTTTTAGTCGCATTTGAAGCAGAATCTCCGACAAAAATATGTGCTTCGGGTTTCTGTCCGTGTTCTGCTAACTCATCACGGGTGAAGCGAATTTTTTTCGCATGGCTGTAATTATCCATAACCGCTTCATAGTGCATACCGTAGGACTGCTGCAAATAAGAGTCCGCATTGGCAGGCTTTTTGCCGAAAGCATAAGTATCTTTCGCCGCAGGACAAATCAGCATATCGGGGTCAAGTTTGTAGTTGTACCACAAGTAATAAACCCAATTCTGCATAATGTCTCGATCATAAATACGGTAAGCCGCCAAGTAATGACCGTCATTCTCATCTGCATAGTGCATTAAATAGACATAGATATTTTTGAGATTATTGTCGCAACTTGCTTTCATTGCACCGTTTTTGGCATTCACACAAGTCGGCAAAACGAGTGTGAATGCAACAATGAAAACAGCAATAATACAAATAAGTTCAACTAATGTGAATTTATGTTTCATGTTATTTCCCTCTTATGAGAAATTAATCGCGTGTTTCCCATTTCCAGTTAAAGTAACGAGGCTTCCAAACTGCATAATTATCAGCCATTAAAGCATTTTTATCTAATGATGTAGTATGTCCGTCAAACATTACAACATTACATTTTCCACCATGGCGAAGTGCGGCAGGATATGCTTGTGCAGGAGTAAGATTTTTCTCGATAACAGTATTGGTATCATAATCATATAAGCCGCCATTTGCATTTACTACCATAGTAATGTCAGTATTTGGACTATCTAAAGCAGTTTTTGTCTTTGAAGCATCTGCAGGAGTATCAGCAGCATAAATTAAATCAGACATACTTGCCTTTTTCCCTGACAAGGTATCGGAAGTAAAATATTCAACATAAACATGTCCTGCCAGTTTTGTACCATATCCATGAGCAATAGCGGCTTCATGTATGCCGTAAGAATAGCTTCTTCCTGCATCTTTTCCGGACGGAATATTATCTGCGGGATAGGCATCACTTGCTGATGGACAAACAAAGCCTTTAAACGGTGCTCCATAAAGAGAATTACATAACATTGCATATGATGATCCTGTTGATTTGGCATAGACATTATAAGGAGGCAAGAAATAACCGTTAAAATCATTTTGATAGAATGCGTTATAAGTTCCGAGTTGTTTCAAATTGTTTGTACAAGAAATTGCACGTGCTTTTTCACGGGCTTTGTTAAGTGCGGGAAGCAACATTCCTGCGAGAATCGCAATGATTGCAATGACAACCAACAATTCAATTAATGTGAAATACAATGATTTTTTCATTTTTTTCGTTCCTTTCGTTGTTTTTTTTACCTAATATTTGCAGTAATTTCTCTCTGCAAATACCCGAAAATTTGAACTTAATTTTGGTTTTGGTTATTCAAATTTTCTTCTCTTAATTTCGTTTTTGCAATATTTTATTTTCACCGCAATTGAAGTAAGGGTCATCACTTCAGAATTGACTTAAAAATTTTTAACTGCAAAAACTTAACTTGCTTGGTATTTAACCAATTTGCACTTTTATAAGGTTTTAACCCCCTTTCTTGTTTTCGTTAATATTAGAAATAACTATACTTTATACTACTTTTCAAAAGTATAAATAAAAACGCTTCCAAGCCGCCCTGCTCCGCCGACAGCAACTTTGCTTCCGTCAGAATTTACTGCGACACAACTTAATTCAGTATTTGAAGTAATAACTTCATGCGGAATCTCTTTGCAGACCCGCCCCAAGTCACGCAAACCTCTTTTGCCGTCATAAGCTACCAAATGCCCCAAATCATCAGCATCACCCATTACCGCATAGGCAACTAACCCGTCCGCAGAAACTGCGATGTCATGCACTTCACCCTCGGCACCGACTGCACCGAGAGCAAAAACGCTTCCGTCAGCCACATTCACCAGCGAAAACACGCCGTCTTTACTTCCGACGAAGTATCTGCCATCTGCCATAACTCCTGCCGCAGTTGCTTCGGAAAGGAACTTTCTCCCTGCCCGATACGGCAATTCAATATCAGAATCAAATTTCGGCAAAACTTTTGCGTCAAAATCGATTTTTTCAGCAGTTTCAGCATATTCGCCATTTTCAAACTTAAATGTTTTGCCCCCGACTTCGGCATAAACAACGTCGCCAACAAATTTAATATTCTTAATTGTATGGTCAGAATCACTTTCAAGTTTCTCCCAAACCTTGAATGCCTGACACTCTGCAAACTCAACTCGACTTTGTGCATTTGCACTACGCCAAGCCGAATCTTCAATCATATATTTGCGGAAAGCAAAATACTTTTCAGTCACTTTATCATAATCGCCCAATGGATAATAATCTTTGCCGTCAACAAATGAACAATAGTTCCACGGATCTCGACTCTTTTCTTTCGCTTCATTGCGTTTTGCATAAATTTGTCGCAAATCAAGCGCCATCATCCATGACATATCCTCTCCGTGATTTCCGCTCGGCACATAGAGAATATCATTTTTATCAATTCCGACATGGCAAACTGTTCCGGCAGTCATTTCTGTATCACCGACAACCCCCATAAATTCAGGTTCTTTACCATTCAGAAAATCGTAGCGGAAGAGATGCAAAATTCCACCGGGATAACAATTTGCACTCTCTCTGACAACCATATACCACAAAACATTATTTGAATCAAAAGCATGACCTTTCTGTAATTGCGGCGGAGTATTCCGCCAATCTCCGCGGGGTGCAAGCGATGCAGCGACTTCAAAACTCTCTTTATCAGGGTCTAAACAATAGAGTTTGTCGCTGAAGTGCATACTGAAATAGCACTTGCCGTCCTTGCCGACTTCCCAGTGAGCAATCAACCTGTGTAAATCCCAATTGTACAAATCCTCCGCTTCTCCTCCGGCAATTCCCAAGTCCTTGATTTCCAAAGTATCAATATCAATTCGCCAAATATGTCCGCTGCGGCTGGAGGTATAAATTCCATTTCTATTATCAGAAAAAACCCCGTAAGACCCCATTTCGGTAGTCTGCCCCAAATTCATAACGGACATATTATTTAAGTCAATCCGATAAAGATTTCCTTTGAGGAAAGTTGTACAGAAAAAAGCATTATGCTTCGCATCATAACATCCCCCGTAAATTGAATCGTGCTTAACCGGAATACCTAAATTCTTTACACTGCCGTCAGCAGGATTATAGATAATTAAGTGCGACCCCTGATATGCCTCATGAATATGCTCATACATTGAGTCAAAAAGCCAATAAGGATGCTTCGGCGAACGAGCGGTGGTGTGAGTAGTCATCAAAATTCTGCCGTCGGGCAATTCGGTGAGTGAAGTATGAATTTTACTCGGCGGGATCTCCCTCGGATTAACAAAAAATTCTTCACTTGCATCGAAAATAAACTTCAACTCTCCACTCAAAGTATCATAATGAAATAATCTAACTGATAATGGTTGAGATAATTCTCCGCATAATGCCACATACGCATCACGCTCATTTTTGCATAACATAAAGTCCCAAATTGCATTATGCTTGCTGTCGGAAGGAAATTTTTTCTGCCTAACAGTACCGCTCGGCAAGAGATCAAAAAACTCCTTCGGCATATCTTTGCAAAAATATTTTTCTTTTAATTCAGCACTCATTTTTTTTACTTTCCCTAATTTTTTTATATTTCCTAATACGAATAGGAAAATCTCTATATATATTATAGCTCAACTTTTTTAAATGTCAATAGCAAAAAGGGAATTTTTTTTTAATTTTTTTAAAAATTGAATTGTATAAAGGGAAAAGCCGGATAATTCCACAATAAAAAAGCGTGTTGTTTTGAACCAAAACAACACGCCAAGGAGAATAGATTTCAATGAAATCTACTTTAGTTTTTTAGAAAGTATCACCCTCTTCATAGATGTAACCTGCTTGTCCTGCACGGTGTCCGCCGAAGTCCCAAGCAGTTGCAGTTCCACCCTGAATCTGTTTTTTGGTGAGTGCTTCAACGTGACCGTCAAGCATTGCTGCATTAGCTTTGTTGTTATGACGGCAGTGAATTGCACGAGCAGCCTGACCGCCTACACCGTCAGACCACTGCATTTTGTTGTAAGTGGTATTGGTGGTAACTGAGTCGATGAAAAGAATGTTGCTTGCAGTTGATTTCGGCCAGTAGATAGCCTGTGAATACACTTGAGCATTGCCGGCAAAGTTTTCCATAAGCACGAAAACTGTACGGTTACATGAACCGTAAGCACCATTTACATAAAAGAGGGTCGGATCTCCGGCATATTTAGCGCCTGAATGCCATGCAGGGCAAGCGAGCCAACCTTGCGGAACGACATAGTCTACACGGTCAGTGGCGTTATTCTGAATATAACCTGCACGAGCAAGAATTTTCGGCCAAGCCTTCATAGTTGTATTATCCAAACCATTGGCAATCAAAAGTCCGTTGTGATCGCCTGCATAAAACATAACATACTGCGAACACTGTTTGAGGTTGCTTTTACAACTTGCTGAACGAGCGGAAGCACGGGCTTTGTTGAGAGCCGGAAGCAACATTCCTGCAAGAATCGCAATGATTGCAATGACCACCAACAATTCAATTAAGGTGAAATTAAAGATTTTTTTCATTTTTTTGTCTCCTTGTTATTAGTTTTTTTGTGTTTTTTGACTGCCGTAAATTAGACAGTCCGGATTTATTTTTGAGTTTATTTATTTCCTTTTTCCTCCTTTTTGTTATATTCAGCATTGGTTAATGCCGAAATGGTTAATATTTATTACTTCACAATAATAGAACTTACGGTTGTATGTTCTATACTTTATTGTTTTTTTCCAAATTCTCCGTACCTATTGAAGTTATTGATTATTTATTTTTCTTTTTATCTTCAAAGTGTTTAGTTCTTACGGCTTCGGCCTTTTCAATATCCTGACGTGCTTTCTCACTCAAGTTGTTATTGATAAACTCTTTAACCTCGCTATCAGGCAAGTATCCGTAGTCATCATTCAAGTCTCTGCCCTCGGGTGAATTCCACGCACAAGTTACGATGTAAGACTTGTTTTTTACAACTTTCTCGGCAGGAATATTTACTCGGACGAAAGTAAAGCCATCCTCGCTCCAAATCTCATACCCGTCAGTGGTACTTTCCTCAATCGGGAAACCATTAAGTTTGAGATCAACTATTTTTGCATTTTCGACTTGAATTTTGGTTATAATACCGAATCCCTCTTTGAGTTCCGGCTCTGCCACATCGGCTTTGAGGTTAATCATATTGCCCCAAACTTTTTTGACGGTCGGGGGAGCAACGGCAAAGAATTTTTTGAGGTTCTCGTGATTGAAGTAGGGAGAATTTTCGGTCTGCTTCAAAATAGTGTCAAAAGTAATCATGCCATTGGGTTTCTCGCCTGCAAACTTTTTGAAGTCTTCACGTCCGTAAATTGCCATATTGACAATGTAGTTGCTGACATCCGGATAAGAAAACGCACTTGAAAAGAAATCCTGTTTTTTCCAAAGTTTACTGCGGTTTTCACGACGGTCGGCTTTGGTTTCACCGTGAGTAACGATTAAGCCTTGAATGGTATTGACTTTGAAATCATTGACACGATTTTTTGAGAAGCCCTTATTTGCCTGACGCAAAAGTTCCTTCATCGGTTCAACCACGGTAAAGTTCCAGGTTGACTCAATGGTACAAATCATGGTGTGTTCACGGAATGAACCATACATCGCCGCATAAGTGTACGGCTGCCCCATATTACAGAAAGACTTCCATGCATCAGTCATGGCAGGTCCCCAAATCAAACGCTCATCGTGCATTGAGAAATCAATTACACCGAATCTTTGTTTTTTAGCAGAATCAAGCAGTTTAATCAAAAGTTCTTTATCCCAAATATCGAGAGAAGAGTTGGAGGCGGCTCTGCCGATTGAGGCACGCTGAATTTGTCCGTTGTAGTGCATTGCGGTACCATGAATATCCATGTGGAAATCAGGTTTGTACTTATCGACGAGTTTGCAATAAGCAATATATTCCGGGCCGTCTTCGGGTTTGAGAATTGATAAATCTTTGAGATTCATGCGGTTTCCTCGTCCCATTGAGTAGGGGTCAATTCGTCTGGAATTCCATGGAGCCTCATCGAGAAAGTAACCCTCGGGGTTATTATTGGGGGTAACGATGAGGATATTTTTCTTTAATGACTCTTTTGCCAAGGGGTCATCGCTCATTAACCAATCAAGAAAAGCCATGACACCTGCGGTCGCAGTTCTCTCTCCACCGCCGTGAAAAGCGGTAAGCAAAATCACATTTTTATTCTCATTCGGCACAGTTGTGTCAGTAATTTCAATTGCGTAAAATGGCAAACCTTTCGGAGTTTCGGCAACTTTTGAAAGTTTGAAGTTATCACCGTGCTTATCTGCCCAGTAGTAGAGATTGCCGATGTAATCTCTCAAGCTCATTCGCTTATGCGGGGTTTTCCACGGTTTCTCCATTTGCGACAAATCGGCGAGCATAATGGTTGAAAGGCAACACATCATACACAAAACAAAAATTTTTTTCATGTTTTATCCTTTCTTTTTTATTGTTTCAAGGATTTTTTGTGTACACTAAAAAAATCGTAATTCATAATTTTTAATATCATCCATCATACATTGATTTATCGATTAAGAGTTTTCCAGATCGGCTCTAAATCAACTATTTTCATATCAACCATTGCTTCGTCCAATGCTAAAGCATAGACGGCACTTTCAAGTCCCTCCTGACCACTGCATTTAGGCGGAACTCCTTGTGACATACTCGCAAAAAGTTCTTTCATGATATAATCATCACCGCCACCATGACCGTCACCGTCAAAATTATAGACCGTAGTTGCCTCATCGCCGATTTTTTTGCAGACCAGTTTTCGGGTGTACAAATCAGCAATAATCGTTCCCTCCATGCAGTTAAATCGCATGCGTCGTTCAGGAATTGCATTACACATGGTCGCACAGAATGAAACCTGTATTCCATTACGATAGAGGGCAATTCCCATTTGGGTATCAAGCATATCATTATCGTCATTAAATGAACTATCAATCTGGTTATGACCGCCCCACACTGCAAAAGTTTCTTTGCCGTATTTCTCCTCCATGAATTTATTGCTGCTCATAAAAACTTTTTTGCTCCCGAATGCCGCAATTTTGCTTGGCAGAGATTGACAAAACCAATTAATCAAATCCAAATCGTGACAGCATTTTTCCAAAATATGCGGGCCTGAAATTGATTTTTTACGACGCCAATTTGCCATGATATATCCCCCATGATACGGCGGGATATTTTCATTGGCTTCGATACTCAAAAGTTTCCCGAACTCTCCTGAATCAAGCAAGTTTTTAATCTTTTTATAGATCGGGGCGTAACGCAGAACAAATCCGGTTGCAAAAAGCAAATCAGTCTTTTTATGTGCGTCAAAAATCGCCTGACAATCTGAAATAGCTGTTGCCAAAGGTTTCTCACTGAATACATGCTTTTTGGCGGCAAAAGCACTTAAAATATGCTCCTTATGAAAAGCATTCGGCGAAAAAACCATTACCCATTCAACCCCGTTGGTATTAATTGCTTCATCAGCGGAAGCACAGCGTTTGGTATTTTTTCCGTCAATCGCCCACTCTTCAAATGCCTTGTCAATAATTGAATCAATCGGATCATAGACTGACAAAACTTCAATTTGTCGATTCGAATCTCTGAATAAATTTTTGACCACGTATCTGGCTCTACCGCCGCAACCGATTACTGCGACACCGATTTTTTTAGAATTTTCCATTTTTTTCTCCATTTTTATCGTTTTTTGATTTGAAAAATAATTTATTTAAGCTACTATAATATACTACATAAAATTTATTTTCAAATGGATAAAAACGTCATGAATAATGTAAAAAATAATCAAATTCAAATTCATCGAATTTTCGGCGAAATGTCGAAACTTCAAAAATCCTACGGACTGCGGATAATCAGCAGCCACATGGATATAAAATCATCTGTCAATTGTTATGATAAATTCCCAATGCGTAAGTTTGAATACTACTCTCTGAGTTATCTGGTTTCAGGCAAAGCCAAATTCAAAACCGAAGAAACGGGAGAGATAATCTTTCAAGCCCCTGCGTTTGTGATTATGGCACCTAATGTCCTGAATTGTTACGGCAGTATCGACGGAACTATCTATCATGAGGATGCAATCTGCTTCACCGGAGAAATCGCCGATAATCTCGTAAAATCAGGAGTTTTGAAAGTCGGAGTTTTCCCGACCGCAATTTTGCGAAAAATGAATAAAATTACGGAATTATTCAACTCCCCCTCCGAACATGCTCAATTAAATGCCAATATGGAATTGCAGAAACTTATTTTTGAAATATACAACGAGCGGGTACAATCAAATTATCCGGATAAACCGATTCAAAAACTTATTCAGGAGATTTCCAATAATATACATCACTGGTATCAGGTAAGCGAATTAGCTGAACTTGTCGGAATGAGTCTGTCAACTTTTCGCAGAAACTTCCTCAAAGAAACCGGTATGCTCCCGAAACACTACATTGAAAACCTGAAACTTCGCCATGCCGCCAATGATTTAGTTAATAGCACTTTAAGTATCAGTGCCATTGCTAACAAGTATGGATACTTCGATCCCTATCACTTCAGCAGGCGATTCAAAGCTATTATCGGAACTTCACCTGAAAAATATCGAAAAAACTTGCAAAAATAGTTATTCGTCCTTGCAAATTTTTCGTATTTGGATTATATTAACTCTAAATAAAATTTATTACTGAAAAAATAAAGGAATAATATTATGAAAATCAAAGATTTAATTTGTGATATATGCCACTGGAATAACTTGAATTTCAATAATCCGGATACCGTCGATAAATATCACTTCGGCAATCCCGATAATGAAGTAACCCGAGTCGCCGTAACCATGTTTGCTTCAATTGAAGTAATCAAAAAAGCAATTGATTTCGGAGCGGAACTTCTGATCGTACATGAACCGATTTTTAATAGCAACGAGGAGAAAATTAATCCCGATAATCCCGTACATCAGGAGAAAATTCGCTTGATCAACGAGGGAAATTTAACACTTTTCCGATACCACGACCACCCCCATTGCATGCAGGATGACTTCATTGATAATGCCACTATCAAATATTCAGGTTTGAAAGGGCGTGTTATCGGCAAACCATTTTGGGCAGTTACCGCATTTGAACTTGATGAACCGATGAACGGAGCAGAAGTGCGTAATGTTTTAGCTGATAAATTAAATGCTTCATGGAGCAGAATCGCAGGAAGCACCGACACTAAAGGAAAAAATATCGCTTTTGCCTGCGGAACTCCGGGACATATCATGGAATTATTGCTCGATGACCACACTGATTTCATCGTGACCGGAGAAATCTGCGAATGGATTTACGGCGAATTGGCAAGAGATTTAGCCGCTATCGGCAAAAACAAAGCAATCATCGTCATGGGACATTGTCGCTCAGAATATGCAGGGATGATTGAAGTAAGTAACTTGCTTCAAGAAAAATTTCCGCAACTTGTTGTCAAGCATATTGAGAGCAAAGATGTTTACCGATAAAACGCCGCACTTAAGAATATTAAGTTTTATTTAGCGTATTGAGCCATAATTTTCAAGAGATATTTCATTCCTTCAGGCGGCATAGATTCTTCGATGAAGTTACCATTTAAATCATACTGCTGCATAATTCCATAGACGGTCATGACAAAGACTTTGTCCCGACAAATCAAAGCAGTTTCGAGGTAACTTGATGAAATTATATACGGTCTGTCGCTTGAATCAAAAAGATTTTTGCCGATAGAGTAATCACTTGTTTCATTGGTACAGCCCAAAATATCCTGCATAATTGTCGTTGATACATCCATGGCAGAGGTGCGGTAATTTACAGTAGCGGATTCACGGTTAAGTCCGAAAATCACAAGCGGCACATGGGTTTGGTAGCGGGCGAAGTTGCTATTATGTCCCCAATTCTGCATTTGAGATTCTCCGTATTCATTGCCGTGGTCGGCGGTAATAATCACGATTGTATCTTCCCCGATTGCCTGACGGATATTATTCTCTTCAAAGAATTTATTGATGGCATAATCCATATAATAAGTAGCATCTCTGGTAAAATTAAGCATATCTTTTTTAGTTTTGTCATCATTGGTGATATTGAGGTAATTAACTTTATTCATGGTGCTTCCGAACTTGCGTTGAAATCCCTCTTCAATTGAATTGCCGTGCAGTCCGTCTAAAAACAGGAAAGCAAAATACGGTTTTGATTTGTCCCGATTTTTGAGGAAATTTGATAAATTCTCGAAGCAGCTTTTATCTCTATCAAGTTTAGTTCTGCCTTTTGTATGCTGTTCGATATCGGGGATATTTACGAAAATCGTGCGATTAAATGGCGGTGAAGCAAGCGTCCCGCTTGAGAAAATTTTTACCTCATAGTTATTCGCCGCAAATGAGTCAATCATTGCCGCTCCGGAACCGGAACGCAATGCCTGATCAAAATAGAATCCGGGAATTCCGTAGAAAAGACTGAACACCCCCGTTTTGGTACAATTCCCCCCTGAAAAGTGCTGCATAAATTTGGCACTTGGGAGGTCTTCCGACATCTGATAAAGTCGCGGCATGACCTCGGAATTAAACATATCGCCTCGCATACTGTCAACGAGGATAAAGAGGACATTTTTCTGCTTCTCGGTTTTTTTGAAATTGAGTTTATTCAGCGGATACTTCATAATCTCACCCGAAACACTGCTCTGTACTTTCTGTGCGGGGGTATACCCCATTCTCATCAATTTTCTGGTAGCAGTCATGGCGTATTTAAGCGGCAGTGCATCGGTACGAATCAAATACTCCCGATACCCGTGAAAAGCACACCAGGCATGCACCGCATTGAAAGTAAGAAACGCCATGCCGATAATTAAAAACCAGACAATACAAATTTTAGGGAACTTGAATTTATCAGTGATTTTTTGGATACCCCATTCGCCGACGACAATTGCTCCGACAATTAAAATCAAGCTCAAAATCATCGTTAATGGAAAACTTACCAGCTCAAAAGCCGCAGGGGAACAAAATAATCCGATCATCGGGATATTAATATGAAAGCGGTATTGTGCATAAACAACAATATCGGCAAAAAGCAGAAAAATTAATAGCGAACTCAAACTGATTGCACTTATTTTGAAAGCCTTTTCCCCGCCGAAACGCACCAATTGCAGAATCATCCATAACCCGAATGAAAAAGCCCCTAAATGTCCGATAGCAAAAATAATTGAATAACATATCCCTCCGAGTGTGGAATTATTTAAGTTAATAAAATGCAAGTAAACACATGACATCAGCATCCAAATAATCCCATTGATAAATGCAAATTGCATGGTCGAAGTAAATTTATATTTATTCAAAAAAATTTTTATTTTATCCCAAATTTTTTTCATATCAATTTTATCCTACGTTTGCTTAATAACTGATTTACTTAATATAATATGGATAATAGAAAAATGCAAATATTTAGCCGATTTAATTTTTTATTTTTTTTGTCTGAAGCTATTGACAATTTAAAATTTTGTGCTATACTATTAGTAGGTTCACAATAATTGAGGTGACAACTGTCACTTCAGGTACTGTGAAAAAGAGCAAAAACAATAAAAAAAAGAATAAATGAAAGGAAAATTATGAAAAATTTATTCAAATTCACCCTCATTGAGTTGTTGGTGGTCATTGCAATCATTGCGATTCTTGCAGGAATGTTGCTCCCTGCCCTCAACAAAGCTCGTGAAAAAGCTCGTGCAGTTTCATGTACCAACAACAAAAAACAATGTTTGCTTGCAATTAACATGTATTGCCAGGATCATAATGGTGCAATGATTCTTCGCTCAAGAAATCTTGCTCCTGCTAATTGTACTTGGTTCAATCGCTTGAAACAGAATGGTTACATGCAGGATCTGAAAATTGCTCAATGTCCGTCTTTACCGCACATGCCGATTAAAGATGATGATAATAATGCCGGCCGTCAAAATACCTTCGGCATGCCGAGAATGGTTGATGTTTGGTCTCCTTACTTGGGAACAAGTGCTATGACATTCCCCGCAGGTGAATCCAATGACTGCGGTATGATGAATATTTACAATATGAAAAGCAGCAAAATGATCATGGCTGATGCAGCAAAGGCTGTTAACTCTGATCAAATTTGGCAATGGAACTTGAATGGTGTAGGTACTAATTTGGCAATGTTCACTCACGGTGGCAGAAATAGCATTGGTTGGTCTGATGGTCATGTCGATTCAATGGATCCCAAAGCGGTAAGAGCTGCTTTAGATGATGATGATTACAATGATGCATTTGCTTACTATATTTCAGGGGAAGCAGCGGCACAGAGTTTGGCTGCTAATTAATTTTGAAGTAGCATAATATTTTTAAGAGCATGAGATTTTTTTAGAATTTCATGCTCTTTTTATTTGCAAAGCAAAAAAATGAAGTTATATTACCGAAGTGTTAATCACCGAAGAAAAGGAAAAAATTATGAAATTAAAATCAATAAATCGCTTGCAATTCGGCGATGGTTAGGGGGGCAGTTTTCGGCGGAGCGGCTCTCTCTTACATCGGTTATTCTTTCAAATAATTGCCTCAATTTTACAAATAAACACTCGGAGTAAAAAATTTTATGACCACCATTGAATACGCGCAATCACTGTTGCAAAATGCACCGAAAGAAATTATCCTTGTTTCGGATGATATTTTTCAATTACTATCTCTCACGCTCGGAAATTCTCAAGCCGATACAGTTGTTTTTTCAGGCAGGCACTATGCTGAACTTTTTCGATATGCCAACTACGATGTGCAGACCGGAATTGAAGCCGAACCCTCGACCGAAACCGTCGAAAAAATGGCGAATTTATTACGAGAAAAAAATCCGCAGAATGTCGTTGCCGTCGGTGGAGGCAGTGTAATTGATGCCGCCAAAGCCGCCTATTTACTTTACCAAACTAACTGCAAACTCAATGACCTTTTCGGCGTAAATCGCTGGAGCAATGCCAATTTCGGCAAAAAACTCAAGCGAATTGTTGCAATTCCGACTACCAGCGGTACAGGTTCGGAAGCTACCCCCTACTCCAATATCGTAGACCACTCATCGGGGGTAAAAAAGTTAATTGCCGAGGAGCAAATCATTCCTGCAATTGCATTTTGTCCGCCCTTATTTCAAAAATCAATGTCAGAAGATTTGACCAGAGCCACAGGATGCGATGCTTTAGCACATTTAATTGAAGGTTTTCTCAATGTAGGGGCAGATTCAAAGCACCCTGAAGCCAATACATGGGCGAAAACGGGGATTGCTTTAATCAAAGAGTTTTTACCGCTGGCACTCAAAAATCCTGATAACGAAACTGCCAGACGGGGGATGTTAATTGCTTCGACCTTGGGCGGAATGACCATCCGCTTCAAATCTACCGGAGTGCCGCACCTATGCAGTTTTTCATGGTTCGGTCGAATCTCTCACGGCGAAGCGGTTGCACTACTGCTCCCTGCCGCATGGGAATACTATTTAGCCAATCCGCAAGTTGCGTCAAGAACTATGGAACTATCGGAATTTTTCCCGGGGTCTTCTCCCAAAGAAGTAATTGCAAGTTTCCGAAAATTTCTTGACAGCATCGGCTTACCGTCAAAACTCTCGAAATGGCAGGGAATTACCATGGAACTCCTTGAAGCAACTGCCCGAAGCGGTGGTGAGAACAAAATGAAATTAGACAATGCACCGCAACCTATTCCGCTGGAAAAAAGTTACGATATTCTTTTGGATATTATGAAAAAATCTTACTGATAAATTATCAACATCACGCTGAATAAAATTACTTATTCAGCGTTTTTTTGTCTTTTTTCACGGATTTGTTTTAACTTTTTGAGAATGATGGCTTTGCCCATGAAAAATGCCATAATCACGGTTGCGCCAACTTTTAAGCACCAAGTTAAACTACAGCAATCACTCTCATGGCTGTGATTAAAAATTTCAGTTCTCGGAATTTCTATTCCAAGATAATTTACGAAACACCCTGCCACAACTGCCCAAAAACCAATTACCAAAATCGACATAATTGTCGCTTTGTTACCGAGCATGGACTTCATCGCCGCAATAGTTACCGTATTAGTCGCAGGCCCTGCTACCAAAAATATCAATACTGCACCGGGAGAAAAACCCTTCAAAAACAATGCCATTGCCACCGGCACAGAAGCGCTTGAACAAACATACAACGGAATGGCAATTACGGTAACAATCAAAAATTCCAATGCCATATTATTATTGATATAAGACGCTCCGAAATCAGCAGGTACAACCATTTCGATTAATGCCGCCAAAAGGATTCCGACGAATAGTGACGGTGAAGTGCTATTCAACATTTTGCCGAAACCGTATGATAGAACAAATTTAACTGCACCGAATAGAGTTCTTTTTTCTTTGACAACTTCCTGCTTCTCTGCCGCTTTTGAGTGACAGCAGCAACAGCAATGATGCTCTTTTTCTTCTTTTTGTGCCTCAACTTTTTCTGCTTCATCTTTGGGGGCAGAGCAGAATTTCTCAATTAGAAAACCGCCCGTAAGCCCGGTAAGAAATGCAAAAATCGGACGAAAAATCGCCAAACCCCAGCCAAGCATACTCCAAGTAACTAAAATACTGTCAATCCCCGTCTGCGGTGTTGCAACCAAAAATGCTCCGCTTGCTCCGCGACTTGCCCCCTCTTCGCGAATCGATGCCGCCACCGGAATAATTCCGCAGGAACACAATGGCAACGGCACTCCGAATAACACCGCTTTGAGAATAGGTTTCATACCTTTTCCGCTCAAGTGACGCTTTACCTGCTCCGGAGTAAGCAAAAATGCAATAAATCCCGCCAGAACATAACCGATTAAAAGCCACGGTGCAAGTTCAAAAAACACTGCAAAAAAGTTTAACACATACTCTTTCAAATACTCCAATATTTTCATAAAAATCTCCTCTTTTTATTAATTACAATTTGATAAACTCTGTTCCTATCTGCAAAAGCATTCCTGCTTGATAGACCACCAAAGTGAAAATATAAGCCACTAAAAATAATCCGCCGGCCTCAATAAATGCCATCTTCCACGAATTTAACTCCCTTTTCAAAATCGCCAAAGTCGCTAAACAAGGAATCGACAGCAAACAGAAAAGCATAATACAAAACGCCTGAAGCGGTGTATAATTTTTTACCAACTGCGTTCTCAATGATTCTGATTCTTCATCAGCTTCACCCTCGGCATAGAGAATCCCCATTTGTGCCACAAAGACCTCTTTTGCCGCCAATGCTCCGATACCTGCGGTAGTGATTTTCCAATCAAATCCCAACGGGGCAAAAACCGGTTCGAGGAAACGCCCTACTCTGCCTGAAATGGTGTACTCCATTTTCTCTGCCAACTGTTCATTCTCCAGCACAGAAACAGTTTCTTCTTTGGCTTCATCGCTTAAAGAGGTATTTTTTTCAACTTCAGCAATTGCCGCATCATAATCTTTGGAGAAACTCTTTTTCTCCGGGAAAGTATTGCAAACATACAAAATTATGCTGGTTGCCAGAATAATTGTACCTGCTTTCTGCAAATACATTTTGCCTCTATCCCACATGTGGAGCATTAAACTTTTGAACGTCGGCATACGATATGGAGGTAATTCCATTAGGTAAATTTCGCCGTCGCCCTTGAAAATGGTACTTTTCATAATTAATGCCGCAAATAACGCCACCAAAACCCCGATTAAATAGATTATCCACATCATCAGCGGTTGATACTTCGCCGCAAAAAAGGCAGGGATTATCAAAGCATAAATCGGCAATCTCGCTCCGCAGCTCATTAACGGCAAAACCAAAATCGTAATCTTTCTATCACGCTCTGATTCAATCGTTCTTGTCGCCATGATTGCCGGCACGGTACAGCCGAATCCCAAAACCAGCGGCACAAATGATTTCCCCTGAAGTCCGAACTTACGCATGATGCCATCCATCACAAATGCAGCTCTCGCCATGTAACCTGACTCCTCAAGTATCGCAATCGCAAAAAAGAGAAAGAGAATATTCGGGAGAAAGACAATTACGCCCCCTACTCCGCCGATAATTCCGTCGGTAATTAAATCACGGAAATACGGCAAAACATCGGGATTCCAAAACGACTTGATCAGATCACCGAGCCAGCCGAAAAATTCTTCAATGTAGCCCATCAATGGATCAGCAACATTAAAGGTAAAGTAAAACGTCAAATACATAATCAGCAAAAATAACGGCAACCCCAAAAATTTATTGGTCATAACCAAGTCAATTTTATCAGAAATTTCCCGACGACGCTCCTGCGTAAAAGAGATTGAATTTCTGCACGCCCCTGCGAGCATGGCATAACGGCAATCCGCCATAAAGGTATCTGCCTCAATCGCATGTTTTTTTCGGAGATGAGTAATTTCATCGGCAAGTTGTACATGGACGGCTTTGAATTCATCAAGTGCCATTACGGAATTATCATTCTCAAGCAATTTAATAGCAAAAAATCTGGCAGGGATATGAGCATATTTAGCGACATTGAGTTCATCAATTTTTTCCGCGATCGCATTAATTGCATCATCGATGTCTTTGCCGTAACTAAGCATCGGAGTTCCGTGATTATCCAAATTATTGAGCGTATAGTGCAATTTTTTCATCAAAGAAAAAATTCCGCTGTTTTTGCTTCCGACAGTTTTTACAATTGAGGCACCGAAGTAGCGTTCAAGTTTATCAATATCAAACTTCAACCCCTTTTTATCCGCATCATCACTCATATTAAATGCCAATAACATCGGAATATGCAATTCAGCCAGCTGGGTAGTCAAATACAAACTTCTCTGCGGAATTGTGCTGTCAATCACATTCAAAATCAAATCAATTCCGCTATTTGTCAATTCCTGAAATGCCACCTTTTCCTCTGGAGAACTTGAGGACAATGAATAAATTCCCGGCAAATCGATAATTTCAATCTCCATATCATTGAGTTTGAAAAATCCTGATTTACTCTCGACAGTTACTCCTGAATAATTCCCGACATGCTGACGGGTACCGGTCAGGAGATTAAATATAGATGTTTTTCCGCAATTGGGATTACCTGCTAATACAATTCTAAATCTTTTTTTCATAACTTACCCTACAAAAAAATACAATATTAAGTAAAAATTATTTATTACAATAATATATCATATTTTTTCATAAATACAAATTAGTTATAACTAAACTTTTAAGTTTTTTGCAATTTTTTTCAACTTATTTTTGCTTTAATTCCAGTAGTGAAGCATATTCACCTTCAAGCACCTCTGACATATATTCATGGGCAAACTTTTCCGCGACTAATTTTCTACCGTTTTCGCCGAATTTAATTCGCAACTTGTCATTTTCAATTAAAAGCGAACTTTTTTCAATAATCATCGGCAGATTAGCCGCTAAATCACGATGCTTGTACTCGATTAAAAAACCGCTCTCATCGTTGATAATAACTTCCGGAGTGCCGTCCAGATTGAAGCCCATTGCCGTGACCCCGGATGCCAAAGCCTGCACCACCGCTCTCGGCAAGCCTTCCCGCTGTGAAAAATGCCAGAGTATATCCATAAGTGAAATATAGCGGTAAACCTGATCAGGTGATACCAACCCTGCGAAGTGAAATCTCTCACTGTACGGCGTCGCTTTAATTTGAGCGAGAATTTCATCATACATTTTGCCGTCACCGACGATTAAAAATTCGACATTATCGTATTTTTTTGCCAATTCCAAGGCGGCAGGGATAAAATATTCATAACCCTTAAATTCAAAAAGTCTTGCCACACTGCCGATAACAATTTTATCACGCTTTATCCCCAATTCAGCAGCTAACTTCTCATCATACTTAGAATTCAAAAAATTATCAATATCCATACCGCTGTAAACAACCATATACTTATTGCGAGGAGCAATTTTCGCCGCCACACACTGGTCAATCATCGCTTGAGCAACTGCATAAATGCGATCACAGAAAAAGGCGGCAAACCATTCTGATGCTTTGTAAATAAAATTTTTCCACGGCTTTTCGCTGACATGAAACGGTTGCCCGTGAACCGTATGAACTACCACCGGAGTTTTTGCCCAACGTGCCGCAATTCGCCCTAAAATTCCTGCTTTGGAAGCATGGGTATGAACTACATCAAACTTCTCCTGCTTCAAAAATTTATAGATAAATGAAAGTGCTTTAGCATCATTAATTAAATCAAGTTCCCGTACTAAAAACGGTGTATGAATCACTCGCAAGGAAGTCGTTTTTTCGATTTGCAACCGCTCAAGCAAATCGCCCTCTCGTCCGAGTGACGGACCGGTAAGCAAGACGACTTCATGTCCTTTTTTCAAGTGGTCGAGGCAAGTAAAAAGAGTATTCTCCTGTGCTCCTCCGATTACCATTCTGGTAATGATGTGACAAATTTTCATTTTTTTATCTGGCTTCATAATTATAAAATTCCGTTAAGTTGCTTTGCTCTAAAAACTGCTGATATTTTTCTCCGTTTAATTCAAGTTGCAAACAAGATAATTTATCATCATAATTTATTTTCAGATTAAAATTAGTTGCATTATTGAAATATTCAAGTGTTTTTTGTGAATTTTCAGAAAATTTTTTGAATTTTTGCAGTATCATCGGACTATTGCTGCTATCTAAATGCAATCGAGCTGAAACTTTATCAGAGAGTTCCGAGATAATTTTTCGCTCATTCCTGATTCGATTCTGCAAAATGCAGACATTGTGAATATATAAATTTTTGCTCAAACTGTTAAGTGCTTGAATCCCATTGGAATCCAATTTATCCAGCACTACATAATCCAAAGACTTTATCCCCTTTGCCGCTAAAAAGCTGCAATACAATTGACTGCTCTCAAAATCCGCAGGGTTATACAAAATTGCATACTTGATATTAGGTTCATAGAGGCAGAAACTAAACTCCTGCTCTGAATTTTTCAAAACTAAAATGCCCGACTTGCAATTTAAATTATCCACAAAAATTCCGACAATCATCAGCACAAATGCCCCCAAGCCTAAAAGCAGAAACTTCATCTTCTTTCCAAGTAAAAGCATAAATAAGCCGAAGTAAAAAAGACAAACTTCCGCTATCCCGATTCGAGCAATCGCCAAATTACTGTCAATTAAACTTGCCCATTCACACAAATGCAGAAAACCTCGCATGCATTGCTCAAAAAAGCGAATAACGATATTCCCATGCCATGCACAGATACTTAATACTCCGCCGCCAAATAACAATAGCGAAACAAAACTCATACTGAATGCCAAAATCGAATTAACCAGCAACGAGATAATATAGGTCGTCCCGAAAAAATACAATCCGATTGCACTCCCTGATAAAAAGGCAAATACACACACCGATAGCACAAAGACAATATTCCACAAAAACTTTTTGTACAACGCCAGATACCGCACCTTTTCGGGCATAAAATCCCGTTCCCGATGCAAATCAGTGTAAATATCCCTCATTCGCTCCGAAAGCAAAAGCAAAATTCCGGTAATGCCGAAACTGTAGAGGAAACCGATATCCGTCAGATTATATGGGTTAAAAATAATTAACAGTATTGCACTGATCATCAAAATATTGATATTGCTTATTTTACGCAAAGTTCCTCTGCAAATTACAAAGCAGAGAATCATCAGAAAAGCACGCACCGCAGGCACATTCGCTCCCGTGGCAATTGTAAAAAGAAAAACCGGAATTATCGCCAAAAAATATTTAGTTCTGAACGGCAGAAATCCGAATAAATAGAGCAGAAAAAGAAACAACGTGCTTACATGCATGCCACTCACTGCAAAAAGATGAATTGTTCCACTTTGTACAAAATTACTTTTCCACTTGCCGTCCAATGCACCCTTGCAGCCGAAAAAAAGTGCTGCGGTAATATTTTTCAAATCACGATCTTCAATGTCGCACAAAGTTTTATCCAAAATAAAATCTCTTAACATGGCAATTCCCTTTTTGAATGAGATTGCCTCTCCGTCAAGCAATTTATAGGAATCGCTGTCAGGGTAAATAAGTGCATAAATTCCCAAATTATTCAAATATTTGCGATAACTTCCTGCGGAAAAACCACTTACAGCATTATCTTCGGCATCAAAGAAGCGATTTTCCTCAACAAAACTCAAACTCCCTGTAACCTTAAATTCCGTACCGACTTGCAATTTTTCCGCCTGCAATTTGTCAATGTACACGAGAATTTTTCCCTCGGACTTCATTATGTCGTCGTGAATATTGAGTTTTAGCGATTTCAATTTGCAAGTTAGAAATTTGCCGTTGTCAATCACAGAGTTTTCCACATAAAGCATATCGTCAGAAATAAGCGTAAACTCCCCTGCTCCGTCCCGCTCATTCAAAATTTTGCAATAGTGCTTATCGCTCAAGTAATTATGCTTAAATGCAAAAATCATCGAGACCATAATAAATAAGAGCATAAAGGGCAAATAATATCTCCGCTTTGCCGCAATTATTAATGCATAGAAAATCCCCAATATCGCTATGGCAAGAAAAATATTAATCCTATTAAGCACCAAAATTCCGAAAAGCAGCGTTTGAAAGAAAATGACTTTAATAATATCAATATTTTCATCAAAAAAGGTTTGTAATTTTTTAATCGATTTCAAATTCATCTCCGATTTGCGTAATTACTTCGCAGTTTTGCTCCCTCACATAGACAATATCCTCCATGCGGACTCCGCCCCAATCAGGATAATACACGCCTGGTTCGACAGTTACAATTTCGCCTCCCTTAAGCACATCGGTCAAATTTTTACTCAAACGAGGACTCTCGTGAATATCCAATCCCACGCCATGACCGAGGCTGTGAAAAAATCCGTAATTTCTCCCTTTTTCATCGACACCGGTAAAAAATCCGTGCTTTTCAAGGGTATTTTTTGCCGCATTGTAGGAATTCTCCTTAATTGCTCCGCTGTAAATAAATTCTTTAGCAACTTCTCTACTCTCAACTACGGCATTAAATGCCCGTTTCTCAATATCAGATGCCCTGCCTTTTACATAAGTTCTTGTCAAATCCCCATAGTATCCGCTATTTTTTAAGCGTGGGAAAATGTCGATTACCAGAACTTTATTTGCATAAATCGCCCCCGTTCCCTCATTGTGGGGCTGTGATGATTGCAGAAATGATGCGGCAATCGTATGATCGGGGATTGCTCCGTTTCTCAATAAAGTTGTATCTATTTCAGACTTAAGAATTTCCGATGTCAGGAGTTCATTATTCCAATAGAGAAAGCCGTCATTACCGATATTTGCTTCAGCAAGAACGACATACGCACGTTTCATCCCAAGTTCGGTAACTCGCATTGCTTCTTTGATTTGCAAAAGTTCAAATTCGCTTTTAAATTCCCTTTCAGGACAAAAAATTCCCTCAACACCCTCAAGTGCGATCCCCGATTCCCGTAATTTATCTCCTAAAAAAATCGGGAAATCACTCGGCACCATAAATTTATCAATTTTTTTAGTTGCCGCCAAAGCAAGCAAGATATCCAGAATGTAATTTCCTGCCTTAAATTCCTCATTGCGATAGACTTTCACATCTTTTTTGATTGAATTTACCGCTCTATCGAACTCCAAAGAAGAGAAAATCGCCCCTTTTTCCTCATCAGTTTCAAAATAAATAAAGTCATCAGGGACAAAAATTCCGGTCTTATAAAACAAATTTGAGCATTTTTCACTGCTTCCGACAATTAATTTTGCTATTTTCATCTCTTTTTTTCACTCTCTCATTTGCAAAAGTTGAATACTTCATGTATCTTAATATATAATATACATCAAATTTAAAAAGAAAAAAGGAAAATTTTTATGATTTTATTAATTTTTGCGATAATTGTCGGCAGTTATTTGCTGGGGTCTATTCCTTTCGGACTTCTGATTGGAAAAATGAATGGTATCGATATTCGAAAAGTCGGTTCATGCAATATCGGCGCAACCAATGTCAGCCGTACCGTCGGCAAAAACTGGGGGAAACTCTGTTTTTTCCTTGATTTAATGAAAGGCTTTCTTCCGACCTTTATTGCGACGATGATTTTCAGCAAAAATGCGGAGTTAAAAAGTTTCGTACCGCTTTTAGCAGGAGCGGCATCCATGCTCGGACACATGTTCAGCATCTATCTTAAATTCACCGGGGGCAAAGGTGTTGCCACGGGGGGCGGAATTATTCTCGGATTAGCACCGTGGACTTTTGTTGCGGCAATTGCAAGCTGGGCAATAGTTTTTTTGATTTCCCGCTATGTATCACTTGCTTCAATCGTGGCGGCGGCAAGTTTAGCAATTTATGCTATTATCTTCCGTTTTTTGGGGATTCAGTTTGTGCCGTGGACTTCAATTATCTTTTTTGCCGTTATCGGCTCAATTGCAATCTACCGCCACCACAGCAACATCAAGCGATTGCTTAACGGCACCGAAAACAAATTTGAACGTAAAAAATAGGAGTTTTTAATTATATGAATGTAACAGTTTTAAGTGACGGCTCATGGGGGACAGCCTTAGCATTAACTTTGCTCGACAATGGTCATCAAGTAACCATGTGGGGGCCTTTCCCTGACTACCTCGCCCAAATGGCTGAAACTCGCGAAAACAGCCGCTTTCTCAAAGGCGTAAAACTCCCCGACTCTCTGATTTTAGAAGCAGATATGGAAAAAGCTGTCGCCGATAGCGAAGTAATTTTGCTTGCAACTCCGACCCAGTTTGCCAGAAGCGTTATGGAGCAATTCAAAAAATTCCACAACCCCAAAAAACATCTGATAATCGATGTCGCTAAAGGCATTGAGAAAAACAGTTGGCTTCGCTTAAGCGAAATTGCTGAAGAAACTTTGGGCAACTGCCGTTATGTTGCATTGTCAGGGCCAAGCCACGCCGAAGAAGTCAGCCGCAAAGTACCGACTTTAGTCGTTGCGGCGTCTACCGATATTCACGATGCGGAAATTGTCCGTGATTTACTTATGAATAACTACTTTAGAGTCTATACTTCAACTGATATTTTGAGTGTCGAACTCGGCGGAGCATTAAAAAATGTAATGGCGATTGCCGCAGGAATCATCGACGGAATGCAGCTCGGAGATAACCCGAAAGCCGCTCTGATTACCAGAGGAATTGCCGAAATGAGCCGATTAGGTGAAACTTTAGGCGGAAATGCGGCAACTTTTTCAGGGCTTTCAGGTATCGGGGATTTGATAGTTACCTGCTGCAGCGGACACAGCAGAAACCGCCATGTCGGCGAGGAATTAGGCAGAGGCAAAAAACTTGCTCAAATCCAAGAGGAGATGGGTTTAGTTGTCGCAGAGGGTGTACCAACTGCAATCGGAGCAAAATATCTGGCAGATAAATTCAATGTCGAAGCACCGATTATCAATCAAATTTACAATATTTTGTATAATGACAAATCTCCGCAAGAGGCGATTGCAGAACTTATGAGCCGTTCAGCAAAACAGGAAAATGAAAAATGATCAAAGCCATCGTAACCGGGAAAAATTGTGAAGATATTTTGCCGATATTGGCAAAATATGATTTTTGTCTCGCCTGTGCCGGGAGTGAGGATTTCACACCTGATTTAGTTATTGCACATGGTGGAGACGGTACTTTGCTCCATGCCGAGCGGGAGTATCCCAATATACCCAAACTTGCTTTGCGTGATATGCGAACTGCACCTACTTGCGAGGAACACTCATACGAGACAATTTTGAATGATTTTTTTGCGGGAAAACTGGAACTCAAAAAATTGCCAAAACTCTATGCTGAACTTCACGGCAAAAAACTTTTGGCAGTAAATGATATTTATATCCACAATTTTGAACGCAGAAGTGCTTTGCGGTACAGAGTTTTTATCAATGACGAACTCTATGCCAAAGAGGTTGTCGGCGACGGAGTTGGTTTATCAAGCGTTCACGGAAGTACCGCTTATTACAAAAGCATTACTCACAGTATTTTCAAAATCGGAATCGGGTTATCATTCAGCAACTCGACCGAGGAGGTAAATCACTTGGTACTGCCTGAAACTTCGAGAGTTAAAATTGAGATTGTACGAGGCCCGGGGTTAGTAATTGCCGATAATTCACCCGAAACAGACATTCTTGAAATAGGCGAATCAATTACTCTCGGCGAATCAGATGAATTTTTAAGCGTCTATGCCCTTGAGAGTTTCATGTGCCCAAAATGCCGAATTTTACGCCACCCGAATAAATCACCATATCAAGGCTACATCACACCATGAGCAAACTCAGCAAAGAATTTTTAGAAAAAAACTTTACCTGCAAACGATGCGGAACTTGCTGTAAATGGCACGGTTACGTCAATGTAACAATTGAAGAAATTGAAAAAATTGCCGATTTTCTAAAAATTGACTTTGCTGAATACATGAAAAAATTCGTAATTCTACGCCATGACCGCAAAGGCTTATCGCTCGACGAAAAAGTTAATGGTTCATGTATCTATTACGATGAAGATAATAAAATTTGCATGATTAATCCCGTCAAACCCAAACAGTGCAGAGATTTTCCGATAGAGTGGAACTTTGAAAACTTTGAATCTGAATGTGTAGGGGCAGCCGAACTTTTGCGAGGTGAAAAGTGAATAATGAAATTTATACAAATTATTTGGAAAACAGCACCGTCGGAACCAACTTTTCTGAATGGAAAGTAAAGGAAATTGAAGTAAATTACCGCAAGTATTTTCCTCAAAATAAGGAAAATTTCGTTCTTGACATCGGAATCGGTAATGGCGAAATGCTCTCTTGCATGCGTGATTGGGGCTACGCTAATTACAATGGAATTGATATATCACCATCAACTGTAAATGCTTGTAAAGCAAGAAACTTGAATTGTCAATTAGTCGGCGATACTAATAAATTTCTTTTGGAAAATCAGAATAAATTTGCCGTTATATCGCTCCTGCATGTAATTGAACACATCTCAAAAGAGGATATTATTGAACTTATCAGTAATTGCCGAAAAGCCTTAAAAAAAGGAGGAGTTTTAATTATCGAAACACCCAATATGGCATCGTATGATAATACTTTTATGAGATACAATGACTTTACCCATGTTACCGGCTACACTTCAGCAAGTTTGGCTCAAATGCTGAATATCTGCGGTTTTTGGCAAATTAAAACTTTCGGTACTAATATTATATTTCTGCCAACTTTGTCAAATAAAATATTAAAATTTGTCAATAAGCTCCATGCTTTAATAAGACGTTTTGAACGCAAAGTCAGTGGTCTTCATTCTCCGACAATTATGGAACTTTATCTATCCGCAGTTGCTTACAAAAATGAGGAGCAAAAATAATTATGGCTCAGCTTAAAAATAAAAAAATCATGCTCTATTTACATTATGATATTCACAATATCATTGATGAATATGTCATCTATCAATTAAAAGCATATTATGAATTAGGAATAGAGATAATTTTTATAAGCAACTCAAATTTGTCCAGCGATGAACTCCACAAAGTTACGGAGATTACCCGTGAAAGGTTTTTGCACCACAATCGGGGTTATGACTTTACGGCATGGAAAGATGTAATTTTAGACAAGGGCTTAAATTTTTTTGAAAATTACGATGATTTAATCATTGCTAACTCAAGTTGCTACGGCCCGATTTTTCCATTTGAAGAGATGTTTAATGAAATGGATAATCGCAATCCCGATTTCTGGGGCGTTGCAGAGCGAAGCGAATATTCCGGATTTCGCTCTTATTTGATCTCCTTTTTCATAAGTTTCAGCAAAAAGGTTTTCTCGTCCCAAATTTTCTGGACATTCTGGCGAAGTATCAAGGATCAATACCCCTCATATTGGAGCGTAATCCGCCACGGAGAACTGCGATTAACTGCAACTTTGGCAAAAAAATTCAAATACGATTGTTATGCACGGCTTGCTGATTTGCGACCGTGCGAGAAATTAGGACATATTGAGGCATTTAACACCTCAAATGGCGGTTATTTCTGCGAAAAAGGACATTCTCCGCTTTTGAAAATCAAAGCATTTTATAATCAGCGAGAGAATTTGTATTCTCATTCAGCAGAAATTTTTGACATGCTTAAAAGAATCGACAGTACTTACCCAATTGATTTAATTATTAATCACCAGAAGCGGACAAGTCCACTCTCATGGCTTCGGAACTTCCCTGATATGCTCCACATAGTTAAAGAAGAAAATTTGAAAAATTCAAATCAAAATTTGGAAATTTTTCTGGTACTTGACGATGAAAAACTGCTTGATTTTTATTGCCAAACTTATCGCAATTGCTCCGCAAAAGCGGCAATCGCACCCGAACTGTTAAAAAAATTCGACAATTTAGGTATTGATAATTGGGAACTGAAAGTTATTCCGAGCGAATTAAAGGACGCTTCATGGGGAATTTTGATTAAAGAACTTTTTGCAGAACTTCTTATTGATCACAAAGTTATTTTGGTCAATAACTTCCGGTATGACAATAATGAATGCGACTTTTTTAATTGCCGATTACTTGATTATACGAGCAAAAGCATGCTGAAAAATCACAACTTCATGCTGAATTGTGCAGAAATATTAAATTCTAAAGATAATTTAGGACTTTTAATTTCACCAATGATGCCTGAATTGCTTTTCTGCGATTACGATTTTGCTCATAGCAAAAATGATGTGAATTTCCTCAAAAACTTCTACAACCAAGTTCCCTACCCGATTGAGCATGGTATACCAACTGCCTTGATTAATTGCTGTTACATCAAGTCAAATGCCTTGAATAAGTTAATCGAAGCAGAATATTTTGAACATCACGGCAACAAAAATATTGATAATCTGATTGCTTACGCTTTGCAAAAAATGGCAATTGCAACCGAATTTGTTACCTCTGAAAGTTCCCTTGCTGAAAATATTTGCAAATACCCTGACCGCCTGACATCTTACTGTAAGTTCGGTGTAAGAAAACACCTGTCTGCCACTATCGAACTTACCGGGAAAGCAATTGTGAAACTCTATCACAAAATTTTTCCGGCGGCATTTACCCAAAAACTCATGTACTTTGAGGAACCGATAAAGGCTTTCTTGAAAAAACTCCTAAAAAGAGATTAATCGCAACTTTTTTAGAGTTCTGTACTCGCTTTTCTAAAATTGCCTCCCATTCGCAACTTTACGGTTTTCAAATTTTTGTAATTTTGCAGATAGTAACTATTGCTTTTTTCAAAATATCTGCTATAATATATGAAAATATCACTCAAATTGTAATGAAAGGAAAAATAAATGAAAATTTTTAGTTTTTTAACGAAAAATCCGCAAGAACAACGGAACATCGGCTTCGCCGGAGGCAGCGACATCTGCCGAACTGTTTATGCACAGCTGCAATTAGGTCCATTCACTCAAGCTTTCAAGGTTGAACTCGGCTTCAGTTACACTCAAATGGGTGTTTGCGGAACTCCGGCATGGCTTCTGGGGTTCATAATGACCTTTTTCTCATCGTTTTTTGCTGATAAAATTTCTAAACGTGCATTAGCAGTAAGTTTAATGCTTTTTATCACTTTGATTGGGCCATTAGCAGATTTAGCAATTGCTCTCGGTCCGGACATTCTCCGACAAACTAATGTTGCATTCTATATTCAAATGACAGCGGCGGCAATCTCTGCTCCGTTCATGTCGCTTTATGCGGTTTTTATTACAACTCTCTACATTCGGGCAATCCATAATAATATCCGCGGTCGTTACATTGCGATGACCGGCATGACCAGCGGCATTATCGGTTTCGGATTGGGGATGCTTGCACCGTTTGCTTTGAAGCATTTAACTTTCCCCTACGGTTATGTCTGCTGGATCGGTGCAATTATCGTTTTCCAGTCTCTCTCCGGCTTATTTATGCTCAAAGTCACTGAATTACCTGATTTGGCAGAGGCGAAACTTCCGCCCAAAATTTCACCATTCAAAAACTTTGCAAATGTGGTTAAACTTCGTGAATTCAGAATTCTTATGCCTGCCAATATCCTCCGTGGTTTCGGAGACGGTGCAGGCGGTGCGATTATTGCAGTTGCCATGAAGCAGGGTCTGAATACCGAAGCAGTCGGCTGGTCAACTGCGGTTCTTCCGGTTGCAGCATTTTGTGCTACTGGAATTGTCGGGGTATGCTCTGACAAATTCGGTGCAGGTAAACTTTTGCCGATTATTAATACTTTGCTCGTTGTCGGACTTATCGGTTCACTTTTCTGCATGAAGCAGACACTTCTCTCATCATCAACTTTCTTTGTGCTGTGCTACTTCCTCTGGTTTATGATGGCACAAATGGAAGCAAATGCGATTCCGCTCGTTCACTATGACGTTGTACCAACCGAAGTAATCGGGGCATTTACGGGAGTTCGCTTATTCTGTTTGAATGTTACTATGGGCTTATCAGGAATGCTTGTCGGTTTTGCTTTAGACCACACCAAAGCGATTATTGTTTTCGCCGTTTGCGGTGCATTAAAAATTATTGCAGGCTTACTTTTCTATGCCAGTGTCGTAATGCTTAAACACACCAAAAAAGCATAATTTGAAACGATGTGTTGACAAAAAAATTATATGATAGATTAACTCCTGCTCACAAAAAAATTTTTTCAAAAAAAATGCGTTTTTTTTCGCTTTTTGATTTGATAATTTTGATTTTTGTGGTAAATTGTTATCTATTGCATTTAGAATGTGCGAGTGCGAATCGCACTGAAGCTTGTCGAGAGACTGTTGATAACTTGTTAATAAGTTGTTAACAACTCTTTCAAAAATATTTGTAAAGTATTGATTTTGTACGGGAATTAATAAAGTTACAAAAAATGTTTTTGAAAAACGGTTTTTGCATGACATTTATTTGAATTTAAGTTCAAAATTCGCGTAAATATGCATAAAATCAACACTTTACAACAATAGCAATACTCAAAATATGCGTAAGTTATTGATAATTATTTGTAACTTGTTGATATTGCAACGTTTTGACTGTTAATAACTGAATGCGTAATGAGTTTGTTTGAATGATGAATTAATAAAGTTTTAATATAGGATAAAAAATGTTTTTGCAGCATGATGTTGTCTCTATGTGGGAGACAGCAATGAAAAAATTTAAGACAATAAACGAAGCGGCATACTCCGATTACTTCAATAAGGTTACGCCTTTGCGAATCAATGATGACGATGTATGGGAGCTTGGCGTTTCTGATGATTTCTTCGGAGATTTCATCACCGAAACATACGGAGGGATATTGTCTGAAGTTTTTGCTGCATGCAATTATCCGGACAAATTCAGGTGCATTGAGGGTTACGAACCGCAGAAAAAAGCCCCCAAACGTGCCATGAAAAAAAATCAGGCAAACCAATTGACTTTTGACTTCGGCATGCCGGAAGAGCCTGAAATAGTTGAGGGAAAAGAAGTTGCAAACAATCAAGTTGAATCACAAATTATTCCAACTGTCATTATGGATGAAAATGATTTACGAATTGAGCAAACCCGCAAATTGAGCCAACAGCCGATTCAGTCTAAACACAGTTTCGCCAATTTTGTCGTCAGCGAGGAAAATCGTGAGGCATTCACAGCGGCAAAAGCAGTAGCCGAAGAACCGGGATTGTACAATCCCTTGTATATCTACGGAACCACCGGAACCGGCAAAACTCACCTTTTGCAGGCGGTTGCAAATATGGCAATCAATAATGCATGGCGAGTCCGTTATGCAACCTGCGAAGAGTTGCTTAATGATTTTGTAGCATTTTTGCAGCAGAAAAAAGATATGTATGCTTTCCGTGAATCGGTACGCAATGTTGATATTCTGCTTATTGATGATGTGCATTTGCTCAGCAATAAAAAGAGCATGCAGGAGGAATTTTTCAATATGTTCAATACCTTGCAGGCTTGCGGCCGCCAGATTATATTGACTTCAGATAAGCAGCCGTGCGAAATTGTCGGTTTGGAAGAGCGTTTGATCAGCCGTTTCGAGTCAGGTTTGATAATTGAAATTCAGCCGCCGTCGTACGAAGCACGATTGGCAATTCTCAAACAAATGAGAGAAAATAAAAAGAGTCAATGCCGTATTTCAGATGCTATTTTGGAATTTATTGCCCAAAATATCTCTGCTAATGTCCGCCGACTCAAGGGGGCTTTCATCCGAGTAATCAGTTATTGTACGCTCAAAAAAATTGACACTATTGCACTGGAAAAGGTCGAAGAACTTCTGCAAACCATTTTAAGCAAAGAACTTGAAGCAAAAACCGTTTCAATTGAGGATATTCAGAAAACCGTTGCAGAGTATTTCGGACTTAAATTAAATGATATTCTCGGAAGTAAACGCCCGAAAAACATCGCAGAAGCACGATTGATTGCAATGTATTTGAGCAGAAAACACACTACCTTGTCGCTGACTGAAATCGGTCAGGCATTCGGCAAAACCCATGCAACAATTCTCAATGCAATGCAAAAGGTTCCTGAAATGAACCAAAATTCTGAAGAAACCAGAAGAAACATTATGCAGATTGAAACTGCACTTAAACGCAAATAATTCTAAAATCGAAAAAAGTCGCCACAAAAAAAGTGGGACTATTTTTTGCCCCACTTCTAAACAAAAGTTTTTACGCTTCTTCCTCTTTTGTTTCATAGTAATCATGCTGATAATCACAATAAGCACAAGAATCTAATTTGTGATAAGTTACCCGAACATACTCACGATATTTACCTTGAGAATCTTTTTTATGGGTTACCGCTCCATCTTGCTGACCGATTACCTGAGTGCTGATTGCATTAAATTGACGACATTTAGGACATCTGGTAGCATAACTATTACCCTTTGAACCGAAAACACATGTCAATATTAGAGCAATAATAGCAATGACCACACATCCGACCATACTGCCATTTTTATAAGCTGAATAGGCAAAAAGACCTCCTATTACTAAACTGGCTACCGCCAAAAAACCTAACAAAGCTCCTGTTAATTTATCCATAATTTTACCCTTTCATTAAATATTAATTATTTTTCTTTACAGTGCCATTTGTGCATCTCTTCCCATTAATGCTTTTTTTAATATCCTTTCCGGGCAGAATTGGTTAATAACATCTCCTTGCGAAAACAGCTTTTATGGCACAAAAAAAGGCACATTCCGAAGAAGTGCCCATCTCTACGCCTGGTAATGCGTCACAAAACCACACAAACTCAGAACGTGCCAAGTTTTATTTCAAACCCGGACGCAATGAAATCGATTGGTTTTGTAGTACGTCGTTTTTTTGAATTACCAGTTCAGAGATGGACGATTACAATAAATTTTATTTTATCTTTAATTTTTCAAATACTAAAATTTAACTTTTCTGTTAAAAATCCTTTCATATTATATTACGAGATAATATATATCAATTCCAATAAATTGCAAACGCAAAAATTAAAAAATTAAGAATTATCAGCGGAGGCATGGAATTAAAAATTAAGAATGCATCCTCCGTCGCCAAAGGCTATGGAGGACAGGAGAATTATAAATTACGGTAGGTGTCGTGCTTGTGGCACGACTACATACGAGCCGTTCGGCTCGTAGGCTGGATGCTTCGCAGGACATTCGTCCCGCTCTGCATGACGGCAGGTGATTTTTGCTGCGGTGGCAGAGATAACCCATTTGGTCAGACGGGTCGGATAAGTCAGGCACTCTCGCTCCCAGGTCTCCCAGGC
>JAFTJQ010000016.1 GCA_017456285.1 Lentisphaeria bacterium
CGGTCTGATTTCAGAGTCTGAGTGTGTTTCTTACACACTGGCAGAAATGTTGTAAAAGCCTTTGAGTCAACGAGTTTTACAAAATAATAGCAAGGATGATTTTTTCAGGTAGATTAGAAAGGGGACAAAAAAAATGGCGGAAGGAGTGGGATTTGAACCCACGGAGGGTCGCCCCTCGGCGGTTTTCAAGACCGCTGCCTTAAACCACTCGACCATCCTTCCGTCTGAGTCAACACGCAATTCGCCTGCTGTCCTATTAATATGCACCATTTTTTAAAAAAATCAAGTTGTTTTTCAAAAAAAATCAAAAAAAATCACAGTTATCCCACGATTTCAAGAAAAATTAGTTCTTTGAAAGCGTACTTAACGTATAGAGTTGCCGTTGACGGGGCATATCGAAGGTTACTTAATTTTATAGGAGAGGAAGGATAAATTTATATTAAAAAAAGAACTTTATTTGTATTTTTCAAAATAAATGATATATTATAAAGGTAATTTTGTTCTCTTATATTTAATAGAATAGCAAAAATTGTGAATGATAATTAAAATTAATATAACGCATGAAAGGATTTATTTATCATGAAATTATTTAACGTTGCACCGAAATTGCCCGAAGAATTGGAATTTCTCGGCAAATTGTCTTCAAATGCATGGTGGTGCTGGCACTCGCAGGCGATTGAACTCTTTTCCAAAATTTCTCCGTCGCTGTGGAAAGAAGTTGAATCCAACCCAAAAGTATTTTTAAGCAAAGTTCCGCAAAATCGCTTCGATGAAATGCTTAAAGACAGCCAATACATGAAACTTCTTAAAAGCATCAAAGCTGAATTTGAGCGTGATGTCGAGAATTCATACTCACTCAAGGAGCGTCATGTAGCTTATTTCTCAATGGAATATGGAATCCATGAGAGTATTCGCCTCTATTCCGGCGGGTTGGGAATTCTGTCCGGCGACCACTTGAAAGCCGCTTCAGACTTGAAACTCCCGATGGTGGCAGTAGGTTTGCTCTATCGTCAGGGATATTTCCGCCAATACCTCAACCGTGACGGTTGGCAGATGGAGCGTTACCCCGAAAATGAACTTAACAACATGCCGATGGAACGTGCCCATGACGAAAACGGCAATGAAATTACTATCAGTATTCCTTTGATTGATCACGACCTTTATGCGGCAGTTTGGGTAATGCATGTCGGTAATATTCCTTTGGTATTGCTGGATACCGCAGTTCCGCAAAATACTCCGTATGACCGCGAGTTGACCTGGAGGTTATACGGCGGAGACAAAATTGTCCGCTTACATCAGGAGTTATTGCTCGGCGTCGGCGGGTACAAAGCACTTATGGCACTCGGCTACGACATCAATGTCTGCCACATGAATGAAGGACATGCTTCGTTCCTCTCTATCGCCAGAATCGAGGACTTGGTATCAAAAGGTTATGAGCCGAATGTGGCTTTGGAAATGGTTTGGCGAAGCAATATTTTCACCACTCACACCCCCGTGCCGGCAGGGAACGAAGTTTTTAATATCAATCTTGCCCGCCCCTATTTGGAAGTGCTTTCTCGCAACATCAATATCGATGTTGACCGCATTATCCGCTGGGGTATTCCGATTAAAGAACGTGAACACGCTTCAGAGATGTCCATGACCGTTTTGGGCCTCCGTTTGGCAAATTACTCCAACGGCGTAAGTAAACTCCATGGAGTCGTTGCCCGCCATATGTGGAAGGAACTTTGGCCCGGCCGCTCAATCGACGAAATTCCGATTACTTCAATTACTAACGGTGTACATATCAGCTCATGGTTATCTCACCGTATCGGCAGACTTTTTAACCAGTATTTGAGCGACAAATACCTTAATTGCTACGATTACGAGAAACTTCTTCAGGATGTCAATGCAATTCCTGATGATGAACTGTGGATGACCCACGAAGTTTGCCGTCAGTCAATGATTCGCAAAATCCGTGTTTCAATGCAGAATAAATTTGCCAATGACTGCACCACCGCTTCAGCGAATGTGAAAAACCTGCTTGACCCGTCAGTGCTGACCATCGGTTTTGCAAGACGTTTCGCAACCTACAAACGCGGTACATTGCTGCTCAAAAACAAAGAGCGTCTTTTGGCATTGCTCCGCAACACTTCAACCCCGATTCAGTTTGTTTTTGCCGGCAAAGCACACCCTGCTGACGACGGCGGTAAACGCCTGATTCAGGAACTTGTACAATTTGCCAGAGCGGAAAAAGTTCAGGACAAATTCATTTTTGTTGAGGACTATGACATCGGCTTGGCACGCCACTTGGTTCAAGGTGTTGACGTCTGGTTAAATAACCCGAGACGCCCGATGGAAGCAAGCGGTACCAGCGGTATGAAAGCCGCTATCAACGGCGCTCCGAACTGCTCAATTTTGGACGGCTGGTGGGATGAAGCATACGAGCCTGAAACCGGTTGGGCAATCCGCGGAAACAGTAACTTCACCAATGATGAAGATATTGACAATTACGAATCTCAATCGCTTTTCCAAGTGCTTGAACAGGAGATTATTCCCTGCTTCTATGAACGCAACGAGAGCGACATCCCGAGCCGCTGGGTGAAGAAAATGAAAGCATCTATCGCTATGGGTATTGCTAAATTCTCAAGTGCCAGAATGGTCTCTGAATATGATGAAATGTTCTACAAAGAAGCAAATAAATCATATTTGAAATTGGTTGAGAATAATGGCGAAAAGGCAAAACAGCTTGTCGCCCAGAAAGTTCGTTTGGAAGCAAACTTCCCGAAAATTTACGTCCACGAACCTGAAGTTAATTGCGATATGAATAAACTTCACGCAGGCGAGAAATTCACTGCCGAAGTACGAGTTTACTTGGGCGATTTGACTCCCGAAGAGGTCAAAGTCGAAGCCTATATCGGTACTGTAGATAACCATGATGAAATTATCCACTCTTTCTGTACCATTATGGAGAAAATCAAGGATCTCGGCAACGGCGATTACCTTTATAAGGCAGTTTTGAGCTGTCAGGAGAGCGGACGCTACGGAATTACCGCCAGAGTATCTCCGGTTGGTGATGACTGGAAAAACAGCGTTCCCGGCTTCCTTGCTTGGCCGAAATAAGTAATAACACTACTTATTTTTTCGTGGGGACTAACGCCGTCCCCACACCCCTACGCAAGGTCAGCGACCTTGACCAAAAGAGATGCGAAAATTTTTCAAATTTTCACATCTCAAAATTTTTCCTCACATCCGTGAGCGAAGGCAACAACTTTTTTATTTAGTTTTGGCTCGTTTCACTTCGCCTAAACAAAAA
>JAFTJQ010000070.1 GCA_017456285.1 Lentisphaeria bacterium
AACGGTTTTTCAACCTCAAAGACTTCGGCACTCGTTCGTCAGTTGAAGGAGGCTTGTCTCGTCAAGAGAACCGAGGAAAAGGGTGTTGCCTACTTTGAGAGAGCCTGACTCTCTCGGCTCTCCCCTATGGGAGAGCCTTTTTCTTTGCGGCTAGAGTTAAGTTTCCTTAACCGCCCGGGCGCAAGCTTCGTTCATAAATTGTTTACAATTTGGGGTATTGACAAAATACTAAAAGTATGATATAATAATACTGTAATCAAAAGAAAAGAGAGGTTAAAAAAATGAAAATTAAAATCGTTTCTAAACTCGTGCCGTGGCGTGGTAATTCATGGAATTTTGAAAACCCCACCGAAAGAGTCTATGCGGAGGTCGCAGAAGGTGAGAGTGTTGAGGAGGCAATGGCATTCGCCAATGACCAGTACGAAAAAATGGGTTGGCAGAAATGTTTTGTTGAGCCTCCCATCGCCGTGGCGGTCGCAGAGTGATTGCGGGCGGTCATTTGACCGCCTTGCGGCCCGGGCGAAAAATATGAACAATTTGTAAACATTTAAAATATCTATTGACAAATCAATTCTTTTGTGATATAATAGTAATGTAAGAAAGAGAGGTAAGAAACAAAATGAATTGGTTTGAATTTGAATTAAGCACTTTTTTGTGGGTGTTTATTGCACTCAATGTAATCAATGTAATTATCCAAACTGTAAAATCAATCGTCACCATTAACGGCTCAAAGTGGTCGGCTTCAATTATCAATGCGGTCGCCTATGGAATTTATACCATAGTGGTTGTGTTTATGAATGCAGACGGACTTGGACTGTTTTGGAAGGCGGTAATAATCGGTTTAACCAATCTTGTCGGTGTATTTGTTGTTAAGTTAATTGAGGAAAAAAGTCGAAAAGACAAACTTTGGAAAGTGGAGGCAACTATTGACAGTTACCTAATACTCGACCTGCATAGAATACTGAACGAAGGCGGTGTCCCTCACTCTTGGCTTGATATAGGTACTACTGATAGAGTATTGCTTAATTGTTATTGCAACACAAAGGCAGACAGTGAACTTGTAAAAGAGTTGCTTGATAGTGCCGACGCAAAATATTTTGTAAGTGAAAGTAAGGTGTTATAATATGATGAATGATATTTTTTACTGCCCAATAGGGGATATTGAATGCCCCTATTACGATAACAAGATTTGCAAATGCGAAAATCCCGTTGAGGTTTGCGATGATGCGGCTTTCTTTCTCGATGAAGAAAATACCACAGTATTTACAGTAAATGATGATGCCGAGCCTCCTTAGCCGAGGCTTCGGCGCCCGGGCGCCCGTCAAATTGCACAAAGACCATTGAAAAAACTTTTTTATTTTTGTGCAATTTGACTATTGACTTTTGGTTGCAATTGTGATATAATATATAATGTCAAGGGGAACGAACAAGGGGCAACAGTAGTTTTTTTCAATCCTCTGCCCTTGCACCCACGTGGCAACACCCAAGTCGGCAACGATTGTACGGAGTTAGGAAAAAATTTTTGAAAAACTTTTCAAAAACCCCTTGACAAAACCGCAAAAGTGTGGTATAATAATAGTACAGTAAGGGAAACGAAATCCCAACTGAATAAATTTTTATAAGGAAGGTGTTCACTATGGCACAGAAGAAACCCACGAAGAAGGAAATGTTCGCACAGATACTTGCTCATACCTCCGATAAGGCGGAGAGGGAGTTCCTTGAGCACGAGATTGAGTTGCTCAACAAGAAAACCGAGAGCAAGGGT
>JAFTJQ010000071.1 GCA_017456285.1 Lentisphaeria bacterium
GGTCAGCGACCTTGACCAAAAGAGATGCGAAAATTTTTCAAATTTTCACATCTCAAAATTTTTCCTCACATCCGTGAGCGAAGGCAACAACTTTTTTATTTAGTTTTGGCTCGTTTCACTTCGCCTAAACAAAAAAGTTTTCGCCTCTCGACACCTGCTTTCAAAAAATCCGTTGACAGGACAAAATTACGTTGATTACTGCTATAATTCTGGATTCTTCGCTTCGCTCTGAATGACGTTGGTTTGTCTTTGCCTCCGTGGCACAATATATAACCGTCATGCAGAGGAGCGAACGCGACGAAGCATCCAGTCTACAAGCCGCAGGCTCGCTTTTAGTCGTGCTACAGCACGACACCACTCATAATTCTTAATTCTGCATTCTTAATTTATAATTCCCTGTCCTCCATAGCCTTTGGCGAAGGAGGATGCATTCTTAATTCTTAATTCCATGCAGTCATCCCTGCTTCTCTGCGACTTAACTTTATGGGATTGTGGGGATTTCTTTTGTAAAATTTGGGAAAAAATTAGAAAAATTCTTGAAAATATGGGCTTTAGGGGTTATATTATTAGGAAGTTTAATTTTTAAAAAATTCACAGAACAATTTGGAGATACAATTTATGAACGAAAGAAGAGTTGTTATTACCGGTCGTGGTTTGTTGTCATGTGTCGGAAATGATGTCGAAACATTTTGGGATGCATTGGTTTACGGTAAATGCGGTCTCGGCAGAATTACTAAATTCGACCCCTCTGAGTACCGTACTCAAATCGCCGGAGAATTGAAAAATTTTAATGTCGCTGATTACTTGGACTTCAAGGAAGCAAAAAGACTTGATGCTTTCTGCCAATATGCCATGATTGCTGCTAAAAAAGCTCTCGCTGATGCTAACTTGCCCGCTAACTTCGAGGGCAGCGAAATTAATCCCGAACGTGTCGGTGTTTTGGTTTCAAGCGGTATCGGCGGATTAAATACTTTAACCGACCAAATCAATACTCTCAAAGAGCGTGGTCCCGGTCGTGTATCTCCCTTGCTTATTCCTATGATGATTATCGATATTGCATCAGGTAATGTCTCAATGGCATGTGGTGCAAAGGGTCCGAATATGGGTATCGTAACTGCTTGTGCTACCGGTACTCACTCTATCGGTGAAGCTTTTTGGATGATCAAACGCAACGATGCTGATATTATGATTGCCGGCGGTGCTGAAGCAAGTGTAACTCAAATCGGTGTTGCAGGGTTCAGTTCAATGAAAGCTATGAGTACCCGTAATGATGATCCTTTGCATGCCAGCCGTCCTTTTGACGCAGAGCGTGACGGTTTTGTTATGAGTGAGGGTGCAGGTGTATTGATCCTTGAGGAATATGAGCATGCAAAGAAACGCGGTGCAAATATCCTCGCTGAAATTGTCGGTTACGGTACTACCGGCGATGCTTATCACATTACCTCACCGCATCCGGAGGGTGACGGTGCCGCCCGTGCTATCAAAATGGCAATGAATCATGCCGGTTTGAATCCTGAAGATATTGATTACATCAATGCTCACGGAACCAGTACCGGGCTTAATGACAAATATGAAACCATGGCAATCAAACGTGCTTTGGGCGAGGAGCAGGCTTACAAAGTTTCTGTCAGCAGTACCAAAGGTACTATGGGACACAGCTTGGGTGCGGCAGGCGGTTTGGAATCAATTGTTTGTATTCAGACAATTTTGTCAAAAACTATTGCTCCGACCATCAACTATGAAAATCCTGACCCGAACTGCGATTTGAATATTACTCCGAATACTGCAGTTGAGAAAGATGTTAAAATTGCGGTTAATGTCAACCTCGGATTCGGCGGTCACAACGGCGTGCTGATTTTCAAGGAAGTCTAATTTCCTGCGTAAATGGAATAAAATTTTTAGCCACAATTTGATAAAGATTTGTCATTTGTGGCTATTTGTTTTGAATGGGGACAAAAAAAGGTTTTGATTGTGAAAAATTTGTTTAAAACAATTTTCAGATCTCTGTATATTGTGATAGCTTGCAGTTTTTTGCCTGCCTGTGATACGACTAAAACTTATCAGGCGGTGCATAAAAGCGATAATATTTTGTTGTCAGAACCGGAACTAAAACTGCTCAATCATCGCCACTTTGAGCGAAATCCGATTATTGTTATTCACGGCTTGCTCGGCGGTAAATTAAAGGACTGCGAGAGCAATGATAGCATCTGGGGTGATTTTAGTTGGCGAAAGATGAATCGAGATTCTTATGCCGCTAAATTAGCGTTGCCGATGCAATACGGTACGCCGCTTGAGGATATTAAAAGTAATGCTGAAGTTGATGGAATTTTGGATATTACGACGATTGCTTTCAGAAATACCCCATTAATTTATCTGGAAAGTTACGAAGTTTTGATTAAAAACTTGGCTAAATTCGGATATTACCGTCCGGAAAAAGGTAATGTGAATGATAGTGCAATTCTGCCGCCGGTGTACTCATTCAGTTATGACTGGCGTCGTGACATCAGTGCAAATGTTCTTGAATTACACAAGTTTATTGAGGAGAAAGAGCGTAACTTGCAGAAACTCTATGCCGAAAGATTCGGACTTGAAAACTACAACATTAAATTTGATATAGTTGCCCATTCAATGGGGGGGCTCCTTACACGTTATTATTTGCAATACGGGCCGCAACTGCTTCCTGCTGACGGAAGCATTCCTCAAAGAAGTAAAATTGGTTCAGATAAAATCGAGAAAGTAATAATCGTCGGCACTCCGAATTTCGGCTATGTCGATACCCTCGCAGAGTTGCATGATGGTTTGGTGCTTTACCCGGGGCTTAAGGCAATTCCTCCTGAAATTATCGGAACTTTCAGTTCTTACTATTTTATGTTGCCGCCTTACGGGACAAATTCGGTAGTCTATGCCGACAATCGGGAGGAAGTCGATATTTTTGATATTGAATTATGGAAAAAATATCGTTGGGGCTTGGCAAATGACAGTGAGAAGAGCGATCGGATTTTGCAGCTGCTTCTTCCGCAGATAACGGAAAAAAGCGAGAGACGGAAAATCGCTTTGGAGCATTTGGAGAAAAACTTGAAGAAGGCAAAGCAATTCCATGCGGCAATGAAAAAAAATATGCCGATAGACCGGAATACTCGGCTTTATCTGTTTGCCGGGAACTCTTTTGAGACCAATAGATGTTTGGTAATTGATCGCCGAAGCGGTAAAATTGCGGATAAAATAAGTGCTTCAGGTGACGGCAAAGTAACTCTGTCAAGTGCTTTATATGACCGACGAGCTTTCAAAAATAATCGACAGCTTTTTATGGATTCGCCGATTAAGTGGGATGCAATTTATAATTGCGGAGCGTCCCACATGGGAATTTTTTCTTCGCAGGAGTTCTGGGCAAATTTGTCGCTGGTACTGCTGTCGGAGGGGACAAGCAGACAGAAAAAAATGGAATATCAGAATTTAGATAAATAATTTTATAAATACAACTAACCAAAGGGAGAGAGCGTTATGAAACAGCAACTTATTGACAACTTGAAAAAATACGGTCAGGAACATCTTTTGAAGTTTTATGATTCTTTGAATGATGCGGAAAAAGCCGACTTAACAAGTGAACTCGAAAAAATTGATTTTGCAAATTTGGATAAATTGATCAAAACTTATGTGATGAGCAAACCGGAAATGTCAATTCCTGATGATTTGACACCTGCTCCTTATTTCCCGATGAATCCGGAGACCGCAGAACAGCAAAAATTGTATGCCGAAGCTGAAGCAGAGGGTAAAAAGCTTATTGCTGCCGGTAAAGTCGGCTGCTTGACTGTGGCAGGCGGACAGGGAACACGTTTGGGATTTGACGGGCCTAAAGGTACTTACCCGATCGGTCCGGTAAGCAACAACTCACTTTTCTCATTTTTTGCAAACTCTATTGCCAGATTGCAGGAAAAATACAATGTAAAACTCTACTGGTACGTTATGACCAGTTTATTAAACCGTGAAGCAACCGAGAAATTCTTTGCTGAAAATAATAATTTCGGGCTTGAAAAAGATCAGATTTTCTTCTTCTCACAGGGAACTATGCCGGCAATTGATTACAACGGCAAAATTTTGATGAACTCTAAATCAACTATGGCACTTTCTCCTGACGGTCACGGCGGTACTTTGCTTGCTTTGCGTAAATCAGGCGCTCTTGATCACATGAAAGCAAATGGCATTGATTACCTCTCATATTTTCAGGTGGATAATCCGCTCGTGCCAGTGATCAACCCCTTGTTCATCGGGTTGCACGCTCTTGAAAAATCAGAGATGAGTGCCGTAATGCTTGCTAAAACCAACGCTTTTGAGAAACTTGGCAACTTCTGTATCTCCAAGGGCCGCTTGGAAATTATTGAGTACAGCGACTTGCCTGAAAAATTGGCGACTATGACTGACGAAAAAGGTAAACTTAAATTCATCGCAGGCAGTCCTGCTATCCACGTTATCAGTCGTAACTTCATTGAGCAACTTACTGCCAGCGGCAATTTGAGTTTGCCCTGCCACCGTGCGGATAAAAAAGTGCCTTTTATCGATGAGAATGGCAACTTGATTACTCCAGATAAACCGAATGCAGTTAAATTGGAAACTTTCATCTTTGACGCATTGCCATTGGCAAGTGCAACTATGGTGCTTGAGTGCGATCGGGTAAATGTTTTCGCTCCGACCAAAAACCCGACCGGGGTCGATTCAGTTGAGAGCTGCCGCATGATGATCATGGAGCGTGATGCGAAGCGTTTGGAAGCAGCAGGAGTTAAAATTCCTCGCAACCCTGACGGTACTCTCAATGCTAAAATTGAAATTTCACCGAGAGCGGCATTCGATGAGGAAGATGTAAAAAATTACGTTAAAGCTAAAAATATTACCGCAATTGCAGCAGAATCTGAAAATTATTTAGATTAATCGGTAAAAAAATTTGTAGTTTTGGAAAAAAACGTTATATTACTCTATGAACTATTAACAATTTTAATATACAGGGAAAAAAATGGATAATAATCTTGATATGATCAGACACAGTGCCGCACACTTGATGGCAGCGGCGGTGAAGGAGTTGTACGAAGATGTCAAGTTTGACATCGGTCCTGCAACTGAAAACGGATTTTATTACGACTTTCAAATGGAGCATGCCTTAACCGCAGATGATTTGAAAGCAATTGAAAAGGCGATGAAAAAAATGATCGGCAGAAAAGTCGAATTTACTCGCTTTGAAATGTCTCGTGAAGAGGCGATGAAAATGCTTACCGATGCAGGTCAGACTTTCAAAATTGAACGCTTGAAAGACATTCCAGAGGGAGAAGTTGTATCTTTCTATCAGTGTGGTGACTTTGTGGATCTCTGCCGCGGACCGCACGTTCAGAATGCAGGAGAAATCGGTGCTGTAAAACTTTTGAGCGTTGCAGGTTCTTACTTTAAGGGTGATGAAAAAAATTCGATGCTCCAGCGTATTTACGGAACTGCATTTAATTCGCAGGAGGAGATGACTGCTTACTTCAAAATGATTGAGGAAGCACAGAAGCGTGACCACCGCAAATTAGGTACTGATCTTGACTTGTTCAGTTTCTCTGATAATGTCGGCCCCGGATTGGTTCTGTGGCATCCTAAAGGTGCTTTCATCCGTAATACCTTTGAAACTTTCTGGAAACAGGAACACTACAAAAACGGATATGATTTGCTCTATACTCCGCATATCGGACAGAGTATTTTGTGGGAAACCAGCGGACACTTGGACTTCTATCGTGAGGGAATGTACTCATCAATGGAGATTGACGAAAAAGATTATTACGTCAAGCCGATGAACTGTCCTTTCCACATTGAAGTTTACCAGTCACGCTTGCGTTCATACCGTGAACTGCCCTGCCGTTGGGCTGAATTGGGGACAGTTTACCGCTTTGAGAAATCAGGTGCATTGCACGGACTTCTGCGTGTAAGAGGATTTACCCAGGATGATGCTCATATTATCTGTACTCAGGAACAAATTGAGGATGAAATTTACGAAGTTCTGCGTTTCAGCTTGTCAATTTGGAAGGCATTCGGCTTTACCGAAATTAAGCCGTATCTCTCAACTCGCCCCGCAAAGGCAGTCGGTGATAATGCGAAGTGGGAAAAAGCGATTGTTTCACTTGAGAAAGCTGTTAAAAAGGCAGGACTTGAGTGCGTAGTTGACGAGGGCGGCGGTGCTTTCTACGGCCCGAAAATCGACCTCAAAATCAAGGATGCTATCGGTCGTGAGTGGCAGACGACTACTATCCAATTTGACTTTAACTTGCCGGAACGCTTCAATATGACCTATATCGGCGAAGACGGCAAACGTCATCAGCCATTTATGGTACACCGTGCTTTGCTCGGTTCAATTGAGCGATTCTTCGGTATTTTGGTTGAGCAGTATGCAGGGGCATTCCCGATGTGGCTTGCTCCGGTACAGGCAAAAATTCTGCCGGTTACTAATCGTGCGGAAGAGTATGCTAAAGAACTTCAAAAAACTTTGCGTGGCAAGGGCTTAAGAGTTGATATTGACTTGAGAAGCGAAAGTTTGGGGTCAAAAATCAAGCTCGCACGTAATGAACGAATCCCGTATATGCTGATTGTCGGCGACAAAGAAGTCGATGATCAAACCATATCAGTTCGCTCACGCAGAGAAGGTGAATTAGGTGCAATGTATGTGGACGCATTGATTGATAAAATGAGTTATGAAGTGGACAATAAAATAGTTTAGTTCTTCATAAGCATTTAATATCTTTAATTTTATCTATGGAAGCTGTTGCAAAGAAATTTGCAACAGTCTTTTTTTGTCTGATGACTGTCAAAAAAAAGGCTGTCGAAAATCGACAGCCTTATAAAGTTTAGATTAAATTATTTTTTGATCAAATCATTGATAATCGGAATTTCAATGACTTTGCCTTTCATAACTCTTTCTTGCTCAAAAGTATTCAAATATTGCAAAGCTGATACAACTGCACCGAATACAACCATGAAGAATACGATAATCATAATGATCATATAAGCAGGGCTACGCATCGGAGAAACGGTATTTTTCGGCAGAATTTTAACTTTTTTCTCTGCTTGAACTTTAGAGTCTGTTAATTTAGTCTCTTTCGGTTCTTCTGCTTTTGCTTCTTCAACTTTCGGAGCTTCGGGTTTTTTAGCAATACCGATTTTGGGTTTAGCTTCAGCCTCTTTCGGCTCTTCCTTTTTGTTGAGAGTGAGAGACGGAGCCGCTTTCGGCTCTTCAACTTTCGGAGTATCCTGACGCTGACCTAAACTTAATTTAACGGTCGGGGCGGCACTCGGTTGCGGAGCAGCAGTTTTCGGCTCTTCAACTTTCGGCTCTTCAACTTTCGGAATTTCGGCAGTCGGAGCTTTTGCTTTCGGAGCGATATTAAGTTTTGGGGTTGCAGGTGTTGCAACTTTATCTACAGCTACGGTTGAGGTATTATCCTCTGCTTTAACGGCATTTTCTGCCGTTTTTTCCTCTGCTTTCGGAGCGATATTAAGTTTGGGAGTTGCCGGAGCAACGGTAACTTTGTCCACTGCGACAGTAGCGGTATTATCCTCTGTTTTGGGAGTTTCCTCGACGACTTTTTCTTCAACTTTCGGAGTTAAAGTCGGAACAACCGTATTTGCAACAGTAGCTTGTTTGCGTTCAGGGCGTTGCAATTTGACGGTTTTATCATCAGTTTCTTCAACGCTTTCAGCACTGACGGCGACCTTCTGAACCTTTGAAGTAGATGTATTCAAGTTAGAGGTCGGTACAAATTTCTGGGTCGGTGCGACCGAAGAAGCGATAGTATCTTTGAATGCGGCAGAGACATTGCCGGCAATTTTTACCTTGGAAACCACTGCAGTATTGGTTGAATCCGCATTGTTGCTTGGAGTTGCCGCCGCAGTCGGAGCTGCGGGGGGTTCTGCTTTCGGCTTCAAGTTTAATGAGTTAAGAATTGAGTTGCCGCCTGCCGCCGCAGTCGGTTTAGCCGCGATAGAAATTTTCTTTACCGGCATAGTTGCAGTTGCCGGCAACGGAGCCGGTCTGGTAGTATTTGAAGCGACATTTTTTGCCTCGATAACAGAAGTAGCCAAAGGTTGTGAATTGGTACTGACTGACGCCACCTTGGCGGGCTGACCGATATTCACGACCGGCTGTTTAACCATTGGTTTCAAGCGAACAGTTTTCTGTGTCGCTGTATTAACGAAATTAGATTCCGGTTTTGTATTTTGTTCATCCATAATAAACCTCAATAAAAGTATTTATAAAATTATCACACAGCAATATAACCCTGCTTATGCAAAAGTGCAAGTAAAAAAGTAAAAATTTTCTATTTTTTTATTCTTTCTGCCACATCTTTGAAGTTGGGAGCGATCTGATAAATCTCACTGAAAAGTTCATAAGCCTTATCGGAATTGCCCTCGTTTTCATATAAAATACCTAAATAGTAAGCCGCAGGTTTGAAATTACGTTCCTTAATGCCGAGGGTTTCGTAAGCTTTTTGCAGCAGCGGCATTGCTTTATCCACATCGCCGTCAACGAGGAGGATTCTTGCCATGTAATAGAGTGCATTGCCTTTATGCTGGGCGTTTTTCTGTGAAATTTCAAATTCACGGTAAGCCTCTTCCAGATACCCGGCATTGTAGTATTCCAAAGCAAGTTCATAATGCAGGTGAATATCGTTGATGAATTGATTTGAACGCACTCTGGCGCGCTCGATTTTGAAAGCGATTTTTTCATCATTGAGCTGTTGAATAATTTCCTCGGCATTTTCATATTTTTCGGGGTGAGCGGTAACTTCAGCAATATTGGCGTCGTACTTAAGGACATAGAGTCGCTCAATATCCTTGTCGAGTTTAGCATCCAAAGTGCCGAGAGACTGGGCAACCACATTCAAGTGAGAGATAGCAGTATCATAATCTTTAGCAACCTTGTAGGCTTCGGCGAGTTTTCGGTGGGCATCAAGTGAGTTGCTTTCCTTAACAACGGCAGTTAATTTCTCAATAACCAATTGTGCCTGTGCCTCGTCACGAATAGTTCCGTCCATAATCTGTTGGAGCAAAGCCTCTTCTTTTTTGCGTTCATTCTCGCTTTTTGAATTATCGGCATTATCTTCATCCTCAATATCATCATTACTTGACTGGGTTGAAATTGCTACGGTTGCCGCCTTTAATCCGGCTTTAATTTTGGCATTTCCGGGATTATTGCGGAGCAATTCCTGATAGACCATGACGGCTTTTTCTGCCTCGCAATTCTGCACATAGGCATCCGCAAGTGCAACGGCGATATTTTTGTCTTTCGGTTTTAATTTGCGGGCAAATTCCAGTGCTTCTACTGCGATGAATGCTCCGTCATTTGCGGAGGCGACGGTTGCCATTTTCTGCCAAGCGGAGACATTGCCGGGATTGACGGACAGTGCATCTTCACAGCAGCCGAGCAAAGCGATAACATTTTTGCCGCTGAAAATTTTCAAAATCAAAAAGATGAAATTAAATTTCAAATTGCTGATAAGAGCCTTGAATGGCTTTACTTCAGGCAGTGCCTGCATCTCCAATTCTCTCAAGCGGTTTCTGGCATCGACAAATTCCGGGTCGCTTTTAACGATTTCACGGAACATTACAATTGCCGCATTTAATTCCATAGATTTGCTTTTTTCCAGCATCTTCGTAAAACTGCTGCGCATCTGTGCACTGGTAATATCTGTCACTTTTTTGGGTTTCATAATTACTTTTCCTGTTTTAATAAAAAATTGTTCGTTGTATATGATACACAATGTTTTAGAAAAAATCAAGTCAAAAACTAAATAAACTTGAAAAAAAAAGCATTTTTTTGCCAAAATATCTTTTTTTAAGATAAAAATTCCGAAAAAAGTTGTAAAAGTCGTTATTAAGATTTATATTAATATGGAATAATATTGATAGCAATTGAAAGGATTTTATTATGGAAAATAAAAATAATTGTGATAATGATTTGCTTAAACGCTGTGGGGTTACGCAATCTCAATTTAAGGGAAGTAACGGCAAAGTATTAAACTACTGCCGCAAGGAAGCCGGAGATTGGTCAAAAGTTGAAAAAGTGCCGCTCGTACTTTTCCTGCACGGAGCAGGAGAGCGTGGCGATAATAATTGGAGTCAGCTTGTCCACGGTGCAAGCGAATTAACTTCGTATTGTCAGCAAAAAGATATTGCCGCATTATTGCTTTTTCCGCAATGTCCTGCAAATATGCAATGGGTTAATACTCCGTGGGGCGAAGTTGAGCATTCGCTTCCTGAAATCTCCGAAAATTTACAATTGGCAATGGAGATGCTGGATTTTGAGTGTGCCGATTCTAAAATCGATTTGAATAGAATTTATATCGTCGGAATCTCAATGGGTGGATACGGCACTTGGGATGCTTTGAGCAGATTCCCGGAGAAATTCGCCGCCGCTTTTCCGATTTGCGGCGGGGCGGATATTAAAATGGCGGAGCGGCTTAAAAATATTCCGATTTTGACCTATCATGGGGATAGCGACACGGTTGTACCGACTTGCCGCACCCGTAATATTTATGCCGCAATCAAGGCGGCAGGCGGAGAAAAAATCACTTACGTTGAAGTACCTGATTGCGGACATGAGTCATGGGTAATCGCTTTTGCAAAAAGAGAGAATTGGGATTGGCTTTTCAGTCAGAGCAAATAATTTTTTGAGCGTAAAAGGGGTAAAGAAAAAATTATTTTGCAAAAAAATACGGTTTTTTTGTTGCAATTTTAGCGTTTAGAGATTATTTTAATGTAAGTATAAATATTTTTTAACTATAGATTTGAGCAAAATGAAAAATAGAATTTTAGTTATTAACGGCCCGAATTTACAACTTTTGGGAAAAAGAGAGCCTGAAATTTACGGCAATGAAACTCTGGATGATATTGCCGCAAAAATGCAGAGCAAGGCAAATGAGTATGGTATTAAACTCGAATTTTTTCAAAGTTGCAGTGAGGGAGCTATCGCCGAGCGAATCGGTGCGGAAGTTATGCAGAATGAGTTGGACGGTATTATCATTAATCCCGGGGCTTATTCGCATACAAGTATCGCTATTCTCGATGCGATTAAAGCATTAAAAATTCCGGTAATCGAGGTGCATTTAAGCAATATTCACGCTCGCGAGGAATTCAGACATCAGAGCATGACCGGTCGGGGAGCGGCAGGGGTGATTTGCGGTTTCGGAAGTTACTCGTACATGCTGGCTTTGGACGGGATGATTAATAAAATAGGTAAATAATAGAAATTTAATATTCAAAAAAAGGATAAAATTATGAAAGTTCAAGAAATTGCAAGTATCGTTAAATTAATGGCTGATAACGATCTCACAGAATTCAAAATTAAAGCAGAAGATTTTAATTTGTGCATTAAACGCGGAAGCAATGTCGTTGTTGCCGCTGCACCTGCAATCGCCGCCGCACCGGTTGCTCCTGCTCCCGCAGTTGCCGCTCCGGCAGAAAACGCCGCCGCTCCTGCCGCTCCGAAAGCAGTTGATCCTGCTAAACAAATTACCAGTCCGTTGGTAGGAACTTTTTACCGTTCAGCATCACCTGATGCGGCACCTTTTGTACAGGTCGGAAGCAAAGTTTCAGAAGATACTACCGTTTGTATCATCGAAGCAATGAAGGTTATGAATGAAGTTAAAGCAGAGAAAAGCGGAACTATCAAAGAGATTTTGGTTGATAATGCCCAAGCCGTTGAATACGGTCAGGTGCTTTTTGTAATTGAATAAAAATCCTACATTTTGCAGGAGAGTAAAAAGTTATGTTTAATAAAATTTTAATTGCCAATCGTGGCGAAATTGCATTGCGAATTATTCGTGCATGCCGGGAGATGGGTATAAAAACCGTCGCAGTTTATTCACAGGCTGATGCGGATAGTTTGCCGGTCAAAATGGCAGATGAAGCCGTTTGTATCGGAGCTCCGAAGTCAAATGAAAGTTATCTTTTGATTGAAAGAATCCTCTCCGTTGCGGCAATTTGCGATGTTGATGCAATCCACCCCGGATTCGGATTTTTGGCTGAAAATGCTTACTTCGCAGAGGCTTGCAAAAAGCACGGAATCACCTTTATCGGGCCGACTGCACAGGCAATGCGTGCTTTGGGCGACAAGGATGTTGCCCGCCAGACTATGAAAAAAGCAGGCGTGCCGATTACTCCCGGAAGTCAGGGACTTATCAAAAGTGAGAAAGAGGCACTGGCTGAAGCTCACAGATTGAAATACCCCGTAATTGTTAAAGCTGTCGCAGGCGGCGGCGGTCGCGGTATGCGTATCGCTCACAATGATGCAAGTTTGATTCAGGGTTATAATGCCGCTAAAACCGAGGCGGAAAATGCTTTCGGCAACGGCGATTTGTACATGGAGAAATTCATTGTAAATCCTCGCCATATCGAGGTTCAGATTATCGGAGATAATTACGGCAATGTAGTACACTTAGGCGAGCGTGATTGCAGTGTCCAGCGTCGCAATCAGAAACTTATTGAGGAGTCACCCTCTCCTGTGATGCTTGCAAATCCCAAATTGCGTGCCAGAATCGGTGCCGCTGCGGTCAAAGCCGCTAAAGCTGCAAACTATACCAATGCCGGAACTATTGAATTTCTGTACACCCAGGACGGCGACTTCTATTTTATGGAGATGAATACCCGTATTCAGGTGGAGCATCCCGTTACAGAAATGGTTACAGGAGTGGATCTTATCAAGGAGATGATAAAAGTTGCCGCAGGTGAGAAGTTGTCATTCCAGCAGAGTGATATTAAACTTCAGGGACATGCGATTGAGTGCCGTATCAATGCGGAAGACCCGACTCGCAACTTCGCTCCGTGTCCGGGAACCTTGAATCTTTTTATTCCACCGGGCGGTAGAGGAGTTCGTATTGATTCTCATGCCTATACAGGCTACAAAATTCCGCCGTACTATGACAGCATGATCGGTAAATTAATTGTACACGGACGAGATCGCAAGGAAGCAATTGCGATTGCAAATCGTGCGCTTGAGGAATTTGTAATTGAGGGAGTGAAAACTACTATCCCATTCCAGAAAAAGATTTTACGCCACAGAAATTTCGTCGCAGGTAACTATGATACCGGATTTATCGAAAGCATGATGGCGGAGAAAAAAGTACCAAAAGGAAAGGAAGTTAACTAATGAAAAGAGAAGAAGAAAAAATCGAAAAAGTTCAGACAGTCGATGCTAATATGGATTCACAGGGATTCGGAGATGTCAAAATTCACGAGAACGTGGTATCTTCTATCGTGCGTAAGGCGGCACTTAAACAAGCAGGTGTTGCTCGCTTATCAGGAAATAACTTCGTAGATACTATCGGAGAGATCGTCGGCAGCCGTCGAATCCAGGATCGTGCGATTGTGGTTAAATTTTTGGACAACGGCAGTTTGGATTTGGAGATCAAAATTGTTGTCAAGTACGGCTTTAACCTCCCTGAAGTGGCAAGTGCTACCCAGAAAAGCATTATCGAAGAGGTTGAAAAAATTACCGGAATTAATGTTTGCAAGGTAAATGTCACGATTCAGGATGTCGAGGAAGAAATCGAGGAAGAAGAAGATTCTGACTCTGACGATATTTAATAACTAAAAATATTAGAAGTTTATCAAAAAAAGCCGAGGCGAGGCGGGAAAAACGATGATTGATTCCGCCGCCCCTTGGGCTTGATGATAAATTCTCTAATTAACTGCAAGTGGGTGATTTATGGATATGATATTAAATTGGGTCGATAAAGTTAAAGAGTTTTTCAAGGTTGCGACAGAGACGGACTTTGAGTACGGTTTTGTTACCGGGGTTCTTTTTTCGCTTGGAATTGTTATATTTTTTCTGATTATCAAATTGATTTTCAGAATTATTTTCCGTGTCCGCAAAACCAAAAATATTCTGATAATTCCCAAAGACAAGGACGGAAAAATCATCATTCAACGCAGTGCAGTAGAAGCGGCTATTCGAGAAGATATTTCCAAAATTCATTCGATTTCGCTTAATAAAGTAAAAATTTATCGCAATAATTCAGCGTATTTTCTGTGGCTTAATTGCTCTTATGACGGCAAAGACGGTAATTTAATGGCAGTTCGTGAAGTATTGAAAAATCGCTTGACCGTGTTATTTAAAGAGTTTTTCGGCGTGACTAACTTGAAAAAAATTGATATTGCATTCAGCAAGGTTGCCTATTTTGGTAATGAAACTGCTGCAGTTTCCGATAATTCAGCAACCGGAGAAACTGAAGTTGCCGCTGATGATGTAAATTCTGAGTCTGATACTGCAAGCGACAGTGTGTCCGATGAGTAGTAATCGACAGATTATTTTAGCATCAAAATCACCGAGGCGGTTTGATTTATTAACTCAAAATAATATTGAATTTCAAGTTGTTACTCAAGATACGCCTGAACTTACAAGTCACCAGAATATTGATGATTTGGTGATGATCAATGCTGAACGTAAAGCAACGGCGGTTGCTGATTCCCATGCTCAAGCAATCGTTATCGGTGCGGATACAATTGTTGTTTATGACAATCAAGTAATCGGCAAACCTCGCGATTTAGAGGATGCAATCAATATTTTGAGTAAATTAGTCGGTAATACCCATATTGTCATTACCGGAGTGGCAATCTGTTGTCGGGATTTGAACAGAATTGAGAAGTTTACGGTCAAAAGTTATGTGACTTTCAAAGCTCTTTCCCGTCAGGAGATTATTGAATACACTCAAAAAATTCATGTGCTGGACAAAGCAGGTGCATACGCCATGCAGGAGCATGCGGATTTGATAGTCGAGAAGTTTGAAGGGTCTTTTGACAATATTGTCGGATTGCCGGTAAAAGAAGTTTTGGATTGTTTGGCAAAATTTTGAATAAATACGGAAGGGGAGTAATTAACAATGGTTCAAGATTTAGTCTTATTTTTTTCAATATTGATGTTGATATTTCTAATAGCTCCTTTGGTTGCGGAAAAATTGAAAATCCCCGAATTGGTATTGCTTTTGATTGCAGGAATTTTCATCGGGAAAAACGGTTTTAATTTAATTCCGCAATCGGGCGAGGGGGCAATTGATCTATTCGGTAAAGTCGGTGTGCTTTACATCATGTTCATTTCAGGTTTGGAAACTGATGCCAATGACTTTAAGCGAATGGCGAAAAAAAGTGCAGTTTTTGGAACTATCAGTTTTTTAATTCCGCAAGTTCTTGGAACTTTGGTCGGACGTTATCTTTTGGGGTACGGCTGGGTGCCGTCAATTTTGCTTGCCAGCATGTTTGCTTCGCACACCCTGATTGCCTATCCGATTGTCAGCAGGCTCGGAATCTCTCGCAATGAATCAGTAGTGGTAACGGTCGGCGGTACAATTCCGACTAATACTTTTTCGCTTTTAGTTCTGGCGGTTATCGCTGATATTTGGAGAAACGGCGGTAAATTGCAGGGAGATTTCTGGATTTATATTGCTTTGGGAATGGTTATAATGACCTTTCTCATCTGGTATGTACTGCCGATTATTGCGGGGTGGTTTTTCAAAAACATTCCGGAGAAAGGCGGTTCGCAATTCCTCTTTGTGCTTGGGGTGGTCTGTTTGTGTGCCTATGGGTCACAGTACGCCAGAATGGAACCGATTATCGGGGCGTTTTTGGCAGGGGTGGCATTTAACCGCTTAATTCCCCAGCAAAGCACCCTGATGAATCGCTTGATTTTTGTCGGTAATACATTTTTTATCCCGTTTTTCCTGATTTCGGTAGGAACTTTGATTAATCCGCGATTATTGGTTTCGTCGTTTTCGGGGTTGTGGGTCGCCGTAATAATGTCAGTTACGGTTATTTTGACCAAATATTGGGCAAGTCAGATAAGTTGCAAATTATTTAATTACAATTCAAATGACTGCAAAGTGATGTTCGGCTTGAGTGTGGCACAGGCGGCGGCGACTTTGGCGGCAGTGCTGGTCGGTTATGAACTGAAAATTTTTGATGATGAGTTCAAAATTCTTAACGGCACGATTGTGATGATTCTGATTAGTTGTGCAATCGGCTGCTATTATGTCGATAGATTCGGCAGAAAAATTATGACAACTGCAAATACTGAAAATTCTGCCGACGAGGAGAATAATCACCAGCGTATCATGGTCGCAGTTGCTAATCCGGAGCGAGCGGCAAGTTTGATGCAGTTGAGTTTTTTCCTGCGAAATAAAAAGATTGCAGGCGATATTTTTCCGGTGAAAATTATTAAGGAAATGGAGGATGATAAACTCAAAAATGAAATTGCTGATAGCGAGAAACTCCTTAATAGTTGTGTTGAGCAGGCGGTATCTTTGGAGATGAAAGTTACTCCGGGTATTCGACTTGCCGCTAATTTGTCAGATGGTTTAGTTAGAACCGGCAAGGAATATCGGGCTGATCTATTGATTTTCGGCTGGAATAAGCAAGTATCGCTCCAAAGCAAAATTTTCGGGACTTTGACTGATCGCTTGATCAGCGAGTGCCAAGCCAGACTTCTGCTTTGCCGACTTTTTAACCCTTTGAATGTTACCCAGAAAGTCTATTTGCCGATTCCGGAAATGGGTTTTCGCCGTCCTGATTTGAAAAATCTTATCGGCGATGCAAAACAACTCTGCAGTCAGATCGGGGCAGCATTGCATATTATCGTTTCTGAAGAGTTTCCTGCCGAATCGGAGGAGGATTTTATGGCACTTGCCCCCCAGTGTAATCTGGAGTGGAAAAAAATTAAGTCATGGGGTAAATATGAAAGCGAATTTGTTAAGTCATTAAAAGCAGATGATTTGCTCATAATTCCGCTTGACCGCCGAGAGAGCGTTTTGTGGCGACCGAGATTTGATCGCATGGCGGAGGAGATAAGTGAAAAATATCCCGATTTGAATTTATTGCTTGCTTATCCCCAAATACCGCAGGAAACAGAAGAAATTGTTAATTTGAAAATTAAGGATAAGAAAAAATCGAATGAAAAACGTGCTAAAGTTTACGCAACGAATTTAGCGACTGAAACTCCCGAAGAAGCAGTGCGAATAATGGTACAAAAACTGAAACTTAATACACCCTATTCGTACCAGAATATTGAGGACGGTTTAATTGATGCAATCAATTTCCACCCCTTTGAACTGTCAGAAAATACGGTTTTGCTGCACACCAGAAGTAATTATACACAGGAGTGTATGCTGCTTATCGGGCACTCTCCCAAAAGTTATGAAATAGAGAAATTAAATGGCAAATACAATAACATTATTTGTCTGATTTCTCCGAATGATAATGACAATGACCAGCATTTGCAGGAGCTTGCCCACTTGTCCAGGAAGTTTTTAGATCCCGAATTTGCAAGTTTGATGAAAGCGGTAAAAAGTGCCGAAGAAGCAGTTGGAATTATTTGTAAAAAATGAGAGTAAAAAAGGAGTTAAAATGAGCGAAATAAGTTATAAGCAGGAGGTATTCAGAAAGTTGATACACCTTAGTTCCTTGTGGATGGTTTGTGCGATTATTCTGTTGCAAAACTATCGAATGGAACTGGGATTGTTTTTCGCAATTTGCTGTATTTTGAATGTTATAGTTGAGCGAATGGTGGTTTTGCAAGTGCCGATAATTACGCCATTGTACGGATTTTTTTTCAAAAACATGCTGCGATCAAATGCTTCATCGGCGAAGTGGGTAATTTCCGGAAGTCCGCCTGTTTGGGCGGCGGCGGCATTAGCGACATGGCTCTATCCGACAGCGGCGGGGGCAAGTGCTTTGGCAATCATGCTTATTGCTGATACTGCGGCGGCATTAATCGGCAGGAAGTTCGGCAAGCACAAGAGTTATAACAATAAATCAATAGAGGGCATCGTGGCATTCAATGTTGCGGGAATCCTTTGTATGGTTGTAATATCCTGCTTTTTTCCTGCCACCCATAGTTGGGTCTATTATCTAATCGGAGCACTTGGGGTTTTTGTCTCTTCCATGGCGGAACTTTTTGAGAAACAGCTTCATATTGACGATAATTTTTCAATAGTTATTATTAACGGAGTCTTTTTGACCGCAGGGTTAATGTTGATTTAATAAGCTTGCATGTCTCTATTTTTTTTCAAAAAATTTTCCTCACAAACTATTGACAATTAAAAATCTTGTGCTATAATATTTTACAGAGTTTACATTAATTGAAGTAACCACCAACAACTCAATGAGGGTGAAATAAAGAGATTTTTTCATTTTTTTGACCTTTCTTTTTTGTTAAAATTACTCTCTTTCGGCGATTTTACAATGACTTGAAGTGACAGTTGTCATTGCAATCATTGCGATTCTTGCAGGAATGCTGCTTCCGGCTCTTAACAAGGCTCGCGAAAAAGCTCGTGCAATCTCTTGTGCAAGCAATATGAAGCAAATGTGTCTTGCTGTAACTATGTACTTGAATGATAACAACGGCAATATGATTATGCGTTCTTCAACTGCTGAATTTCAACCCCCGAGCTGGCCAAGCACTTCTTCATATACTATTACTTGGTTTAACCGCTTGAAATATTCCGGATATGCTAATAATATCGGCGAAGCCCGTTGTCCGTCATTGCCGACTACCAAAAATGTTAAAGATGATGAATCAACCGGAGCTCAGCAATGCTTCGGCATGCCGCGTCTTGCTTCTGAATGGACAGGTTATTATGGAACTTCCGGTTCAACCAGTGCCACTGGCATGGAGATGAATATGAATACAATCGTATTCAAAAATTCAAAAATGTTTATGATTGATGCATACGCATCTGCTGCATTATGCCAGATTTTCCAATGGTCGCTTACCGGAACTACTGCTAATATGGCGGTATTTGCTCACGGCGACAGAGCCAATGTCGGTTGGTCTGACGGTCACGTCGAAAGCATGACTCCGACTGCGGTTGAGGAAGAAATTCAGGATAATGGCGGCGGTGATTCATTTAATTTGAATTACTATGATGCATCATTTGCGGCTAAATAAATTGTAATTTCACAATAAGATAAAAGAGTATAGATAAAAATTTATACTCTTTTTTTTGGGTTAAATATTGAAAAATATAAAAAATGTGCTATAATAATTTCTATCGTATCAACCTATAAAAAAGAAAGGAAAAATTATGAGCTTAAAAGGTTTGATTTGTGCTTTTGCCTCTTTGGCAATGGTAAGTGTTTTTGCCGCTGATCCATTCGGTACCAGAATCCTCGATGGCGGTAAAGTTGTCCCCGGTAACTTAACATTGGTCGGAACAACCAATGAACACATGAACTTCTGTTTCGCCAATAATTTCCCTGACGGCACTATCTATATGAACCACTCCGAGGGTATTCATACTGTCAGCGAATACGGTGTATGGCGTCGTTCAATGGATGGCGGCAAAACTTGGGAAAAGACTCCCTTTAATTTCGGCGGATTCAATACTTTTGTCAATAAAGAGGGCAAAAAATGTCAGGTCGGCTGTTGGGATGACAAAATTTCCGATACTCACAAAATCCGTTTGCAAATTTTGAATGATGAGCAAACCGGTTTTACTGATTATTACAGTGAAATTAAACTTCCTTTCAAAAGTTCTTTCCGACTTCACCGTGAAGTTTTGCGTACCCGTGACGGCAGATTGCTGCTTAATGGCTACTTGAGAAAAGAAAATGCTCCCAAATTCACCTCATTTGTAATTGAGTCCAAAGATGACGGAAAAACTTGGACTTATCTCGCAACCATTATGGAAGACCCGCAGAAAAAATATCAGGAGGGACCGAATGAAACTGCGATGGTTGAATTGGCAAATGGTGATATTTTAGCTTATGTCCGTACCGGCGGAGCAGGACCTTTGATGCAATTTCGCAGTACTGACGGCGGTCGCACTTGGGGTGAAATGACTGAAGTTGCTTCAGTTGGTGTAAACCCTGCTGCCAGAGTGCTTGAAAACGGCACATTAGTTTTGATTACAGGTCGACCGGGATTGTTCCTCTATATTGACTTTACCGGTACAGGTAAATATTATCAGAGATATACTGTTTGGAATGGTTCAGGCAGTTCATACGCTTCCGTTTTGGAGATTGCTCCGAATAAGGTTCTGGTCGTTTATGATGAGAGCGATTTCGGTTCATGGAGAAATGATTCATGTTTCAGTCGAATCATGGCAGTTACCTACGATATTGTCAAGGACGATGCACTTAAAGCCGCTAAAATCACACATCCCGAAGCAAAAAATTATCAGAATTTTTACTCTCCTGAGTGCAGAGATACTTTGACTTATCGCAACTTTTTTGACGTCTTTGCGGTTCAGACAAAAGAAAAGGGCGCGTCTAAAGGCGTTTGGTATGAAGTGCAGAAAATCGCTGAACGTCCGCACCCGGTATTGCATTTGGAGTTGAAAGGCGAGGAAGCTCCTTTCAAATTCGCACACTATCTTAAAAACTTGGACGGTGCAGTTAATGAACTTGAAATCGGCTGGGAAATTCGCATCAGCGACATGAGCATAAATCAGCCGCAATTCAGAATTTTGACACAAATGGAGAAAAATGCTTCACTTGTCTATGTTGCTTGTGCTAAAGATGCAATTTTGGTTTTTGACGGTAAGGCACAAAAAAGAGTTCCTTTGAATGTCGGCGAGGGTTTTAATAGTTATAAATTAAAAACTAATGCCGCAACCAACTCAATTGAAGTCTATTTCAATGGCAAAAAGGTCTATACCGGTACCGCTCATAAACAGAGTGACGGAATTTGCAATAGAATCCAACTTGGTGACGGTTCAGGTCAAATTTATGGTGCAGTTGATCTCTCTTATTTGGGATTCAACATTAAGTAATGATATAAAAATCGAAAAGGCTGTTGCGTAACAATTGCAACAGCCTTTTTTTTGTTAATTAATATTGAAATAAGTTAACCTGCGATTTTAAAATAAGCAATGCCTCTTGCAAAATCAATTTCGTATAACCGCAACTTCAATGTACTGCCGATTTTAATGGTTTTGCCGTTTCGTACAGACTGCATGGTGCTGTTATTGATTCGCTCAAAATATCCCGGCAAGTCCTCAAATCGAATCATGCCGATGATTCCGACTTCGCCGATTTCGACACTGATTGAATTGTTATTGATTTTAGAGACGATACCGCTGTAATAATTGCTTGCTCTCTGCTGCAATTGCTCCTCCAGATAACGGAGTTTCAGGCGATCTGAAGCATTGAAATAGGCATTATCGTTATTCTCTTCTTTTGCTGAAAGATAGGTTGCCAATTTAGCAAAACTGTTTTTGGGTTTCAGCCGTTGATTGGTATCAAAATTCCATAATTGCTGATGGACGACCAAATCGGTATAGCGTCGAATCGGACTGGTGAAGTGAACATATTTGAGTTTGCCCAAACCGAAGTGCAATTCGGCTTTTTCGCTATACGATGCTCTGGGGAGTGACCGCAGAAACATGTTGAGAATTATCGGCTTCACCTCATTATCGGGGAGATTTTTAATGAATTTATTGCAGTTCTCTCTGGTGCTTAAGTCGCCGGGGTAAAAGCCGAAAATTTCGTGAATATTCATCGCAAATTCCGCCAATTTTTCCTCATCAGCCATCGGGTGAATACGGAAAAGACCGGGGATTGATTTCTCAATAAGTTCATTCCCGACCAGCGAATTTGCCATAAGCATACACTCCTCGACAATGAAGTCGGCAGGCTTCTGTTCTTTTTTGACAATTCCGCTTATGGTGTCTGAATTTTCATCACAGATAATTCTTACTTCGGGGATTGCCAAATCGAGGAAGTCCTCATCTTTCTGCCGTTTTTTGCGAATTGCGGCAGTGATTTTTGCCAGCAGTGAAATTTTTTCCGCCAGTTCCTTGTCCCATGACGGCGGCAATTCAGCAGGATTGTCCAAAAATTTTTGCACCGTGTCGTAATCCAAGCGTTTATTGACCTCAATCAATCCGTGACAGCGGTAAAAACTTAAAACTTCCGCCGTTTCAATGTCAATATTGACAATTACGCTGTGGGTGCGGCTGATTTGATTTTCCTGCAAACTGATCGCTTTGGTCAGGTTTTTTGGGAGCATCGGCAAGGTTCTACCCGGTAAGTAAGCCGTAAATGCCCGTTCATAGGCTTTTCGGTCAAAGTCGCTTTTGGGGGTAATGAATGCCGCGACATCGGAAATATGGATACCTAATTCAGCACTTTTGCCGTCAGGTGCAAGTTTAATTGAGAGTGCATCATCAAAGTCTTTCGCATCAATCGGGTCAATTGTGGCAGTAAAAATATCGGTAAAGTCTTTTCTCTCAATTTCTCTTGGTACAATCTCCGAAGCGGCGATATTTTCTTCTTCCGTGTATGGCGGCATAAGTTCAAATTCAGCACAAACGGCATCCAAATCACCTTGAATTGTGCCTGCTTTGCCGATTGATTTAATTACTTTGCCGATAAGCTCGTTGGAGTTGGGCATATCAATTAATTTTATCTCTGCCCAATCGCCGTTTTTGGCATCGCCTTTACCTTTAGCGAGAGTGATTTCCGCATTAAGTTTGCGATTAAGCGGACGAACTTTATTGCCGGGGAGAAGTTCAGCGACGATGGTTTCGTGCTTCCGCTTGACAATTTCAATAATCTCACCTGCGGGGCCTTTTTCGGCATCATCGGTGCCGGGACGGGGCGGAAGCACTTGAATTTTTACCGTATCGCCCGACATTGCATTATTGATGAACTTTGCAGGGATAAAGACTTCTCTATCAAGCCAAGTTGAGGCAAATTCGCTCTCTTCTGATACCTTGAAAAAACCGAAACCTGAATTGCTGATACTGACAGTACCAATGAGAATCGGATAAATATCGCTTGATTGTTTTCCTTTTTTAGTAGTAGTTTTCAAAATTTTTTTTCTTTTTTTCATAATAATATTCCCTCTCTTCTTATATAAAATAATATTCTTTTGGGCGAATGTCAAATTCAGTTGTGAAAAAAGATTAAACTAATATTTGAAAATATTTGATTTTTTGATAAAATGCGTTATATTTGATAGAGACAAAAATTAATTATTAACAAAAGGGAATTTATTATGTTCGGAAATTTAGGTGATTTGGCTAAACTCATGCAGCAGGCAAAAGATATTAAAAAAAATATGGCGAAAATGCGTGAGGAATTAGCAGTCGCACGATACAGTGCAATTGATGCAAATAATTTGGTTAGAGTGACCGTTTCAGGCGAATTTACGGTAACTGAAGTTGAACTTTTGAGCAATAATTTAGACGGTGACGCCCGTATGCTTACCAAAGTTATTCAGGAAGCGACCAATAACGCCCTCTATGCTGCCAGAAATGCCGCCGCAGAGAAGATGAAAGAACTTACAGGCGGAGTCGATTTGGGCGGCTTGCTCTAAATTAAGAGATTGTTTTTCGGGAATGCTCTATGATAAACTATCCTGATTCTGTCGAAAAATTAATGAAGATTCTTAAAAACCTCCCCGGTGTCGGCAAAAGAGGTGCAGAGCGTTACGCTTTGAGCATGCTTAAGTGGGACGAGGATAAACTCATTGAGTTAGGCGAGTTATTGCAGAATCTCAATAGCGAAATCGGTTACTGCCCGGAGTGCGGAGCTTTGTCAAATGCCAATGAGCGTTGTGCTATTTGCAGTTCTACTGCGAGGGATAAAACTATTTTGTGCGTAGTGGAAGATTTTTCGCAGCTTTGTACGATTGAGAATAGTGATGTTTACCGTGGGCTTTACCATATTTTGGGCGGCAAAATTTCACCGTTGGATGATGAATTCGGCGAAAATCTCCGCATTGCAGAACTGCTTGAGCGAGTCAAAAATTATGAGGTTCGAGAGGTTATTATCGCCCTCGGAGCTGATGTGGAAGCCCGTGCAAGTGCGATTTACATTGCTGATTTGCTCAAAGACTTCCCAAATCTCAAAATTACCCAGTTGTCGCAGGGAATCCCGGCAGGTGCAAATTTAATTTACGCCGACGGGGCGACAATTAATCTCGCTTTGAAGAATCGAATTGAGGTGTAATAAAATGGCTGATAAAAAATTGACCTCCTATGTTTGCACCATTACTGCTCAACAGCTTGCGGATTTGCAAAATTATCTGCAAGAACACGATTTTGAGTTCAAATCCCAGCAGTACGCCCACTTCAAGGCTGTTAAAGAGAAGTTAAATATCGTTGCGTACAATAGCGGCAAATTAACCATTCAGGGCGGTGGAACGGCTGATTTTGTCGAGTTTGTTCTGGAACCTGAAATTCTGCATGAATTTAATTTTAATTTGCCCGATGAGTTGCAGAATGAGGGTGATGCCATTGATTACGACTTAACTCCGCATATCGGGGTCGATGAGAGCGGCAAGGGTGATTTTTTCGGCGGATTGGTTGTGGCAGGAGTCTATATCGAGGAGTCAAGCGGACTTGAGTTGCTGAAACTCGGAGTAAAGGATTCCAAAAAAATCTCCGACAAGCAGATTGTCACATTGGCACAGCAAATTAGAAATATTACCAATGGCAAATTCGCAATCGTTTCTTTGAAACCCGAAGTCTATAATCAACTTTACGATAAAATCAAAAACTTGAATCGGCTTTTGGCGTGGGGGCATGCCAGAGTAATCGAGAATGTGCTTGAGAAAGTTCCCGATTGCCCACGGGCTTTGTCCGATAAGTTCGGAAGTGATTACTTAATTAAAAACGCCCTGCTGGAAAAAGGACGGCAAATCAAACTTGATCAGCAGGTTCGGGCAGAGAGCGATGTCGCAGTTGCCGCAGCGTCAATTTTGGCTCGAGATCACTTTCTGCGAATGATGAATGAATTATCTGAATTGAGCGGAGAAACTCTGCCCAAAGGTGCAAATGATCAGGTCAAGCGTTGTGCGGCGGCGATTATTGAAAAACGCGGTGTGGAAACGCTTGACAGGTGCGTAAAAAAACATTTTAAAACTTACAGAGAGGTAGTGAATAATGAATAAATATGAATTTTTAACAACTTCAAAAGGTGAAAATATTTCCCTTTATGCAATTACTAACGGCAAAGTTTATGCGGAAATTTTGGATTGGGGTGCAACGATTTATTCATTGAATGTGCCTGATAAAAACGGTAAGTTGCGGAATGTGACTTTGAGTTATGGGGATAAAAGCGATTACGAGAGGAATGCGTGGTCTTTCGGGGCAGTTATCGGTCGCTATGCGAATAGAATTAAAAACGCTAAGCTGGTACTTGACGGCATAACTTATCAACTTCCATGCAATTCAGCAACTCATTGTCTCCACGGCGGCGGCGAATTTGCTCACTCATTGTGGCAGGTAGCTGAATATTGTGATAATTCAATTACTTTGCAGTATTTTTCTCCCGATGGGGCATTCGGTTTCCCTGCTAATATGCAACTCAGAGTAAAATATACTGTCAGCGATGACGATGCACTTAAAATTGAATACGAAGCAACCGCAGACCGCCGAACAGTGGTGAATTTGACCAATCATGCTTACTTCAATTTGGACGGAGAAGCGACAGTTTTTGCCCACGAACTTCAAGTTGAGGCCGATGAGTACACCATTACCGATAGTGAACTTATCCCGACAGGTGAAATCGGCAAGGTCGAGGGGACACTTTTTGACTTGCGGAAAAAGGTTGTTTTGGGCGATGTTTTGCCGAAAAATAATGGGTTTGATGATAATTTCATCCTTAATGGCAACTTAAATGAGGTCAAAGCAGTGCTTTACAGCCCGATTTCAGGAATCGAAATGAGTTATTTTACCACCGAACCGGGAGTGCAAGTCTATAATGCCAATACTATCGGTGATGATAATGTGATATTGCAAAACGGCAAAAAAGCAGAGAATTTCTCTGCCGTCTGCTTGGAGTCACAACACTTTGCTGATTCGCCGAATCATAAAAACTTTCCGAGTACGGTTTTGAATCCCTGCGAAGTTTATAAGCAAACAACAATCTACAAATTTCAGGTAAAATGAGTGAAAAATCATATTTGAGTCTGGGACCGTTTACCATTTTTGATGTGGAGACAACAGGTTTCAGCCCGACGAATGACCGCATTATCGAGATCGGTGCAATGCGAATCGACCTTGACGGGACGGTAAGTTACTTTCAAACTCTGGTTAACCCGAATCGCCCGATTCCTTTTGCAGTGCGAAGATTGACCAAAATTACGGATGAAATGGTAGCCGATGCTCCGCATTTTCGGGAAATCGGCAATAAATTTCTGCAGTTTGCCCGAAATAGTACCTTGGTGGCACATAATGCGAAGTTTGATTTGGCCTTTTTGCAGGAGAGTCTGCATAGAAATAATTTGCAGTTGTGGCAGGGGCAGACGCTTGATTTGCTGATATTGATGAAAAGGAGTCACGCAAATTTGCCGTCCTATAAGCTGCAGTATCTGCGGGAAGTTTTTTCGCTTGAGGACGATGGAGAAAATTGTAATCCCCACCGAGCGATGTCCGATGTCATCTGGACGCAGCAGCTGCTGAAAATCTCCCTTGAGAAGTTACTCAAAATCACCTGTTGAACCGCTTTTATCTTATTTCACAAATATTCCATAAAATTAAGAATTAAGAATGCAGAATTATGAGTTGTCTTTCTTCAAAAAAAGCTATGGAGGATAAGTGGATTTGCAAAATAAGTCCGCCCTGTCCGATTCGTCCGACATTTTTCTTGGCTATCACGAATTTTAGCTGATTGCTGTGCTGAATAATATTTGATTTTGTATGCAAGCAATGGAAATATATCATGCCGATTGATTACTGTCAAGTTAAATTCAGAAAAAATTTGCATTTTAAAACTTTTTATGTTATATTATAGAAAATTACCGATCTTTTTATCGGAATTTGGGGCTTTTTACAGAATTTGATTAAAAATTGCAAAAAAAATTTAAAAAAAATTTGAAAAAATGAAAAAATGGTGTATTTTAATTAAACTGTTAGTGTGTTTTTGCATGCTGGCAGATGAAAATGTGTCGAAAAATGACGATTCTCAACTTCAGGTGCGAATTAGCATTGAGGATGCTCTCAAGTCTAATGATTTAGCTGAACTTAAGAAGACGCTGTTTGAGATGCAGAAGTCGATAGCCGTCCTTGAACTTGAAAATAAAGTTCTTAGGGAAGAAAAGGATTTGGTCTATCGGGAGTTTATTGAAATCAATAATAAATACCGGAAGCAGAATGAGAGTTATCATTTACTTCAACTCATGCTCGGCGGGATCGCTTCAAGCGGCGATGTGCGAAAACTCGCAGAGGGGAAGAGTGAGTTAATGAAGAGCATAAGTGATTACTCTAAGTATGGCAATACGCTTGCTCTTGACGCTATACAATTTTGCGAGTTTGTGAGAAATTTGATCCCGGAAATGCCGATCGGGAAGGTTCGGCAGACTGAGCTTCAACTGAAAATTGAGGCACTGGAGAGAAGTTCAAACAAATTCATCACGCTCGGTAGCTCTTATTTTGACAGCTCGAATTCAATGGGAAGATGTCGGATTCTCGCCGTCGATAAGCGTTTAAATTGCGTGGTCTTGTCTGTGGGTACAGTCCATGGTGCGTTTAATGGATTGGTTTACCGCTCGGGGAAGGAGCCTTCACTGTTAAAGGTGGTCGCAGTGCGGCCTTATGTTGCAGCAGCAGTGTTGATATCAGGCAATATTCAGGACCTTTCTCCAGGTATGGAGGCTGTAAGTGGTGAAGTAGAAACAATAAAAAAATAATAGAGAACCAGATTATGGAAGTTAGAGCTTTGACAAAAAACGTACGCATCTCTCCGGAGAAGGCTCGTCACGTTTCACGTCTTATTCATGGAAAGTCCGTAACCGAAGCGTTGGCTATCGTTGATTTAAGCCCCCGCAAGGCAGCTCGTCTGCTCGGTGACACACTTCGCTCTGCTGTCGCAAATGCTGAAAATAATGCAGGTTTGAACCGTGCTTCTTTGACTGTCAAAACAGTTATGGTTGGCCCGGGTCCGATCATCAAGCGTTTTCGTGCAAGAGCTCGTGGGTCCGCAGGACGGATTCGTAAAAGAACAAGTCATCTGGAAGTTATTTTGACGGATATTTAACTAGTGTAGGAGATTATAATCGTGGGACAGAAAGTAAATCCGATTGGATTGAGAACAGCACTCACCAAAAACTGGGAATCTCGCTGGTTTGCCGGCAAAGCACTGTTTGGGGAATGGCTTCATGAGGATCTTAAGATCCGTAAATTTATCAAAGAGAAGTTTGCTCAGGCAGCAATTGCCCGTATTCAAATCGAGCGATTCACTAGTCGTATTCGCGTAACTATCTTTTCAGCACGCCCCGGTGTGTTGTTCGGTAAACGCGGAGCAGATTTAGATGTATTGCGTCAAGATATTTCAAAATTGACAAGCAATAAAGAGGTCTTTGTTGAGATTGCAGAAATTAAACGTGCTGAAGCGAATGCTCAGTTGGTTGCAGAAAATATTGCAATGCAGTTGGAGCGTCGTATCGGCTTTCGTCGTGCTATGAAGCGTGCTATCCAGCAGGCTATGGATTTGGGTGTTGACGGTATCAAGGTTAACTGCTCAGGTCGTTTAGGCGGTGCGGAATTGGCTCGTTTCGAACAATACAAAGAGGGTCGTGTACCATTACATACATTGAAGGCAAATATCGACTACGGTTTCGTAGAAGCTAATACCACCGCAGGTAAAATCGGCGTAAAGGTATGGATTTGCCACAAAGAGGCTACGGAGGATCAAGAGTATGCCATTAATGCCAAAAAGAGTAAAGTACAGAAAGATTCAACGCGGAAATAACTCAGGTTTAGCTACTTCTAATAATAAAGTAGACTTCGGAGATTTCGGTCTCCAGGCGTTGACCAGAGGGTACGTTACAAATAATCAAATCGAAGCTGCGCGTATTGCGATTAACCGTCACTTAAAGCGTCGCGGCAAAGTATGGATTCGTTTGTTTCCTTATAAATCTTTCACCAAAAAGCCTTTGGAAGTCCGTATGGGTAAGGGTAAAGGAAACGTCGAAGGATGGGTTGCACCGGTTAAACCCGGCCGTGTGCTTTTCGAAGTTACCGGATGCAGTGAAGTTGTAGCACGCGAAGCAATGAGTCGTGCCGCTAATAAACTTTGCTTGCGTTGCAAATTCTTAGCGAAACAAGACTAGAGGTGCTTTAATATGAAAATGAAGCAAGTTCGTGAAATGACTGATGCGGAATTGATCAGCAACTTGAATGAGTTGCGCAAGGAAAAGCTCAATTTGAGCATCCAGAGCCGTACCGGTCAGTTGGAAAAGAGTGCAAAAGTTCGTCAAGTGCGTCGCGACATAGCTCGCATTTATACTGAACAAACCAGCCGTGCCAACAAGGCATAAGATTGGTCAGGTGAAAAATGAGTGAAACTAATAATACTCGTGGAAATCGCAAAGAGCGTATCGGAGTTGTTATCAGCGATGTTCAGGACAAGACTATTGTTGTAAAAGTAGATCGTCGTACTCCGCACCCTTTGTACAAAAAGGTTATTAAAGTAAGAAAAAAATTTACTGCGCATGATGAAAATAACGAGGCTAAAAAAGGCGATACCGTCAGAATTGTCGAAACTCGTCCTTTGAGCAAAAACAAGTGCTGGCGTCTCGTTGAAATTATCAGCCGTGCGATTGTAGATTAATTTATCCGGGAGAATATAGAAAATGATACAAATGCAGACTAGACTGGACGTTGCAGATAACTCCGGAGCAAAAGCTATCGTTGCTATTACCGTTTTGGGACAGCAGAAAACTATTGCTCACGTCGGAGATATTATTACTGCGACTGTCAAGGAAGCAATTCCGGATGGCAGTGTAAAAAAGGGCCAGGTTGTTAAGGCCGTCATTGTTCGTACAAAAGCTAAAATTCGCCGCGGCGATGGTTCTTACCTCCGCTTCGACAATAATGCCGCTGTAATCATTGACGGACAGAAGAATCCGGTTGGAACCCGTATTTTCGGGCCGGTTGCTCGTGAATTGAGAGAAAAAGACTTCATGAAGATCATCTCTCTTGCTCCGGAGGTATTATAATTATGAAAAATTATCATGTTAAAAAGAACGATAAAGTAGTAGTAATTTCCGGCAGCTACAAAGGTGAAGAAGCCACTATCAAGGCTGTGCTCACCAAGAAAGACCGTGTAGTGCTTGAATTCACTACCCAAAAGGATCGTAATATCGGTAAACGTACTGTCAAAAAGAGCCAGGCAAACCCCAATGGCGGTTTGGTTGAGCGTTCAGTTTCAGTACATGTTTCTAACGTTGCTAAGGTTGCTGAAACCGGTGATAAGGAGTAGTGAACAATGCCTGATATGATGAAAAAATATAAAGACGAAGTTAGACCCGCTTTGCAAGCAAAGCTCGGTTACAAGAACGTCATGCAGATTCCGTCATTGCGTAAAATTGTTATCAGTACCGGTATTAAATCCAGTGCTGAGCGTGATGCTTTCGCAGAAGCTAAGAAACACTTGGCAGCTTTGACCGGTCAAGCTCCGGTTATTACCAAAGCTCGCAAGAACGTTTCAAACTTCAAACTCCGTGTCGGTATGCCCGTCGGTGTAATGGTCACTTTGCGTGGTGCCAGAATGTATGAATTCCTCGATAGATTCGTACACAATGCAATGCCTCGCGTCCGTGACTTCCGTGGTATTCCTAAAAACGGTTTTGACGGTTCCGGTAATTACAATGTAGGTATTCCTGATGTATCAGTTTTTACAGAAGTTGATGCTGACAAAGTCAAATATCAGCTTGGTATTAACATTACTATGGTTACTAATGCGAACACCAACGAAGAAGCATTTGAATTGCTGAAAATGTTGGAAGTTCCGTTTGCGGAATAAAGGAAGGAATAACTTACTATGGCAAAGAAAAGTTTAATAGTAAAAGCCCTCAAAGGCAGCAAGTTCAAAGTGCGTGAATACAGTCGCTGCAAAGCTTGCGGTCGTCCGAGAGCTTACATCCGTAAATTCCAATTGTGCCGTATTTGTTTTCGCGAATTGGCTTCAAAAGGTCAGATTCCCGGTGTTACAAAGGCAAGTTGGTAAAGGAGAAATAAGATTATGAGTATGCAAGACCCAATTGCAGATATGCTTACCAGACTCCGCAATGCGACTATGGCAGAGCTTCCCTCAGTTGAGCTTCCCGCTTCAAATGAGAAAATTGCTATCGCCGGCGTATTGAAGTCAGAAGGCTATATCAGTGATGTAAAAGTTATTGAGAACGGTGTTAAACGTTCTATGGTTATCACCCTCAAAACTTACAATGGCAAAGGTGTTATCGAAGGCATCGAAAGAGTCAGCAAACCATCTCGTCGTATCCACTGCGGCAGCAAGGACATTCCGCGTGTTCGCAATGGACAGGGTATAGTGATTATTTCAACTCCCAAAGGCATCATCAGCGGTGCAAAAGCAGCTGAATTGAATGTCGGTGGTGAAATCATCTGTTATGTTTGGTAATTTATAAAAAAGAGGTTTATAATATGTCTCGTATAGGTAAAAAACCAATTCCTGTGCCGGCAAATGTCAAAGTTACCATTAATGGTGCTGAAGTCATTGCTGAGGGAAAATCAAAACTTTCGATGGTTCTCCCCGAATTGGTCAAAGCTGAACTTGTCAATAATACTGTTATTGTCAGCCGTGATGACGAAACTCGTCGTTCAAGCGCAATGCAGGGATTGGCACGCAGTTTGATCAACAATATGATTATCGGTGTCGGCGAAGGATTCAAAAAAGAACTTACCATTATCGGTGTCGGTTACAAAGCTCAGGTTGCCGGAAACAAAGTTACTTTGAACTTGGGTTACTCTAACCCGATCGAATATACTGTTCCGGAAGGTATCAAAGTTACCGTTGTTGACGGTACCAAGATCACTGTTGAAGGCGCTGACAAGCAAATGGTAGGTCAAGTTGCAGCAAATATCCGCAGCTTCCGTAAACCTGAACCTTACAAAGGCAAGGGTGTCCGTTATGCTGATGAAAACGTCATCCTCAAAGAGGGTAAAACTGTCGGATAAAGTAAAGGGAGTTATTAAATCATGGCTATTCAAGATAGAAAAGCATTACGCGTACGTCGTCATTTACGTATCCGTAAAAAGATCGAAGGTACCGCTGCTCGTCCGAGATTTTGCGTAAGCATTACTACCAACAACATCTATTGTCAGTTTATCGATGATGTTGCCGGCAGAACACTTGCAAGCGTATCAACTCTCGATGCTCAGTTCAAAGCTGAGAATGGCAAACCGAATATGGAAGGTGCCGCATTGTTGGGCAAGATGGCTGCTGACAGAGCGAAAGCAGTTAACATCGAAGCAGTCGCATTTGACCGTTCAGGATTTAAGTTTCATGGCAGAATGAAAGCTATTGCTGACGCTGCTCGTGAAAATGGATTGAAGTTTTAAGGAGCTTGAAATCACATGGCAAAACGTGAAAAAAATAATAGAGAAGAATCTCAAGCAGCACACATTGAGCTTGATGAGAGCGTAATTTGTGTTAATAGAAGTGCCAAGGTTGTAAAAGGTGGTAAAAACTTCAGTTTCGGAGCTTTGATCGTCGTAGGCGACCACAAAGGTAAAATCGGTTACGGTTACGGAAAAGCAAACGAAGTTTCTGATGCAATTCGCAAAGGAAGCGAAGCAGCTAAACGTAATATGTTCAAAGTTAACATGCACGGATTGACTTTGCCGCACGAAATCGAAGTTAAGTTCGATGGTGCCAGAGTTCTTTTGAAACCTGCTGCTCCGGGTACCGGTTTGATCGCCGGTGGTGCTGTCCGTTCAATCCTTGACCTCGTTGGTGTTGAAGACGTTTTGGCTAAGTCATTGGGTGCAAACAATCCTGCTAACGTAGCAAAAGCTACTTTGAAGGCATTGCAGTCATTACGCAGCCACAGCGAAATCATGGCAAAACGTGGACTTGATAAATAATTAAAGTACAGGAAAGAAGATAAAAATGAAACTGCACGAATTAAATTCAACCCCCGGTTCAACTCACCGTCGCAAACGCGTCGGTCGTGGTGACAGCTCAGGTATGGGCAAAACCGCATGCCGTGGTGAAAAAGGTCAGAAATCCCGTACCGGTTCAAAGATTCGTCCCTTCTTCGAAGGCGGTCAGATTCCTTTGTTCCGTCGCTTGCCGAAACGTGGATTTAAGAGCATGAATCATGCGGAATTCCATTTGGTCAACTTGTCTTTGATTGATGATAACTTTGAAGCAGGCGAAGTTGTAAACAACGAAACCTTGCGTGCAAAGAACTTGTTGGGCAAAGCAGAGTTGCCGTTGAAGGTTCTCGCTAATGGCGAAATTTCAAAAGCTGTTACTGTACAGGCTGAAAAATTCTCAGCTGCTGCTGTTGCAAAAATTGAAGCAGTCGGCGGAAAAACTGAAGTTATCGGCTAATTTACAGCAGTAAATAAATTTCAAGGTACTTGTCAAAGTAATTTGACAAGTACTTTTTTTGTAATTTTCACCGATAGAATATGGTTAGTGAGAGTGCACTTGAACACAGGTGCGATAATCTAAAGAAAATTCAAAGGGGGAGGATAGGCGAATATTTCCACAATTGTTTGCCAAGTTTGACATAATTCTGCTGCCGAAGCACAAACACTCTGTCGTCATCCAGAGGCGATACGCAAGCATCAAGCAGAAGAATCCAGAAAAAAACACCGGCAAATCCAACTTAAACCCACTCTCCTCTCAAGATTTCCAGAGTTCATAGAAATCCCAGTCCAGCCGAGGATTAATTGCTATTTGCCGATACAGAAACGACCGAAAATTTCGCCGAGGACATCGACATCGGCGGTTTCACCGGTGATAAGTCCGAGATTTTTAATTGCGGCTTGGATTTGAACTGCCGCAAGTTCGTAAGAGTTTTCTCTAAATAGATAGATTGCTTCCGGCAGTCCGCTTAAGGTGTCCTGCAGAAGTTCTAAATGGCGGGAATTAATTGCGATTTCAGGTTCTTCGTGTTCGCCATTATCCCAGACCATATTTTCGTAGGCATCTAAAAGCTTTTCGATATTCCAATTTTTCTCTGCGGAAATTCGTACATTAATAAGTCCCTCTATTTCTTGAATATGATCGGGATTATCGAGCAAGTCAATTTTATTCCAAACCACTATAATTTTATGATATTTAGTTTTGTTTTCAAGCAGTTCGGCAATTTCAGACTGCAAGTTTTCTGAACTGCTGTCAAGCAGCCAGAAGATGATTTCCGCCTCTTTGATTGACTGTCGGCTTCGGTCGATTCCCATTGCTTCGATTTTGTCGGTGCTGTCACGAAGCCCTGCGGTATCAACCAATCGGGTTGGGATATTTCTTAAGGAAACGCTTTCCTCCAAAGTATCACGGGTAGTTCCTGCAATATCAGTAACGATTGCCCTTTCATAGCCGAGTAAAAGATTGAGCAAACTTGATTTGCCTGCATTTGGTTTCCCGGCGATAACGGCTTTGATTCCGTTTCTTAAAATGCTTCCGGTATTGAAAGATTCGCATAATTTTTCAATTTCCATGACAATATCTTCGACTTTTTCTGCCAAAGTCTCATCCCAGTCCAAATTTTCCTCTGAAAAATCGAGTCGGGATTCGCACTCCGAGAGGATAAAAGTCAGGTCTTGCCGTAATTTAGAGAATTTTTGACTTAAAGCACCTGCAAGTTGCTTTTCAGCAATCTTCATAGAGAGGTCGTTAGAGGACTCAATCAAATCGCATACTGCCTCGGCTTGAACCAAATCAAGTTTGCCATTCACAAAGGCGCGGAAAGTAAATTCGCCCGGTTCCGCCATGCGGCAGCCATTTGCCAAAGCACTTTCGAGTGCCGCTTTGGCTGCCCGCAATCCGCCGTGACAGTGAAACTCAACAACATCTTCTCCGGTGTAACTGTGGGGATTAGCAAAATAAACCGCCAAAACCTGATCGCCATTGAGGTTGCCCAAAAGCATTTTTCGGCGGTTTTGGAAAGAGAGTAATTCTTTCCCCTGCCACATTTTGTTGCCGATTTCCAAAACGTTTTCGCCGGAGAGCCTGATAATGGAAATTGCACCTGTAGTTCCAGTTGCCAATGCGCAAATATTGTCGATAGTATTCATGGGTAGGAGTCGCCTTGGCTTTAGTGTTTTCTGCTTAAGTAGGCAACGCTTAAAGCGAGGATGTAGAAACTTACCACGATTTTAATCGCCTTGTCCACTCCGAAGTATTCAATGGGCCCGCCTAAAAGCAGGAAAATTACTGCCGCAACGCCCCAAGAACCGCCGACCATAACCCCCATTTTTACGCCGATAGGGAGTCTCGTGTGAGCAAATCTCGCCAGCACCACCAACAGCGGTAAACTTGAACTTACGAACATGCCCGCGAGGAAGATAAAAATGCCTGACCACGGATATTGGCAAGTAAGAATGTAGAAAACCAAAAGCGGAATTCCAATTGCCATTGAACTCATAATGATATTGGGAATCGGATATTTTTTAGAGAGATAACCGCCCCCGAATGACCCTAAAGCCGACCCTAAACCGAAAAGCAATGCCATAACTCCGCCGTATTTAAGCGAAAATCCCATGCTTTCATAGAGATAAGTCGGCAGAAGTGCCTGTAAAATAGTTGCACCGATGTTGAGCAATAATGCAATTAAATAGAGTTGCGGAAATGTCCAAGTATAATCCGCTCCTTGATTGGAAGATTTAGTTTCATTTTTGTTGCGGTCGGTAATAAGAACAATATCGGCACTTTTCAGACAGAAAATTGTCAGGAGCAGCGGCAATATTAATAGCCACAAGGCAGAAAAACTTATTCCCTCCACGATTAAAGCCCCGACCAGCGGACCTGCAGAAAATCCGAAAAATCCGACCATCATAAAGGCGGAAGTTGCCGTCGCTACATTAATATCTTCAATCCCCATTGCCCCTCGCAACCCTTCAGGATGAACTGCGGCAGTTCCGATGCCGAAAATAATTGCAAAAAGCAACAAGATTGCAAAAGGTGTATCTTTCGGCAAAACTCCGAGTAGGGCGATCATCATCAAAAGACATAATCCGACATAGAGGAAAAATGGTTTTTGCGACCGTTTTCTCATGTTGCCGATAGCGATTTGGAAAAAGTTACTGCTTATTGAGCGGGTTGCCAGGAAAATAACTCCGAGTTTCAACCCGATTCCGAAGTGTTCGCGGACACAAGGAAGCACGCCTGACAGCACTCCGCCGATCATATCCGCAAAAAAGTGTATCATCATCAAAGTTGTTAATTGCCAAATACCACTTACTTTTTTCATTTGTCTTCCTATTTTTTTGATTAAATTTTTTCTTGTCTATAAATATAGCATATTTTTGTTAAAATTCTATAAAAATTATCATATCTTATGGATTTTATTGAAAAAATTCCGGTTATTTCATGAAATTAAGGTGTCGGACGGGGAGAATACTCAATTCGTCTTCACCCATTCTTGCGTCTATTTGCTGAATTTCGGTCGATGGTTGGCTAATTTTTGTCGTTTTATCGAATCGGTGATGAACTTACAGCAAGCATCACTCACGCTCCAATCGATAAATTTATTAAGGATATAACTCTCTCCAACTTCTGACAAATGCAGCATGTCTTTATCATAAAATCGGTAGTCCCTTAACTCATCATGGGCAATTTCATACGCAGGAAAATAGACTGCTTGACTTGGAAAATCCATCAAGGCTTCATGGATTCCGCTCAATAAATTTGCCTTGCTTCGGCTGTTAAGCACTAAATTACCGGGATAATGACGTATCGGCGACAAACTCACGATAACTCGGCACTTCGGATTAAAGGTAAAAACCGCTCTCAAAATGTTTCGCAAAAGTCGGCAATTCTCTGTACTTGAGAGAATTTCAACTTGAAATTCATTGTTATTCTCTTTGTGGCAATTTCCGACGATTTTATCAAGTTTCAAATGGCGATAAACCACACTGCTTGAGGGAGTAAGAATTAGATAATCTGCTTGCAAAAGTTGTTCCCGAAACTCCGCAAGCATCTGATTGGCAGAACTTAAAACCTCATTAACTGAATCTCCGCCGAAAATTCCGTGGTGACTCCACAAAATATAGCGGTCATTGACGCAATCGACCTCATCAGAAATAAATTTTTTATTTGTTAGTACCCGCTCGATAATTTCATTCATTGAATGGAGATTATAGATAAGCCCCGATGGGTTAATCGCAACGCTCATGCCGGCTTCACGCAACGAAGTTAAAAATTTCTCGGCAAAACATGAACCGATCCCTGCCAAAACTGAATTTTTTTCAATTTTAGCAAATGGAAATTTATCAAGTTTAATTTCGGTAAAAAATTTTTTCAGTTCCATAGTTCCGCCTTAAAATAAAATTCACCCACAGCCGAAAACTGTGGGTAAATTATCTTTAACTAATGATTTTATGCCAATATTTTGGTAATATCGCACAGAGTTTTTTCGCCATCATCAAGCAGTTCAGCGACTAATTCACGAATCGGCACAACCTTATCGACCAATCCGACAGACTGACCTGCCATGAGTGAACCGTAATCAATATCGCCCTCAACTGCGGCACGACGAAGCGCACCCATCCAGTATTTTTCAACCTCTTCCTGGGCATCAGCACGGTGAATTGTACCTGCTTCCATGCCCTTAAGCAACTCAAGCTGGAGTTTGCCGAAGTTGTCCATTCCTTTATTACGCAAAGCACGAACCGCCACTACGGGGAGTTTGGAATCGTACTGCGGAGTTGAGATCGCATCACGGGCATTTGCACGGATAAAGACATCTTTGAACTTCTTATGCACGTTGGCTTCTTCGGTCATTACGAAGCGAGTTCCTAATTGAACTCCTGCCGCACCCATAAGCAAAGCATGTGCCATCATTTTGCCTGTTGACATACCGCCTGCCATGAACATCGGAATCTGATCGCTGAATTTGTAAAGCACCTGCTGCATTAAAATCACACTTGAGACGTGTCCGATGTGACCGCCTGCTTCGCTGCCCTCCAGAATAATTCCGTCCGCTCCGAACTTGATCATGCGTTCAGCGATTGAAACGGTTGATGCGAAGCAAAGCACCTTTGCACCGGTAGCTTTTGCCGCTTCGACCTCTTTTTCTTTCGGAAAACTTCCTGCAAAAATGATGTAAGGCACATCCATATCCTTGATCATTGCCAAATGCTCTTTGTAAGCAGGAGCAATCGTGATCAAATTCACCGCAAAGGGCTTATCGGTCAGACGTTTGGTTTCCGCGATATAATTTTGCAACACTTCAGTCGGAGCATTTCCGCCTGCCAGACAGCCGAAGCAATCATGATTAGCAACGGCGGCAACCAATTTCGGTTCGCTGATCCAAGTCATTGCGCCGCAAAGAATCGGATATTTAACTCCGAGGAAATCACTTCCCCGTTTCATCAATTTTGTTAATTTCTCATGATTTCCCATAATAAATTCCTTTCCTTTATTCAGAGGATTTCCCCCTCCTGCTGCAATAAATTCCAAGTTTTATTACAGTTTAGCCTCTGATGATTGCCAAAATTTCGTCACGCTTTGCGACCATAAGTTCTTCGGTATCAGCCTCAACAATCAAGCGAAGCAGGGGTTCGGTATTTGAAGAACGGACATTAAAATGCCAATTTGCATATTCTGAACTGAAACCATCAAGTTCATAGGTGTAACCATCAGCATATTTTGCTTTGATTGCCGCCAAAATCGGTTTGACATCAGCAACTTTTGAATTGATCTCGCCGCTTGAGAAATACTTGCACAAGGGAGCAACCATTTCTGAAACTTTTTTGCCGCTTTTGCAGACCAAATTAGCCAAGCGAATGAATGCCAAGCCCTGTGATTCAGCGGTAAAGTTTTCTTTGAAGTAATAGTGTCCTGATAACTCACCTGCGAAAACCGCATCATTTTCACGCATCTGATTTTTGATGAAAGCGTGACCGACACGAGACATGATAGCACGACCGCCATTGTCCTCGATACACTCTTTAACCGCTTTGCTGCTGCGGAGGTCATAAAGAATTGTCGCACCCTTGTTTTCACTCAAAATATCCTGTGCAATCAAGGCTGTGAATAAGTCCATCGGAATAATTTCACCTTTGTCATCAATGAAACCGCAACGGTCAGCATCGCCGTCAAAGGCAGCTCCGAAATCGGCACCGACTTCGACAACCTTTTTGCGAATATTGTCCAAAGTTGCAGTGTGCAAAGGATTTGCTTCGTGATTCGGGAAAGTTCCGTCAAGTTCTTCATACATCGGAACGATGTCGAAAAGTTTACGGATTCCGGCAATTTCGTAACTGCCCATAGAGTTTGCAAAGTCGCAAACGATTTTGAGTTTGCGGTCAACTTTGACAAATTTATTCAAAAATTCACCGTACTCTTTTGAGATGTCATAAGTAGAAATTGTACCTGCTTTATCGACCTTGCTGAATGCTTTTGTTTCAACGATTTTTTCAATATCTTTGATTCCGGTTGCTCCGCTGATCGGCACTGCATTTGCAATACAGAGTTTGCAGCCATTCCATTCGCCGGGGTTGTGGCTCGCGGTGATCATAATTGACCCGTCGGCTTTGAGAGTGCCATTAGCGAAATAAGACATCGGGGTTGAGCAAAGACCGATATCAATTACATCTGCTCCCTGCATGGTGATACCTTTTGAAAGTCCCTCAAAAATATTTTGTGAGTGGGGACGCATATCACGGCCGATTACCACCTTTTTTGCTCCGGTAAATTCAATATACGCACGACCGATAAGTTCGGCAATTTCCGCATTAAATTCGGTGGGATAAATTCCTCTGATGTCATAAGCTTTGAAAATTGACATAATTTTTAATCTCCTTAAATCTTAATTATTTATTTTTGAAATAAACCTTGCAAAATTTTTTTAATTTATGCAAGGTTTCATCTAAAAATTTATCTCTTTTTAGGTTCAATTTTATCAAATCCGCACAACGGACGGAGAACTTCAGGCACGATAACCGTACCGTCTGCTTGCTGATTATTTTCCAAAATCGCCACCAATACCCGGTCAGTAACCGCAGTCGCACTGATGGTATGGACATAATCACGGGTATCACCGTCTTTGTAACGAATATTCAAACGGCGAGACTGGAATGAGGTTAAGTTGGTATTTGAAGTAACCTCTCTGTAACCGCCGAAGCCTGCAAACCATGCTTCAATATCATATTTCTTGTAACCCGGAGCGCCCATATCACCGACGCAAACATTTACGACATGATAAGGAATTCCGAGCTGTTGAAGCAAGTATTCTTCATTCTCCAAGCAGAAGTCATGGTACTTAACAGAGTCTTCAGGTTTGCAGAAAATAATCTGCTCAACTTTATGGAACTGGTGAACTCGGAAGATTCCCTTGCTTGCTTTGCCGTAACTTCCTGCCTCGGTTCTGAAGCACGGAGTATAAGCAGTATAGCAAAGCGGCAAATCTTTGCCGTCAAGCACATCATCAGCATGGTAACCGACCAAAGTCTGCTCACTTGTGCCGATCAAAGCAAGTTCAGTATCCTTGATATTAAAGGTCTGATCCGCAAAAAACGGCAAATATCCTGTTCCGTACAATGTTCTCTCTTTGGCAACACACGGAGTCATAAAAAGAGTGAAACCCTTGTTTACCAACTGCTGTTGTGTCCAGAAAAATAATGCCTGTGCCAATTGTGCGCCTTTGCCTTTCCAGTAATAGAAACCTGTTTGAGCAACTTTCGCACCTCTTTGAGTATCAATAATATCCAATAATTCGCCCAACTGCTGGTGGTCACGGACGGGGAAGTCAAAAGTCGGGATAGTTCCGACTTTGCGAAGTTCCACATTGTCAGTATCATCCAAGCCATTCGGCACATCATCAGCTAATTGATTCGGCAAAAATGCGAGCATTTTCATCAACTTATCCTGAAGTTCATTCAAGGTATTTTCTTTAGTTCCCAAATCAACTTTAAGTGACTTAACCTGTTCTCTGGCGGCAGGGTTAGTCTGACATTCCTTGCTCAAGCGATTACGTTCAGCACGGAGTGCATCTACTTCCTGTGCCAACTGGCGACTGCTTTTGTCCAATTCGAGAATGGTATCCAAATTTACGGGACAGCCACGGCGTTCACAAACCTTTTTGTAATCCTCAAAATGTTCTCTAATAATTCTAATATCAATCATTTTTTCACCTGTTATATCTTAAAATTGCGGAAGCGGGAAATCAGCAACAAAAGCTTTTACCTCTTCACCGATTGCACGGAGAGCCGCTTCATCATCACAAACTGCTACACTGCGTTCAATAAATTCAGCGATTTTCACCATTTCGGCTTCTTTCATGCCGCGAGTGGTAACTGCAGGAGTTCCGATACGGATACCTGAAGTAACGAATGGTTTTTCGGGGTCGAAAGGAATCATATTTTTATTAACAGTGATTCTTGCCAAGTCAAGTGCATTTGCAACGACTTTGCCGGTAACCCCTTTGGGACGAAGGTCAACCAGCATCAAGTGGTTATCAGTTCCGCCTGAAACAATACGGAAACCACGTTTTGCCAACTCATCAGCCAATTTAGCGGCATTGAGTTTGACCTGTTTCTGATACTCTTTGAAACTGTCGCTCATTGCTTCGGCGAAACAGATTGCTTTAGCAGCGATGACGTGTTCCAACGGGCCGCCCTGCATACCCGGGAAGACTTTTGAATTAATCGCTTTAATATGCTCTTCTTTGCACAAAATCAAACCTGAACGAGGACCGCGGAGAGTTTTGTGAGTAGTAGTAGTAACTACATCCGCATAGGGTACGGGACTCGGATGAAGTCCGGCTGCAACCAAACCTGCGATGTGTGCCATATCGACAAAAAGTTTAGCGCCGACTTTATCGGCAATTTCACGCAAACGCTTAAAGTCAATTACTCTCGGATAAGCACTTGCACCTGCAACGATTAATTTTGGGTTGTTTCCAACTGCCAAACGTTCAACTTCATCATAATCAATGACTTCAGTCTCCTGTGAAACGCCGTAAGCAACGATATTGTAGAGAGAACCTGAGAAGTTCATCGGGTGACCGTGAGTTAAGTGACCGCCATGATCCAAACTCATTGCCAAAACTGTATCGCCCGGCTGAATCAATGCCATATAAACTGCCATATTAGCCTGTGAACCCGCATGGGGCTGTACGTTTGCCGCTTCAGCACCGAAAAGTTTGCAGGCGCGATCAATAGCAATCTGCTCAATTCGGTCGATAAATTCACAACCGTTGTAATAACGTTTTCCGGGATAACCCTCGGCATATTTGTTGGTCAAAACTGAACCTTGAGCGGCACGAACCGCACATGAAGTAAAGTTTTCTGAAGCAATAAGTTCGATTCCGTCAGACTGGCGAGCTGCTTCTTGGTCAATCAAAGCTGCAATTTCCGGGTCTTTAGCACGGATTGCTGCAATATCATCATAGGTCTGCTTCTCCAATTTGGTCAAACGGCGTGAATGACGTTCTTCTTTGCTGTAAGGAGTTGAAAACCAAGCTTTTGCGATTTTGCATGCCGCAGCGGTGTCAAGTTTGTCGCCTGCAAGCACTAAACAGTTACTGCCGTTGTGGTTACGACTTTTGACAGCAGTTTCTTCATCTAAAGCAACTACCGAACGAACTCCGTGGAATCTATTTGCTACAATATTCATACCGACGCCTGAACGGCAGATAAGAATTGCTGCATTGCACTCTCCCGATACAATTGCTTTGGCAGCCTTTGCACCGAAATCGCAATAATCATCATCGCAATTCATCTCGTATGGACCGTAATCCACATAATCAATTTTTTCTGCTTCGAGGAATTTGATTAATTCTTTTTTCATCTCGAATCCGCCGTGGTCAGTACCGATGGCTACTTTCAACTTGCTGTCATAAAAATCTACAACATTTTCCATGATAAACCTCCTGTTTAACTGTTTGTATATTAATTACTTTTGTAAAATTTCATCTATTAACTTATCTAAAGCATTCCGCATTTTCGCAAAGCAATCCCGATAACCGTCAACATTTTCACCGTATGGGTCAGGCACGTCAGTTTCAGGTAAATTCGCATACTCCATAAGCAAGCGAATATCGCAAGCAACTCCGAATTGTTCCAGATAATATCTGTGAGTTCTCGTCATCGCAATTACTAAATTACTGCTTGACAAAAGCTCTTTAGTTACCCTGCGAGAGCTGAAATTCGCCAGTGAACCGCCGAATTCATAGGCAACTACTTGAGCTTGTGTGCTTGCCGAAAATCCATTGATTGTACTTAACCCTGCCGATGCCACCTCAATATCGTCTCTTCCTGCCTTTTGCAAAGCGGCTCTGACATAGGCTTCTGCCATCGGACTTCGGCAACTATTACCGGTACAAACAAATAATATTTTCATATTTTTCACAATTCCTTTTGAAAAAATGCAATTATGCAATAAATTAATATATCACACATTACGATAAATTAAAGAAAATTTATGAGAAAAAAGAGAAATATTTATGAAAAAACAGCCACAAGACGATTTTATTGAGATTTTAACGGACAAATATCAGCTTTTAAGTCTCGATGAAAGCGACCTGATTCGTGAATTGGATTTGGGTTGCGGAGTCGGGTCATTCACTGCCGCTTTGGCACAAAGATACCCCGAACGAAAAATTTTTGCCGCCGATGTGATGATCGGCAGACTTCGTAAACTTGTTAAACGTAATAAACGCATGGATGTCAATAATATGACGATTTTGCGAGTTGAAGCCAGAAATTTAATTTCCTACATGTTTCCTGATAATTCATTGGATAGGATTCACTTTCTCTGCCCTGACCCGTGGCCGAAAGATCGACACAGAGGGCATCGGGTGCTGGTGAGTGATTTTACTTCGCAAATCCACCGGGTATTGAAAGAGGACGGAGTTTTTCACTTTGCCAGTGATGATGAAGATTACTATGCAATGGGTAATAATGCACTCCGCATGTCCGGACTTTTCATTGAAGAAGTGCAGCATATCAGCGACATTGCCGATATAAAAAGTGATTTTGAAGTCCGTTGGCTTGCCGAGGGTAAAAAAGTTCACCATACCGCTTGGCGAAAAATTCCCCGTCCTGCCAAATCAATCGGACATTGATAAATAATAAAATAGTTTAAAAATGCGAATGGGGATGAAAGTAATTTTCAAAAAAAACCATCGAAACTATTGACATTTTAAAATTTAATGCTATAATAAATTACAGACTTTACATTGATTGAGGTAACAACTGTCACTTCAAATCATTGTAAAAATCGCCAAAAGAGAGTAATTTTAACAAAACGAAAGGTCAAAAAAAATGAAAAAATCTCTTTATTTCACCCTCATTGAATTGTTGGTGGTCATTGCGATTATTGCAATTTTGGCAGGTATGTTGCTTCCTGCATTAAACAAGGCTCGTGAAAAAGCCCGTGCAATTTCATGTGCTAATAATCAGAAACAGTGTCTTTTGACTATCGCTCAATATGCCGATGACCACAATGGTAATTTCACCGTTCGTTCACAAGGTGCGAAATGCACCCCGACTGCAGATCAATTGCCGGGCGGTAATGGGTATGTTTCGTGGGTGAATCGTTTACATGCAGGCGGATATAAGCTTTCTTTGCTGACTGCTCGCTGTCCTTCAATTTATGCTGATGCTTTGAGTGCAGATGATAAGGGTTCTCAGCGTGATAATACTTTCGGTATGCCCAGAGTATATTCATCATGGAATACTTATTTGGGCAATGCGATGACTCTTCCCTTGGAAGATGGTGCATGGAGCGGCAATTTGAATATTTATGATCTCAAGGGCAACAGAATGATTATGATTGATTGTGCTTCAGTTACTGACGGACAGCCGAATCAATCTTTCCATTGGGAGCCTTCAGATGATGTTGCTGTGGTTAGTTATGCAACTTTTATCCATGGTGATCGTGCCAATGTCGGATGGAGTGACGGTCATGTAGAAAGTATGACTCCGCAAGGCGTAAAAGATGAGCTTGAAGATAATGATTTCACTGCGAATTTCAACTATTATCTCAGTGATTTTACTAAAAAATCTTTGTAATTCAACTTGACAGCAGTTTTATAGGGACGGAAATTTTCCGTTCCTATTTTTTTTGTCTGTTTTTTAGAAATTAAAAATATTTTCTGCAAAAAAAATCAAAATGATTTTGCTCCGTCAGTGAGTTTTCGTTGTAAATTTTCAGAAAAAAAATTGACTTTTTTATAATGTGATAATATATTATGCAAACAGGTTTATGCTAAAAAGCATGCCGGTATTCGTTAAGTTGTTAATGATTAAAATGTTAGGGGAAATAACATGTTGAAGGAAGAATGGAAGATCTATGAAAATCGTTGTAAATATTTTTTAGGACGATTGGGAAATGATTATTATGATGATTATATTCAAATTACCGGGAAATACTCTAACTACGGCAGTGAATTACTGCCATTCAAAGAAAAAGATACTTTAACTTATTCGGAAATTAGTGAGGGTGGCATCTGGGGACATGCGTGGGAGAGTGCTTACTTCCATTTTGAGCATGAAATTCCTGCTGATTGGGCGGATAAGGAATTGGTTTTCCTGCTTAATTTAACAGGTGAAATTCTCGTTTTTGACAATTTCGGTGTGCCTTATTGCGGTTTAACCGGTACTTGTGCAATGCATGCTGATTACCATAAAGAGATGCTTTTTGTTGAGCCGTGGATGGTCAAAGACGGCAAATTAAATCTTTGGTGCGAAGCATCTGCAAACCACCTTTTCGGTGTCCGTTTAGCAGGTGACCCCAATCGCCGTGAAGCAAAAAAGGTCAAAGGTTCGCTTAATGGTGATGTTCAGAAAATGCGTCTTTGTCTTTTTAACCGAGCAGTTTGGGAACTTAAAAACGATTTTGAAATTCTTTGGAATCTTTTCCAGAGTTTTCCTGAAATGGGACATCAATCTAAACAGTTGCTTCACGCTATGACTCAAGCAATTAATGCTTACTCTGACAACCCCGATAATGCCGATAAAGCCCGTGCAGTTCTGCGTGAATACTGCGATAAACACAGTGCTGCGTCATCTGCACTTACAATTGCCGGAGTCGGGCATGCCCATATTGACGTCGGTTGGCTCTGGCCGGTGCGTGAATCCGTTCGCAAGGCGGCTCGTACCTTTGCAAGTCAGCTTGAGTTAATCAGACGCTATCCGAATTATGTTTTCGGTGCTTCACAGCCGCAACTCTATCAATTTATCAAAGACCACTATCCTGAACTTTACAGTCAGGTCAAAGCCGCCGTCAAATCAGGGAATTGGGAACTCCAGGGCGGTATGTGGGTTGAAGCAGACTGCAATATTATCGGCGGTGAATCAATGGTTCGCCAGTTTATTCACGGCAAAAACTTCTATATGGATGAATTCGGCGAAGATATTAAAAATTTGTGGCTGCCTGACGTTTTCGGTTACTCTGCCGCATTACCGCAGATTATCAAAAAAGCAGGTTGCGACTATTTCCTGACCCAGAAAATTTCTTGGAATCAATACAATGTTTTCCCGCACCACACCTTTATTTGGCGTGGTATCGACGGCAGTGAAGTCCTTACTCACTTCCCCCCGGAAAATAACTATAATGCCGATGTTTTGCCCGTCGCTCAAAACCAAGCTCAAGACAGATTTGCCGAAGCAGGTTTTTTGGATGAATTTGTTTCGCTTTTCGGTATCGGTGACGGCGGCGGCGGCCCGGCAATGCACCATTTGGAAAGAGCCGAGAGACTTCAGAATTTGGATGGAGTGCCGAAGTTTAAGTACAGCAAAACGGCAGATTTCTTTGAACGCTTGGCGGCGAAAAATCCGAAGTTGGCAAAGTGGGACGGGGAACTTTATTTGGAGATGCACCGTGGAACTTTGACCACTCAGGCTCTGACTAAACGCAATAATCGCCGAATTGAACAGTTGTTGGCGGCAACTGAATTTATGTTGAGTATGTTGCCGTTGGATAAATACCCGATTGATGTTTTGGATAAGTGCTGGAAAAAATTATTAATCAACCAATTCCACGACATTATCCCGGGGTCAAGTATCCGTGAAGTCTATGATGTTACCGAGAAGGAGCATGCGGAAGTTATTGCAACTTTGGAGAAATTGTTGCATGAGACTGCACTTGAAGTTTCTGAAGCCGACGAAAACTCTGCACTTGTGGTCAATACTCTCTCTGATGTTTGGAGCGGAGTTGTCGAACTTCCTGAAACTTGGGCTGCTTATCAGGTGCTTGATGAAAATGGCAAAGTTTTACCGAGCGAGAGTGCCGACGGCAAGGTCAAAGTTCTGCTCGAAGTTGCTCCGAATGCAGTTACAACTCTCACAAAAGGTGAAAAAATCAGCGTTGCCGAAGCACTTGTATCTAATGAAAAAGTTTTGGAAAATAATCTTATTCGCTACACCTTTAATGATTTGGGTGAAGTTATTTCCGCTTATGACAAAGAGGAAAATCGTGAACTTATTACCGATAAAGCAGGTAATGTCGTTACTCTCTATACTGACCGTCCGAATGTTTATGACGCTTGGGATGTGGATGTATTCTATCAGGAAGAGGAGAGTTTCCGCCCCTCTGCGGTAGAAGTTTCTGCGGTTTCTGTCGGAATGGTTGAATCAACCATGCAGATTGCTATGAAAATCGGCGTTTCTGAACTTAAACAGACTGTAAAACTTCGCAAAAATTCCAAACGTTTGGACTTTGTTACTGAAGTTGATTGGCAGGAGTGCCGTAAAATGTTGCGAGTTAAATTCGGTGCCAATATTGAAGCAAGCGAGGGGGCTTATGAAATTCAGTACGGTTTCGTAAAACGGCCCGTACATGAAAATACCTCTTGGGATAAGGCAAAGTTTGAGGTTGTATCTCACAGATACTTCGACCTCTCTGAACGTAATTACGGTGTGGCGATGCTTAATGACTGCAAATATGGCTGCAAAGCGAGACGCGGCGAACTTGATTTATGCTTATTGCGTTCACCGCTTTACCCCGATGCAAATGCAGATAGAGGCAAAAATATTTTCACCTACAGTTACTTGCCGCATACTGGTTCATTGGTCGAGTCCTGCGTAATGGCGGAGGCGGCTTCATTGAATCGTCAAGTCATTGTCGCTGACGGACGCAAGGCAAAAATGGCGGCACCGGTTGTTTTGGAAAGCAGCAAAGTTTCTCTTGAAGTTGTCAAACGTGCCGAAAAAAGTAATAAATTGGTCTTGCGTTTAGTTGAGAGAGCAGGTGAAAATTCAACTGCGGTATTGAATATCAATAACAAAGTTAAATCTTTCGTTGAAACTAACTTACTGGAATGGACTAAGGGCAGAAGTTATAAAGTTGAAAATGGCAAAGTTGAACTTACTTTGAAACCGTTTGAAATTTTAACTCTGATTGAAGATTAACAATAATTATTTGAGATAGAAAAAATTATTCGTAAAGGTAAATAAACAGAGGAGAAAAAAGGAGGTAGGGAACAGAAGAAAAAAGAGAATAAAAAAATTGATTTGATTATAGGGTATTAATTAAAAAAAGAAAGGAAAAAAATCTAATGGAATCAATTATTAATGCAATTAGTGAAGTTACTTGGAGACAATGGGTAGATTACAGCATTATTGCTCTCTACACATTGGGAGTTATCGGTATCGGTATCTACTTCTCAAAAGAGAAAAAAGACTCCGAAACCTATCTTTTGGGCGGTCGTACAATGCCGTCATGGGCGATTGGTTTGGCATGTTTGATGTCGCTTTTCAGCTCAATTTCAATCGTTATGGTACCGGGCGAAATTTTTAATACCAGTTTGACACTTTTCATTGTCGGTGGATTTGTCGGACCGTTGTTGATTGTACCATGCTACTTGCTTTTTACCAAGTTCTACTTCCGTCTGGGCAGTTTTACTCCTTATGAATATTTGGAGTACCGCTACGACAAAGGTGTTCGCGGTATTGTGGCAATTTCAGCATTTTCAACCCGTATTATCTATATCGGTATGGTACTTTACACCTCTGCTAAAATCTTTGAAGCAGGTTACGGCTGGGCTCCGTGGTTCTCAATTTTGCTTGTTGCAATTGTCGGTATTGTCTGCTGCTTCATCGGTGGAAGTAAAGCGGTTGTTTGGACAGACGTTTTCCAGGCAATCATTACTTTCGGCGGTCTTTTCGCGGTTGCAGTTATTCTTTGCGTCAAAATTAAGGGCGGTCTTTGGGGAGCAATTTCAGTTGCAGCACAGGACGGACACTTCCTTCCTGACTTTACCAAACCGGAATTCTATACATTTACTCCGTATGTAAGATTGATTTTCATTCTTCTTCTCTGGGGTACAATTTCAACTCACTTGACCAATGCGGCAAGTGATCAGGTAACAATTCAGCGTATTTTGAGTACCAAAAACTGGAAAGAAGGCTTGAAAGCCCAGTTGACTTCTGCGGCTTTGGGCTTGATTTTCATGTGTTTCCTTTACTTCATCGGTTTGGCACTTTACACCTATTACAAACAGTGTCCGGACGGCGAAATTATTCCTCCTCCGGTCGGTGCTCCGGAAGGATCTTTTGTTAAGGTTGGAGATAAGGCATTCTTCCACTTTGTTTCACAGTTCATGCCGGTTGGTTTGGCAGGTCTCTTTATGGCGGCGATGTTGGCAGCTATTATGAGTACCGTCAGCGGTGTTACCAACTCAATGGCGGCAGTTTGGTTGAAAGAATTCCATCAGAAATTCATTGACCCGAAAATGGATGGAGCAAAAGAGTTCAGAGTTCTCCGTACTTCAACTTTGATTATCGGCGGATTCGGTATTTTGGTTGCTTTGGGAATGGAATTTGCGGGTAAATGGTTACAGCAGTCTGTTTCAGAAGTTTCTACAATTTTCTGGGTTTTGGGTGCGGCAATTCTTCCTGCGTTCCTTTTCGCAGTTTGTTCAAAACGTGCTAACTCAGTTCTTATCTGGGCTTACACTTTCGCAGCATTGGGCGAAACAGTATTCTACAATATTTGGTATGCCCTCTCAAAAGATTCCTTGATTGCATGGCAGAAAGATCCATCAGTCGGTTTCGGCTGGGCAGGCAAAATGCCTTACTATTACATCGGAATCTGTGCAATTGTCGCAATTGCCTTGATTGCTCCTTATGCGGTTAAAGAATGGAGACATAAATGGAGTGTCAGAATTTCGGCTTGCTTGGGCTTGGTTGCTTTGGGAGCTACCGAAGTTATGATTGTCTGGTGCTTGTACAGTAATTTCTGCATTACTGATACCCCGATGGCAAGAAGTTTCCAATTTGCTCCGCCGTTCTCATTGATTTTCGCAGTGATTGCACTTTTATTCTGTCCGGTACAGCCGAAGAAAAAATGGCAGGGACTTATTTTGAGTTCTGTCAATGATCCGATCATCAAAGATGAAGAAGAAGCAAAAGCAGAATAATTTAATTTAAGGTTATTCAAAAAATTAAAAATGAAAAACAAATACAGTGAATTAAGTGCTGACGGTCTCTCCTTGCGGATTGACCGTCAGGCAACACCGTTCAACTGGGATAATTACCTCTACAACCGTAGAGGTGATTTTTATTCTATTGTAGGGCAGAACGGTGCGGGGCGGCTTTGCTATAATTTTGAACGCAACATTGTGGCAAGGGGGCGTAATTTTTTAGTCAAAAGTGAAGACGGTTCAATCTGGTCAATTACCGGAGGTGCTGCTCCTTGCAAAGCGGAGAAATCACAAGTTATTCAATCTCCCGGCAAGTCAGAATTTTCGGCAGAGTATCAAGGCATTGCAGGTAAATTGAGTGTAGCAGTTGATCCTGATGAGTATGTCGAAGCTAATTTGCTTGAGTTGGAGAATAAATCAGATAAAGCACAGACAATTGTTTTGACCGTTTGCAGTTTTGTCCGATTGGAGGGAGTCGATAATTCCCAGCAGCTTGACCAAACTTTCTATGATGAATCAAACGGACTTTTTACCCTCCGCCGCTATCATAGCGAAAGTGCAAGAAATCGTTACAGTGCATTTTTTGCCGCTGATAAAAAGGCAGACAGCTGGTGCGGTTCAGAGGAGGATTTTGTCGGTGCGAATGTTCCTTTCCATGAGGCACTTGCACTTTACAGCGAAAATCTGCCTGCTGTTCATGCTTATTCATCACTCCCGATGTTTGCTTTGCGTTATAAACTTACTCTTCAAGCAGGCGAAAAAGTTTCAATGCAGTTTATTCTCGGTATCACCGATACAATCGAGGAAGCATACGAGCAGGGCTTAATTTATCAGGAGTCAGGCAAGGCAGAAGCAATTATCGCAAGAGCGGAAGAGTTTCACCGTGAACGCTTAAATTGCGGTATGATCTCAACTCCCTGCGAAACCTTGAATGCCGCTTATAATACTTGGACTAAACTCCAGCTCCTTAACCAAAACCAAAGTAAACGTCTTGGTACAATGCACAATTGGCGTAACAACTTGCAGGATGCAAGCGGAGCTTTGATTTTCTATCCGCATTTTGCGAGAGAGAATTTAATTGAGCTTGCCAAACTTACCTTGAAAGACGGTTTTGTCCCCCGTTCAACCCCGAAAAATGCAGGGGCGGTCGGTGCGATTGCCGCCGAACAGATGAAACAGCGTCATAATGATATTGGCTGCTGGTACGCTTTGGGGGCTGCTGATTATGTGCTTGAAACAGGTGATTTTTCAGTTTTGGGTGAAAAGGTTTTCAATCCTGCACGCAATAGAGAAATTACTGTTGCCGAAGCAGTGGCAGGTGGTCTTATCTGGGCATACAGTCAGCGTGGCATGAATGGATTGGTTCGTTTTATGGACGGCGACTGGAGTGATCCCTTGGAGAAAGCAGGTCGTCGTGGTATCGGCGAATCAGTTTGGACTTCATTTGCGGTAATCTATGCAACTAATCGTTTCGCTCCGGTTTTGCGTGTATTCGGCGAAGAAAAGTTGGCAGAACGTTTGGAAAAATGTGCCGTTGAAGTCGCTGAATCGTTGAAGAAAAATGCTTGGGACGGCAAGTGGTTCGTCCGTGGCATTACCGACGACGGGGTTAAGTTCTGTTGCGAAAGCGATAAAGATGCTCAAATCAGTATGTTGGTTCAAGCCTTTGCAATTCTTTCTCATGTTGCTGAGGGCGAACTTGCTCAAAGTTTGGTAAATGAACTTAAAAGCCGCAACCAAAGCGAGTATGGCCCCATGCTTTATGCTCCGCCGTTTTTGACCGAGCGTGACGGTATCGGGCGTGAGTCTGCTAAAAAACCGGGTACAGGCGAAAATGGTTCATGCTATACCCACGGGTCAATGATGTACACCGCTGCTATGCTGGAAGCAGGCGATGCCGATGAAGCACTTAAAACTATGCTTCAAATGGTGCCTTCAGCAGATGAAAAGGTTTGTGATGTCCGCTGGACTTCGCCATTGTGGTGGTGCAATTATTACCAAAGTCCATACGCAGGACATCCGGGACGAGGCAGTAATATTATCTCGTCAGGTGCTCCGGCTTGGTTTACCATGAATATTGCCAATAGATTTTTCGGTCTTGAGGCGGTGCTTGACGGTCTTAAGGTTTCGCCTAAGTTCCCAAGTTCATGGAATGAAGCAAAAATCGAGAGAATTTGGCGTGGTGCAAAGTACATTGTTACTGTTAAACGCACCGGCAGAAATTCAGTAAAACTTGATGGCAAAGAAGTTGCAAATGCAGTTCTGCCAATTCCTCAAGATAATTCTACACATATTGTTGAGGTAGAGATTGCTTAATTAATATTTCTTGAGGGGTGTTGCAAAATTTTTATATTTTGTTACACCCCTTTTTTTGTTATTTATGACACAATCAGCGGTTAATATTTATACTCTATCTCTTTGAATTTTAGGGGTTTAATTATTGTTTTCTTTTTTTGAAAGGTGAGGGTGCTTAGGGGAGAGGAAAACTTTTCTTTCTTTTAATCAAGAAAAAAAGTTTTCCTCTCCCCTAAAAAAAATCAAAATTTTTTCAAATTTGAGTTTGACAATTTATTTTTTTGTAGTATATTAATTATCACGTGGCGAAAAAACAACGGTTGATTAAAAAATATGGTACATAAAACTAATCTTAACA